>JBPCKO010000148.1:0-3489 GCA_051004215.1 Streptosporangiaceae bacterium | reverse complement strand
GGCTGGATGTCGAGGTCGCCGCGCGGCCCGGGCCGCGCCCGGCCGCAGCGCGGGCCGACCTGGACGCGTTCGCCGACGCCGCGGCGGCCTTCGCCGGGGACGCGCAGGAGCCCACCCTCGGCGCGTTCCTGGCTTACCTCACGGCGGCCGAGACCGAGGAGTTCGGCCTGGAAGCGGGCCAGGTCAGCGATGCCGACGCGGTCAAGCTGGCGACCGTCCACTCGGCCAAGGGCCTGCAGTGGCCCGCCGTGATCGTGCCAGGCCTGTCCGCCGGGTCCCGGTCGCAGAACTTCCCGGCCCGGCCGCGGCTGAGCACGCGGTGGACGGACAATCCGCGGCTGCTGCCGTTCTGGCTGCGCGGGGACGAAGCCGACCTGCCGGCCCTGGCCGGGCTCGAGCCGGAGGCCGTCGCCGCGTTCGGCCGGGCGTGCGCCGAGCGGAACCTCGCCGAGGAACGCCGGCTCGCCTACGTGGCCGTGACCAGGGCGGCCTACTGGCTCGCCTGCACCGGCTACTGGTGGGGCGCGGGCAAGTCGCCGCTCGGCCCCTCGTCGTTCCTGCTGGAAGTTGCGCAGGCCTGCCGGGACGGAGCCGGCCAGGTAGCGCAATGGGCCGAGCCGCCGCCGGAGGGCACCGAGAACCCGGTGCTGGCCAAGCCGCTGACCGCGTCCTGGCCGCCCCCGCCTGGCGGTCCGTCGTACGAGGCGGTGCGCGCGGCGGGTGACCTCGTCCGGGCGGCGCTCCAGGCCGATGCCGCGGCCGGTGCCGGTGCGGGGGCCGGAGCCGGGGCTGAGGCCAGGGGCGCGGTCGGCCCAGGGGATGAGGTCGCCGCCGGGGCCGGGTCGGTGCCCGAGCGGTACGCGGACCTGGTGGCCGGCTGGGCCGCGGACGCCGACCTGCTGCTGGCCGAGCGGGCCAGGCGGCGTCCCGACGGGCCGGTGCCGGTCGAGCTGCCCCCCAGGATCGCCGTGTCCGCGCTGGTCACGATGGCGAGGGACCCGGCCGAGCTGGCGGCCAGGATCCGCCGGCCGATGCCCAGGCCGCCGGCGCCGAGGGCTCAGCGCGGCACCGCCTTCCACCGCTGGCTGGAAGAGCGGTTCGGCCAGATGAGCCTGATCGACGCCGCCGACCTGACCGGCGCGGTCGACGCGGACCTGGTCGCCGACGACGCCGATCTCACCGAGCTCAAGACCCGGTTCGAGGCCGGCGACTGGGGTCAGCGCTGGCCGGCCGAGGTCGAGATGCCGTTCGAGTCCAAGGTCGGCGACCGGCTGGTACGGGGCCGGATCGACGCGATCTTCGCCGACGATTCCCGGGGCGGGTTTGACGTCGTCGACTGGAAGACCGGCCGGCCACCCAGGCCGGGCGCCGACGAACGGGCCGTGGCCGTTCAGCTCGCGGCCTACCGGCTGGCCTGGGCTGCGCTGGCCGATGTGCCGGTGGAGCAGGTCAGGGCCGCGTTCTACTACGTACGCGAGAACCTGACCGCGCGGCCCGCCGACCTGCTCGACGCCGGCGGCCTGGCCGAGCTGATCGAGGGCGTGCCTGAGCCGGCTTAGCCCGAGGCAGACGGGGGTTGTCCCGGCCGGCCCACCCACACCGGCGAGCGGCTAGAGTGCGGCCAGGAACCACCAGCACCGGCCGTCACGCGGCCGCGCCCGGCCACGGATCCCGGCACCGGGCAGCGAGGCTGGCCGGATCGCCTGCGAGAAACCCGAGGGGCCTGGGCATGGAAACCGACGTCCGCGACTACATCGACGCCCACGCCGGCGAGTTCTTCGCGGCGCTGAAGCAGTGGCTGGCCATCCCGTCGATCTCGGCCGACCCGGCGCACGCGCAGGACGTGCGGCGGTCGGTCGCCTGGCTGGCCGGGCACCTCGGCCAGAGCGGATTCCCCGTTACCGAGATCTGGGAGACGGGGACCGCGGAGCGCCCCGGGCTGCCCGCCGTCTACGCCGAGTGGCCGGCCGCCGATCTGGCCACGCCGGTGGTGCTGGTCTACGGACATCATGATGTCCAGCCGGTCGAACCGCTGGCCGAGTGGGACTCACCGCCGTTCACGCCGGCCGAGCAGGACGGCCTGATCCTGGCCCGCGGTGCCTCCGACGACAAGGGCCAGGTGCTGTTCCACGCGCTCGGGACCAGCGCGTGGCTGGCCAGTCACGGGGCCAGCGCGCCGCCGGTCACGCTCAAGCTGATCATCGAGGGCGAGGAGGAGTCCGGCTCGCCGCACTTCGCTGACCTGCTGCGGCGCGAGCGAGACCGGCTCGGCTGCGATGTCATCGTCATCTCGGACACCACGATGTGGGCCGCGGACGTGCCGTCCATGTGCACCGGAATGCGCGGCGTGATCGACGCCGGGATCGACGTCTACGGTCCCGAGCGGGACCTGCACTCCGGCTCGTTCGGCGGTGCCGTTCCTAACCCGCTGCAGGCATTGGCGGAACTACTCGCCGGGCTGCATGATGCGGACGGCCGGGTGCAGCTGCCGGGGTACTACGACAAGGTCGCCGAGCTGACGCCGGCGGAGCGCGAGTTGTTCGCCCGGCTGCCGTTCGACGAGAAGGCATGGCTGGCCACCGCGGGCAACAGCGGGGCCGCGGCCGGCGAGGCCGGGTTCACTACGATCGAGCGGATCTGGGCGAGGCCGACGGCCGAGATCAACGGCATGTGGGGCGGCCACACCGGTCCGGGCGGCAAGACGATCGTGCCCAGCCAGGCTCACGCGAAGCTGTCGTTCCGGCTCGTGGCGCACCAGGATCCGGCCGATGTCGCCGGGATGCTCAGGCAGTACGTGGTCGAACGCCAGCCCGCCGGGCTGGACGTCGTGGTGACCGTCGACGGCCCGGGGGTCAGGCCCTCGTCCTCACCGGTCGATTCGCCGGCCGTCCTGGCGGGCAAGCGGGCGATGGAGCGGGCGTTCGGCCAGGAGGTGCTGTTCACCAGGGAAGGCGGCAGCGGGCCCGAGGCGGACCTGGCCGACATCCTCGGCGCGCCGCTGGTGTTTGTCGCGGTCGGCCTGGACGAGGACCGCATTCACGCGCCCAACGAGCGGGTGGACATGGCGTTGCTGCTCAAGGGCGCGCAGACCGCGGCCTACCTCTGGGACGAACTCGCGGCGCTGTGATCGCGGCCGGCTTAGCCGGATGGAGCGCGAGTCTGCCCGCCTGACCTGACACGTATCCTGGCCCCGTGGCAGGCTCCCATATCACCGTGCCCGGCGCGATCGCGCTGACCCGGCACGAGGTCGAGCGGACGACTCACCTGCGAACCGACGCGGACTGGCTGGCCCGCGCCTGGGCCGATCCGGCCACCCGGGTGCTGGTCGTGGAGGACGGCCAGGTCCTGGCCCGGATCGGCGACGACGGCGCCGAGCTGACCTTCGTCTCGCCGTCGCAGGCCCCGGCCGGGGAACGGTTCCTGCTTGGCGTCGACGACGATGGCGTGGCCTATTTCGGCGTGGCCGGCTCGCTCGCGACGGCGCCCGGC
>JBPCKO010000147.1:0-24858 GCA_051004215.1 Streptosporangiaceae bacterium | reverse complement strand
GGCTGGCGCTGGGCGGGGTGGCGCACCGGCCGTGGCGGCTACCCGCCGCCGAGGCGGCGCTGGCCGGCGGCGGGGTGCACCTTGACGACGCCGGCGCGCTGCGGGCGGCGGTCGCGGCCTCGTTCACTGATGCGCGGCCGCTGCCGGGCAACGAGTACAAGATCGAGCTGGCGCAGCGGGCCGCCGTCCGGGCGCTGCGCGTCGCCGGGGGTGTGGCATGAGCTCCGGCCGTCCACTGCCGCGCCCGGACGGGCCGGCCAAGGTCACCGGCACGGCCCGGTACTCCGCCGACTACTCCCGCGACGGGATGCTGCACGCCGTCCTGGTGCCCGCACGAGTGCCGCGGGGGCGGGTGGCCGAGCTGGACTGCGCTAACGCGCGGGCCGCCGGCGGCGTGGCCGCGGTACTGACCGCCACCGACGTGCCCCGGCTGACGCCGCCGCCGGTGCCGCCGCTGGCGCATTCGGTGATCCCGATGCAAGACGACCGGGTGCACTACGAGGGCCAGCCCATCGCGCTGGTCGCCGCCGAGACCCGGGAGCAGGCCCAGCACGCGGCGAGCCTGGTCCGCGCCCGGTACGCCCAGGAGCGGCCCGAGGTCATCTTCGGGGGCGCCGAGGTCGTGGTGCCCGACGGTCCCTACAACCTGACCGCCCCCGACCTCGCCGTCGGCGACGTGACCGCCGGGATGGCATCGGCTGAGGTCACCGTCCGCCAGACCTACCGCACGGCGGACCGCCACCACAGCCCGATCGAGCCGTCCGCCACGCTGGCCTGGTGGGACGGTGACCAGCTGAATGTGCAGGACTCCGCCCAGGGAATTTTCGCCGTGCAGGCGGCGATGGCGGCCGCGTTCGGGCTGCCCGCCGACCACGTGCACGTCAGCTGCCCGTTCGTGGGCGGCGGGTTCGGCTGCAAGGGCTTCGTGCACCCGCACCAGCTGCTCGCCGCGGCCGCCGCCCGGGTGCTGCGCCGGCCCGTTCAGTTGGTGCTGACCCGCGCGCAGATGTTCACCGGCTGCGGGCACCAGCCCGCCACCCGGCAGACCGTCGCCCTGGGCGCGACCCGCGACGGCCGGCTGACCGCGGTCGAGCACGACAGCGTCAACGCGGCCGCCCGGGCCGACGACTACGCCGAGTACGGCACCGCCGGCACCCGCTGGCTTTATGCCACCCCGGCGTTGCGGGTCAGCACCAGGGTGGAGCGGCTGGACCGCCCGCAGCCCAACCCGATGCGCGCGCCGCACGAGGGACCCGGGATGTTCGGCGTCGAGTCGGCGATGGACGAGCTGGCCCACGAGCTGGGGATGGACCCGGTCGAGCTGCGGCTGCGCAACGAGCCGGACGTCGACCCGGTGACCGGGCAGCCGTTCTCCTCCCGGCCGCTGCGAGCCTGCCTGCTCGAGGGGGCCGGCCGGTTCAGGTGGGCGGGCCGCTCCCCAGAACCCCGGTCGATGACCCGTGGCCATGACCTGATCGGCTGGGGCATGGCCGTGGCCACCATGGACACCTTCCGGTTCCCGTCCTCGGCGCGGGTCCGGGCGCACGCCGACGGGCGGGTGGTCGTCGAGGCCGGCACCCAGGAGATCGGCACCGGCCAGCCCGGCGTGATGACGCTGATTGCCGCCGAAGCGCTCGGCGTCGCGCCGGAAACGGTGCAGGTCCGGCACGGCGACTCCGGGCTGCCCGAGGCCGCGATGACCGCCGGCTCCTCCGCGACCATGGGTGTCGGCTCGGCGGTGCACGCGGCCGCCACCGAACTCAACGGCAAACTCGCCGCGCTGCGCGCCTCCCTGCCAGGCCAGCAGGCCAGCCCCGCCGCCCTCCTGGAGGCCGCCGGGCTGGACTCGATGGAGGCCGAGGCCCGCTGGGAACCCGCCGAGTCGCGGCTGTCGATCCACACCTACGGCGCGGTGTTTGCCGAGGTCCGGGTCGATCCGGACCTCGGGCTGGTCCGGGTGAACCGGTGCGTCGGCACGTATGCCGCGGGGCGGATCATCAACCCGCTTGCGGCACGCAGCCAGATGATCGGCGGGATCACCTGGGGGCTAGGCCAGGCGCTGCTGGAGCGGTCGGTGTTCGAACCGAACCTGGGCCGGTTCCTGTCCAAGAACCTCGCCGGCTACGTCATCCCGGGTAACGCCGACATCGGCGAGATCGACGTGCACTTCGTCGACGACTACGACGAGCACGCCAGCCCGATCGGCGCCAAAGGCATCGGCGAGCTGGGCGCGGTCGGAGTGGCAGCCGCGATCGCGAACGCCGTCTTCCACGCCACCGGGATCCGGGTCCGCGACCTGCCGATCGGGATCCGCCACCTGCTCTGACAAATCACGCCAGCAATAGGCGGATCTGTTCGCGCCGGGAAATAACCGCGGTGCTCCACCGCCCGCCGCCGAGAAAGCGCAGTCCATCAAGCTCACAACCGAGCCGCAAAGACTCTTGCCCAAACGGGGTCTCCTTAGCACCGGAGCGAATCTGGTCCCTTGCCCTGCCGGTCGCGCGAACTCATTGTGATGACGGCAGGGCGCTGGGTGCTCTGCACTTGGTGCAGCCCGTTGCGTTGAGCTTCGGGAAGTGAGCCCGAGACCCGGCCGGACGACCGTGGCGCTCGGGCTTCGCGCTTGTCTGGGCGGTTCAGACTTCTCCCACGGTGGTCACGATCGGCTCGACGCCTCGTCGCCAGTCGCCGTCTTTGGCCCAGCACCAGACGATCGCGTCCGGATCGCGAGCGCCAGGTCGGCGGCGGCTCGCCGATGTTCATAGCGCAGAGTGTCGCGACCGCCAGCGGCGCGGGTGAACTCGATCAGGCGTTGGTTGTCCCAGCTGACGAGTGAGTCGTCTTGCTCGAGTACGAGCACGGTGTCTCCGCGTCGGGCGGCGTCTTCGACGATGGCGCGCAGGCAGGCCGCGCGGCGTTCGCGTTCGTTGCGGCAGCGCCGCCCGGCGTCGTAGATCGTGGCCTGCACGTCGCTTGACCGAGATCGCGGTCGCGATGGAGCGCTTGCCTGAGTCGCTCTCATCCTTCATGTGCAGCCGTCTCTGGCCGGGCAGCACCCTCCTGCTGGTCGGTCGAGCAGCGGGCGTATCCGACGAGCATTTTCGCCACCGAGCAACTGTACCGGTTGAGCCTGCTTCACCGGCAGGCGCGGATCTCCTCCACGATGGGCATGACTCGCCTGGCGTGACGGCCGGGGTGAAGGTCCGCAGGTACTTGTACCGGGCGGCAAGCAGGTCGAAATGGCCGTGATCACGCGGTTCCCGCTCGGCCATTGGACGGCGCGCGGCCTGCAGGCGCGGCATCCCGACGCGCGCACGGACCAGTCGGCCGGCTTCCGCGTCGGGCACGAGCGGGTCGGCGAGAATGTCGAGCACCTCGTCCAGCAGCCGTCCGCGGGCGATCTCGACACGTACTCGTTCCTCGGCGGGATAACGAGCTGACATGATCGCCATCGCGGTGTCGGCGACGTGCACCGCCAAAACGGGCCCGAACCCGATCTGGACCAAGCTCAGCACCTCATCGGCGGGGGCCGCGTCCTCCTCGATGCTGACCGGCGGGTTGATGTCGGTATCGACGCGCTCCATCGCCAGCGCGATGTTCGCCAGCACCTTCCCCGGATCGATGACTATCCGGTCGCCGTCGCTGATGATCGCCCGCGAGTGATACGGGTCGAGCAGCTCACCCGCCGCCTGCGGGCCCGGATCGGACTCCCCGCCCTGGCGACGTTTCCTGCCTAACCAGTCCATCACCATTAACCTCCGGCACCGAGCCATGAGACTCCGCGGGAAACTGCTGCCCGGCTGAACTCGGCAATGGTCCGCCTCCGGCGGGCTGTCCAGCCTGGTCTCGCCCTGAGCTTGGCACGCTGCCTCTCTCTGTCAAGCCGCTCCTCCGCAAACTTCCCGGCCGCCCTGCGGGCCGCTGCCGCTCGGCCGGCAACCTTGCGCCCCGCGGCTTGACAGCGAGCCTCGGGCAGCGTGCGGCGGCGCTCAACGCGGTGGCGGGGAACCCCGCCACCCGCCTGACGGGCGAGACACTCAAGGAGCGCCGCTCATGCCCGACACCGAAGACCGCTCCCAGATCCGCACCGCCAGCGGACCGCGCATCATGGCCAGCCTGCGCAACCTGGTCATCACCATCCTGCGCCTGACTTGGCAACCAGCATCGCCGCCGCCCTGCGCTACCACGCCCGGCGGCCCGCCCGGCCCCTCCAGACGATCATGCAGTGCTAACCGGCTCTGCCGGGGCCTCGGGGTGGAAGGCGCTGTCAGCCGGCACTTCGCTGAAGTTGCCACGCTGCCTCGAGTGCATCCTCGATGGCACCAGCGTCGCCTCTGGCGAGATCAGCGACGACCATCATGTGCTTGATGTACCGGGTCGGCACACTGAAGGTTTCGGGGAACTGCCGCAGGACCGAGGCGCGGTAGTCGAAGTCGGCTCGGATCACCATATGGGTGTCGTCAAGCTGGCGGGCGACGAGCCTGCCGTGATACCGCCACTGGGCCAGCCCGTCCGCCTTAGTGGGACGCACACCTTCCAGCGCCTCGGCCAGCCGGTCTACCTCGCCTATCTGCAGCACTGCCGCCTTCCGTGCTTGTCTGTGCTCACAACCACCGGATAAGCATCGCAACCCTTACCGGAAGTCGTCGATGCCTGCGCCGTCGTCCCGTTCCCAGCCGTAGGCGGCGAGGTAGCCCCAGCAGTCGGGTCTGCTGCCGTCGGTGTCGGTGATGCCGTAAGCGTCGGCGAGCTGGCGAGAGGAGATGATCGTGCCAGCCCAGCGGTCAGCATCGTCTGCCCGGGCGAGTGCGACAACGCCCCTGGCGACGTAGGTGGGTGATTCGGAGATCGCGAAACCGGGGGTCCTGGCACAGGCCTCGCGCCAGGTGGCCTCGGTGACACCGAAGTTTTCCAGCATCCTTTCCGAGCGCAGCCAGCCCGGCGTCACGCCGACCGCGGTCACCGGATGGTCTTCCAGTTCGGCGGTGAGGCCTTTCACGATCCGCTCGACGTTGGCCTTCACCAGGTCGTAGTAAAACCCTACATTGCGGCGGAACTCGGCGTTGGCCTGCGAGGTGCCGTCAGTCATCTCCACCACCAGGCCGCGAGTGCCGTGCGCGGTGGCGGTGCGCAGCACCAGCGGGATCGCCGCCCGGCTGGTGATCAGGTGGGTGTGCACGCCCATCTGCAGCATCCGCAGCCCGCCACGCCAGTCGTGCTCCCACAGCGGCTTGTCCCACTGCATGTACCGGTCGCCGCCGAAGATGTCGTTGACCAGCACGTCGAGACGCCCGTGCTCGCCGTCGATGCCCGCGACCAGAGCGTCTACCCGGCCGGGATCCTCGTGATCAACGACACTGACGGCGCCCGCCCCGCCTGCAGCGCGGATCAAGTCGCCGGTTTCCTCGATCGTCTCCGGCCTGCCGAGTTCCGAAGGACCGGAGGTCCTGCTACTGCGCCCGGTCGCATAGACGAAGAACCCAGCCCGGGCCAGCTCGATGGCGATTGCCCGGCCCGCACCCCGGGTGGCACCCGCCACCAGGGCAACGCGCATGCTGTCAACCTCATCAGCCACCAGATCAGTAAACACCCCAAGGGGGTTCCGGCGTGCCGCGCTCTTCGAGCTCTTGCTCACGCCGGGCTGTGCGCTCGTAGATGCCGCGCTTGCCGACTTCCCAGCCGCGCGCGAAGTCCTGCCGGCCGCGCGTCCTGACATCGGTGAGCATCCGGGCGGTGGCATCATCTTGTTGCCCGGCGATCGTGTCGGCGTCCATGCCTGCCTCGGCCTGGGCGGTCACGCTGCGCTCGGCTGCCTGGGTTCCTGCCTTGATGTCCTCGCGGGGTCTCGGTATTTGGTTCACTGGCCAGCCTCCTGCTCAGCCCTGATGCCCAGGGCGTGGTTGTGCTCGCGGATCCGGCGCAGGGCCGGGTCGCCGGGGTCGATGCCGGCGAGGGCCTGGCGGACGAGGAGCGTGGTGCCGAGGTCGGCTCGCTCGGCGGCCGCGCGGATCCGGTCGGCACGGGCCTGCCAGGCCGGCGCGCGGTCCGGGTCCTGGCACTGCCTGTTCAGCCGGGCGGCCTGGGCGAGGTTCCCCGCCTGCCATGCGGCCTTGGCCCGCTCGGCGGCGAGACCAGCCAGGGATCGCGGGCGCGGGGCGGATGCGGCGCACGCACCTGGCCGCGCTGGCCGGGTCCGAGCTGGTCACCGTGGCCGGGGTGGCCGATCCCGACCCCGCCGCGACCGCCGCCGTGACCGGCGTTGCGGTGTTCGGCAGCCTGGCCGAGCTGCTCGGATCGGCCGGCCTCGACGGCGTGCTGATCGCCGCCCCCACCGACCGGCACCTCGCGGTAGCTGGCCAGGTGCTGGCGGCCGGGCTGCCGGTGCTGTGCGAGAAACCCTGCGGGCTGACCGCCGGGCAGGCCGCGCAGTGCGCCGGCCTGGCCTCCGCCGCGGGTCTGCCGCTGCAGGTCGCGTACTGGCGCCGGTTCGTGCCCGCGCTGGCCGCGCTGCGACGGCGGATGCTCGGCGGCGAGCTGGGTGAGATCCTCGCGGTGAACTGCTACCAGCGGGACGCCGCCCCGCCGCCGGGCACGTTCAGGGACGCCAGCGGCGGCATCTTCGCCGACATGGGCGTGCACGAGTTCGACCAAGTGCGCTGGCTGACCGGGCAGGAGTTCGGCGCGGTGCGGGTGGCTGCGACCGGGCCGGCCACCCCGGCCGGGGACCCTGACTGCGCGCAGCTCGTGGCCGAGCTCGACGGCGGCGGCACGGCGCTGGTCAGCCTGGGCCGCTGGCACCCGGCCGGCGACATCTGCCGGGTCGAGGTGTTCGGCACCAAAGGCACGGCGGCGGTGCCCTTCCTCGAGCCTGACCGCGGTCAGGCGGTCTTCCACCAGGCCCTGCGGCTGCAGGCGGAGGATTTCGCCCGCGCGGTCAGGACCGGGACCGGCGGCGGCGCGACCGCGGCCGACGCGATCACCGCGCTGAGCATCGCGGAACAAGCCGGCACCGCGCCGGTGCCGGCCGGGTCGTAACCTCGGCCCGAAGCGTCGTCGCGTCGGAACAGCAAGGAGCACGATGGTCAAGATTGGTAACGCCCCGGTCAGCTACGGCGCGTTCGAGGTCACGGTCGGCACGAGCGAGGGCGTCCCCGTAGCGGCCGAGGTGCTCGACGCGGTCCAGGCGGCCGGCTACGCCGGCATCGACCTCGGGCCGCCCGGTTACCTCGGCCTCGGCGGCGAGCTGGCGTCGGCCCTGGGCTCGCGCGGGCTGCTGCTGACCGGCGGTTACGTCGAGATCGACGTGACCGACGACCAGGCCCCGGCGGCCGGGCTGGCCGAGCTGAGCGGGGTGTGCGATCAGTTCGACGCCGTCCGGGGCCGGACTGAGCGGCGCTATCTGCCCAGGCCGACCGTCGCGCTGATCGGCTCGCCCGGCCAGGAGTCGCGGTGGGCGCGGATCGAGCGGGTGGTCGGCGAGGTCACGGACCTGTGCGCGGGCCGCGGCTACGAGGCCTGCCTGCACAACGAGGTCGGCACCCAGCTCTCCGGGCAGGACAGCGTGACCGGGGTGCTGGAGCGGACCGGGGCCGCGCTCTGCCTGGACACCGGGCACCTGATCGCGGCGGGCGGCGACCCGCTGGCCATCCTGGACCGGTACTGGGACCGGGTCAGCCACGTGCACCTGAAGGACGCCAGGCCCTCGCCGTCCGGGCAGCCGTTCACCGACGCCATGCAGATCTGGGAGACCGACGCGTTCTGTCGGCTCGGCGACGGGCACGGGGGCGTCGAAGAGGTGCTCGCCGCGCTGCGCGCGGGCGGCTACGACGGCTGGATCGTGGTCGAGCAGGATGTGCTGCCGCGCAGCCCCCAGGCGTACTCGCAGGCCAGCGCCGACCAGCAGCGCAACCGCGAGTACCTGCGCGAGCGCGGCTGGTAGACCGCCCGATGACCGCGGAACATCAAGCCGCAGCAGCCGGGCCCGCCCGGGCGCCTTACGACGTGCTGACGATCGGGCGGGTCGGCGTCGACCTGTACCCGCTGGAGGCCGAGGTTGCGCTGGAGCACGTGACCAGGTTCGGCCGGTTCCTGGGCGGCAGCGCGACCAACGTCGCGGTCGCCGCGGCCCGGCACGGCCGCCGGACCGCGGTGATCACCAGGACCGGGGACGACCCGTTCGGCCGGTTCGTGCACGCGGCCCTGTGCGACCTCGGCGTGGACGACGCCTTCGTCACTGCCGTGCCCGGCCTGCCGACACCGGTCACGTTCTGCGAGATCTTCCCCCCGGACCATTTCCCGCTGTACTTCTACCGCTACCCGAAGGCGCCGGACCTGGAAATCCGCGGCGGCGAGCTGGACCTGGCCGCGTGCCGGGACGCGCGGATCTTCTGGGCCACCGTCACCGGGCTGTACCAGCAGCTGAGCCGGGACGCCCACCACGTGGCCTGGGCCGCCCGCGCCGCCGCCCGCTCACCGCGCTTGACCTGGACTACCGGCCGATGTTCTGGGCGAGCCGGGCGGCCGCGCGGGCCGAGGTCGCGGCCGCGCTGCCGCAGGTCACGATCGCGGTCGGGAACCTCGACGAGGTGCTCACCGGCACCGGCGAGTCCGACCCGGAGCGGGCCGGGCGGCTGCTGCTGGCGGCCGGGGTCGAGCTGGCCGTGATCAAGCAGGGACCGGACGGCGTGCTCGGCCTGACCGCGCGGGACACGGTCCGGGTCCCGCCGTTTCCGGTGCCGGTGCTGAACGGGATCGGGGCCGGCGACGGCTTCGGCGGCGCGCTGTGCCACGGCCTGCTCGCGGGCTGGCCGCTGGAGCGCACGCTGCGGTTCGCCAACGTGGCCGGCGCGATCGTCGCATCCCGGCTGGAATGCTCGACCGCGATGCCGACGACCGCCGAGGTCCAGGATCTGATGGAGTGAGCAGATGAGCAGCGATGAGCGCCTGCACCGCCCGGCCGGCTCGCTTGCCGCCGGGCGCTGGGCCGTGGACCTGACCCCCGGCCAGGCGGGCTGGACCTGGGCCAGCCTGCGGGTGCTGACCCTGGGCCCGGGCGAATCGGAGCCGGTCAGGACCGGGCCGGCCGAGACCCTGGTCCTGCCGCTGGCCGGGTCCTGCTCGGTGACCTGCGGCGGCGAGCGGCTGGAGCTAGCCGGCCGGGCCAGCGTGTTCGAGGCGGTGACCGACTTCGCGTACCTGCCGCGGCACGCCGAGGCGGTGATCGTGAGCGAGGCCGGCGGCCGGTTCGCGCTGCCCGGCGCGGTCGCCGATCATGACCTTCCGTTCCGCTACGGCCCGGCCGACGGTGTCGGTATCGAGCTGCGCGGGGCCGGGTCCTGCTCGCGCCAGGTCAACAACTTCTGCACGGACGGCGCGTTCGCGGCCGACCGGCTGCTCGCCTGCGAGGTGATCACCCCGGCCGGCAACTGGTCGTCCTACCCGCCGCACAAGCACGACGAGGACCGGCCGGGGGAGTCGGTGCTGGAGGAGATCTACTACTTCGAGCTGTCCGGCCGCGATGGCATCGGCTATCACCGGGTCTACGGCACCGCGGACCGGCCCGTGGACGTGCTCGCCGAGGTCCGCCGCGGCGACCTGGTCCTGGTGCCGCACGGCTGGCACGGGCCGTCGATGGCGGTGCCCGGTTACGACATGTACTACCTGAACGTGATGGCCGGACCGGGCGAGCGCCGCTGGCTGATCTGCGACGACCCGGCTCACGCCTGGATCAGGCAGACCTGGGAGGGGCAGGCCGCCGACCCGCGGCTGCCGTTCTACGGGCAGGCCGGCCCGGCATGAGGCGCACCGTCGGTCAGGCGGTCGTGCGGTTCCTGGCCGCCCAGCACAGCGAGCGGGACGGGATCACGCACCGGTTGATCGAGGGCTGCTTCGGCATCTTCGGCCACGGCAACGTGGCCGGGCTCGGGGAGGCGCTGCTGGCCGCCGAGCTGACCGCGCCCGGATCGCTGCCCTACTACCAGGCCCGCAACGAGCAGGCGATGGTGCACGCCGCGGCCGGGTTCGCCCGGATGCGGAACCGGATGTCCGCGCTGGCCTGCACGACCTCGGTCGGCCCGGGCGCCACCAACATGATCACCGGCGCTGCCCTGGCCACCGTGAACCGGCTGCCGGTGCTGCTGCTGCCCTCGGACGTCTTTGCGACCAGGGCGGCCGAACCGGTGCTGCAGCAACTCGAGCACCCCGGCCAGCGGGACGTGTCGGTGAACGACGCGTTCCGGCCGGTGTCCCGGTTCTTCGACCGGGTGGACCGGCCCGAGCAGCTGCCGGACGCGCTGCTGGGCGCGATGCGCGTGCCCACCGATCCGGCCGAGACCGGCGCGGTCACGATCTGCCTGCCAGAAGACGTGCAGGCGCAGGCCTTCAGCTGGCCGGACGAGCTGTTCCGCAGCCGGGTCTGGCACGTTCCGCGGACGGCACCCGACCCCGCGAGCGTGGCCCGGGCCGCGGCGGTGCTGCGCGGGGCGGCCCGGCCGCTGATCGTGGCCGGCGGCGGGGTGATCTACTCCGACGCGACCGGCCGGCTCCGCTCGTTCGCCGAGGCGACCGGCATCCCGGTCGCCGAGGCCCAGGCCGGCAAGGGCTCGCTGCCCTATGACCACCCGCAGTCGGCCGGCGCGATCGGCGCGACCGGGACGGCGGCCGCGAATGCCCTGGCCGCCCGGGCCGACGTGGTGATCGGGATCGGCACCCGCTGGTCGGACTTCAGCACGGCCAGCCGCAGGGCGTTCGCCGAGCCTGGCGTGCGGTTCGTGAACATCAACGTGGCCTCGTCCGACGCGGTCAAGCACGGCGCCGAGATGGTGACCGGGGACGCGCGGGCGGCCCTGGACGCGCTGGCCGCCGAGCTGGGCGGCTGTCAGGCCGATCCGGCGTACCGGGGCGAGGTGACCGAGCGGGCCAGGCAGTGGGACAAGGTCGTGGACGAGGCCTATCACGCCGGACACGCCCCGCTGCCGGCCCAGTCCGAGGTGATCGGGGCGGTCAACGCCGCCGCCGGGCCGCGCGACGTGGTGGTCTGCGCGGCCGGGTCGATGCCCGGTGACCTGCACAAGCTGTGGCGGACCCGGGATCCGAAGGGCTACCACGTGGAGTACGGCTACTCCTGCATGGGGTACGAGATCGCGGGCGGCCTCGGGGTGAAGCTGGCGGCGCCCGACCGCGACGTGTTCGTGCTGGTCGGCGACGGCTCCTACCTGATGATGTCGGCCGAGCTGGTCACGGCCGTCCAGGAGCGCCTCGCGATCATCGTGGTGCTCGTCATCAACGACGGGTTCGCTTCCATCGGCTCGCTGTCGCAGTCCGTCGGCGCGCAGCGGTTCGGCACCGCATACCGGTTCCGGAACACCACGACGGGCCGGCTCGACGGCGGAGTGCTACCGGTTGACCTGGCCGCCAATGCCGCCAGCCTGGGCGCGACGGTCATCCGGGCGGACGGGGTCGCCGAGCTGTCAGCCGCGCTGGCGGCGGCCAAGGCCGCGGACGGGCCGGTGGTCATCGCGGTCCGGACCGAACCGGCCGTGCCGGCGCCGGACAGCGGATCGTGGTGGGACGTCCCCGTCGCCGAGGTGTCCGAGCTGGACTCGGTCACCGCCGCCAGGGCAGCCTATGAATCGGAGACCGGCCGGCAGCGGAGGTACCTGTGACCCGACCAGGCGGGCAGCGGATTGGTGATCTGACGACGCCGGCCCTGCTGATCGATGCCGACCAGCTGGAGCGGAACATCGCCGAGATGGCGACGGCGCTGCCGGGGGCGCGGCTGCGCCCGCACGTCAAGGCGCACAAGTGCACGAACCTGGCCCGGCGGCAGGCCGCGGCCGGTCACCCGGGCTTCACCTGCGCGACCATCCGCGAATGCGAGGGAATGGCGGCGGCCGGGCTCGGCCAGGACCTGCTGCTGGCCAACGAGGTGCTGGACGCACGGCGGCTCGGCGCGCTGGCCGGCGGCGGGGCCCGGATCACGCTCGCGGTCGACTCGGCCCAGACGATCGAGGCGGCCGTGGCCGGCGGCGTCCGCGAGGTGCTCATCGACGTGAACGTCGGGCTGCCGCGGTGCGGCTGCGACCCGGCCTCGGCCGGCCCACTGGCGGATCAGGCCCGCGCGGCGGGCCTGGTCGTCCGGGGCGTGATGGGTTACGAAGGACATGTGGTCGGGCTGGCCGATGGCGCCGAGCGGGAGCGCCAGTGCGAGGTCGCGATGGCGCTGCTCACGGCCGCGCATGCGGATGTGGGCGGCGAGCTGATCTCGGCCGGCGGCACCGGGACCTACGCCTGTAACACCTGGGCGAACGAGATCCAGGCCGGCTCGTACGCGCTGATGGACACCGCCTACGGCCAGCTCGGGCTGCCGTTCGGGCAGGCGCTGTTCGTGCTCGCGACCGTGGTCTCGGCGCCCGCGTCCGGCGGGGCACCGAAGTGGGCGGTCGCCGACGCCGGGCTCAAGGCGTTCGGCATGGACCACGGCAACCCGTCGCTGGATGGGGCGACGGTGTGGTTCTGCTCGGACGAGCACACCACGTTCTCCGATCCGCGCCCGGTCGGGGAGCGGGTGCGGTTCGCTCCCGCGCATATCGACCCGACCATGGCCTACCACGAGCGGGCCTACGTGGTGTCCGGTGACGAGATCGTCGACGTCTGGCCGGTCGACCTGCGCGGCTGGTAGGCGGCCGCGCCGGAGCCGGACAAGCTGACACGTCTGTTACGTATTGACGAGCACATGACCGCTGTGTAACGTTTCGGACACCCACGCGCCCAGCGCGGCGAGCCGAAGCGAGGTGCCCGGTGACCACGCAGACCCCAGCAGGCGCGGAGCTCGGTCCGGCCGAACGGGCCAGGCGGTCGGCCTACGGCAGCGAGATCGCGCTGCGGCTCGCCGACGCCGGAGTCTCGATGGTCGCGCTGTGCTGGGTCGACAACACCGGCATCACCCGGGTGAAGTCGATCCCGGCCGCGCGGCTGGAGCGGGCCGCGGGCTGGGGCATCGGCATGTCGCCGGTGTTCGACGTGTTCGTGATCGACGACTCCATCACGACCAGCAAGCACATCGGCGGCCCCGGCGGTGACCTGCGGCTGATGCCGGACCTCGACCGGATTACCCCGCTGGCCGCACAGCCGGGCTGGGCCTGGGCGCCGGTGGACCGGTACACCCAGGAAGGCGACGCCTACATCGGCGACGCCCGCAGCTTCGCCCGGGCGATGACCGCCCGGGCGGCCGGCCAGGGCCTGCGCGGGCAGGCGAGCTTCGAGATCGAGTGGGCCGTGGGCGCCGACGACGGCGGCACCTTCAGGCCGGCCTGCGCCGGCCCCGCCTATGGCATGACCAGGGTGATCGAGCTGTCCGACTACAGCCGTGAGGTCGTCGAGGCGGTCGAGCAGCAGGGCATCACGGTTGAGCAGTTCCACCCCGAATACGCGGCCGGCCAGCTGGAGATCTCGATCGCGCCGACCGACCCGGTCGGCGCCGCCGACGACAGCGTGCTGGTGCGGCAGACCATCAGGGCCGTGTCCCAGCGGCACGGCCTGCAGGCCTCGTTCGCGCCCTCCGTTGTCGCGGGCGGGGTCGGCAACGGCGGTCACGTGCACCTCAGCCTGTGGCGGGACGGGCAGAACCTGCTGGCCGGCGGCCCAGGCCCGTACGGGCTGACCGGCGAGGGCGAGGCGTTCGCGGCCGGGGTGCTGGACGCGCTGCCCGCGCTGCTCGCGGTCGGCGCCCCGAGTGTCGCGAGCTACCTGCGGCTGGTGCCCTCGCACTGGGCCGGCGCGTACCAGGTCTGGGGCAAGGAGAACCGCGAGGCCGCGCTGCGGCTGGTGACCGGTTCCGACGGCGAGCAGGACGTGCGGTCCAACCTCGAGGTGAAGTGCTTCGACCTGGCGGCCAACCCGTACCTGGTGGTCGGCTCGCTGCTCGCGGCCGGCCTGTCCGGCCTGACCGTCGGCGGCACGCTGCCCGACGAGGTGAGCGGCGACCCGGTCGCGCTGCCTGAGGCCGAACTGGCCGAGCGCGGCATCCGGCGGCTGCCGCAGTCCCTCGGCGAGGCCGCCGACCTGCTGGCCGCCAGCGATGTGCTGCGGGCGGCGATGGGCGACCCCATGTTCGAGGCGTTCCTGGCCGTCCGCCGGGCCGAGATCGAGCTGTTCGCGCAGGCCAATCCCGAGGACGTGGTGGCCCGCACCCGCTGGCGGTGGTGAGCTAGATGGCGCGGCCGGGGGCGGATGGCACGGACGTGACCGTCGCCGAGCGGCTGCAGCTCCAGCTGACCGAGCTGACGCCGGCCGAGCGCAAGGTGGCCCGGGCGCTGCTGGCCGAGTACCCGGTCCGCGGGCTGCAGCCGATCGCCAAGCTGGCCGCGGCGGCCGGGGTCAGCTCGCCGACCGTGGTCCGGCTGGTGAGCAAGCTGTCCTTCGACAGCTACGCCGGGTTCCAGCGGTCGCTGAAGACCGAGGTCTCGGCCCGGCTGTCGTCGCCGCTGGCCCTGCACGCGGGCCGGGCCGCGGGGCCGGGGCGATCCGACCCTGGTGACGCGCTGAGCCGCTCCGAGCAGCAGTTCTGCGACGGCATCAGGACCAGCTTCGCCCGGCTGCCGCGGGCCGAGTTCGACCAGGCGGTCCGGCTGCTGGCCGAGACCAGGCGCGCGGTCACGCTGATCGGCGGCCGGTTCAGCTCCATGCTGGCCGAGTACCTGGCCGCGCACCTGCGGGTGCTGCGCCCCAACGTGCACGTGGTCTCGGCGGCCGGGGCGGACCGGGCCAGCGCGCTGCTCGACGTCGGCCGCCGGGACGTGCTGGTCGCCTTCGACTACCGCCGCTACCAGCACGACACCGTACGGGCCGCGGTCACGGCCAAGCGGCAGGGCGCGACGCTGATCGCGTTCACCGACCCCTACCTGTCGCCGCTGGCCGCGCACGCCGACGTGATCCTGACCTCCAGTGTCGCCTCGCCGTCGCCGTTCGACGCGCTGACCCCGGCGGTGGCGCTGACCGAGGCGGTGATCGCCGCGCTCGTCGACCGGCTGGGCGACGAGCCGCTGGCCAGGATGGCGCGCTACGACGCCCTGTATAAGGGCGCGGTCGCCGCAGGCACCGACGTCGCCGCGGCCAGCATCCCAGGGGAGGACCCGTGACCAGCACTGCCGAGCCGCTGCCGCTGATCGACCACCACGTGCACGGCGTGGTCACGACCGAGCTGGACCGGGCCGGGTTCGAGCTGCTGATCTCCGAGGCGTCGGGGCCGCCCGCGCCGGGCACCACCGTGTTCGACAGCCAGCTCGGGTTCGCGATCCGGCGCTGGTGCGCGCCGGTGCTGGACCTTGAGCCACTCGGGCCGGCCGAGGACTACCTGCGGCGCCGGGCCGAGCTGGGCCCGGCCGAGGTAAACCGGCGGCTGCTCAGCGCGGCCGGGGTGGCCCAGTGGCTGGTCGACACCGGCTATCAGGGCGGTCAGGTCACCACGCCCGAGCAGCTGGAGCTGGCCAGTTCCAGCCCGGCCCGGCATGTGGTCCGGCTGGAAGCGGTCGCCGAGCAGGTGGCCAGGACGGGGCCGGACGCGGCGGCCTGGGCCGCGACCTTCGCCGAGGAACTGGCGGTGCAGACCGCCGCCACCGACGCGGTCGGCTACAAGTCCATCGTCGCCTACCGGTACGGCTTCGACTTCGACCCGGCCAGGCCGGCCGCCGCTGACGTGACCGCCGCGGCCGGGCGGCTGCTGACCGCGCTGGCCGCCGATCCCGGCGCCCGGATCGAAGATCCGGTGCTGCTGCGGCACCTGATCTGGACGGCGGTCGACGTCGGCAAGCCGGTCCAGTTCCACGTCGGATTCGGTGACACCGACATGCGGATGCATCGCAGCGACCCGGCGCTGATGACCGACTTCCTGGCCGCGACCGAGCCGATCGGCACCCCGGTCATGCTGCTGCACTGCTACCCGTGGCACCGGCAGGCCGGGTACCTCGCGCATGTCTTCCGGCACGTGTACATGGACCTCGGGGCGGTGCTCAACTACGTGGGCGCCCGGTCACCGGCCGTGCTGGCCGAGGCGCTGGAGCTGACCCCGTTCGGCAAGATGCTGTACTCCTCCGACGCGTTCGGCCTGCCCGAGCTGCACTACCTGGGCGCGATCGGGTTCCGCCGCGACATCGAGCGGGTGACCGGCGAATTCGTCGCCGACGGTGCCTGGTCGGCCGCCGACGCGGGCCGGATCGCGATGATGGTCGGCGCGGGCAACGCGAACCGGGTGTACCAGCTGGACCGGCCGTGACGGAGTCATCGGGATGAGCCGGGGAGCCGAGGTCATGACGACCACAACCCGGCCGGTCGCCGAGCTCGCCGGGCTGCTGCGCGCGGGCGTCACCGCGGAGCTGGACGCGGCGATCCGGCTGAGGCACGAGTTGCACGCCCGCCCGGAGCCGTCTGGGCAGGAGTTCGAGACCGCATCCCGGGTCGCGGCCGCGCTCGGCGCGCCGGGCGGCCCGGCCGTTGCCGAAACCGGGCGCCTGATCAGGATCGGCCGGGCCGACGGGCGGTGCATCGCGCTGCGGGCCGAACTGGACGCCCTGCCGATCACCGAGCGCACCGGCGTGCCGTGGGCGTCGGCGAACGGGGCGATGCACGCCTGCGGGCATGACGTGCACCTGGCCGCGCTGACCGCGGTCGGCCGGGCCGCCCGCGCGGCCGATCTCGCGTCCGCGCTGCCGGTGCCGGTGCTGGCGGTGCTGCAGCCGCGGGAGGAGTCAATCCCGTCCGGGGCCCGGGACCTGGTCGCGTCGGGCGCGCTGGACGCGCACGCCCCGGCCGCGATCGTGGCCGTGCACGTGCAGCACCAGCTGCCGGCCGGGACGGTGGCGGCGGCGGCCGGCACCGTCAACGCGGCCACCAACGACATCGAGATCACCGTGGAGGGGGTCGGCGGGCATGCCGGGTATCCGCAGCTCGCCGCCGACCCGGTGGTCGCGCTCTGCCAGATCGTGCTGGCGCTGCAGCACGCGGTCAGCCGCCGGTCCGACCCGACCCATGCGGTCGTGGTGTCGATCGGGATGCTGGAGGCCGGGCAGGCCGCGAACGTGATCCCGGGCTCCGCCGTGGCCAGGGGCACGCTGCGGGTGCTGGACTCCGGCGACTGGCCCGGGCTGCACCAGACCGTGCGCGAGATCGTCGAGCACACCGCCCTGGCCTGCGGCTGCCGGGGCTCCGTCTCGATCCAGGACGGCGAGTCCGCCCTGGTCAACGACGCCGAATTGACCACCGCGACGTGGCCCTGGCTGCGCGAGGCCGGCTTCGAGCTGGACACCACGTTCCGGTCCTGCGGCGCCGACGACTTCTCCTACTTCTCTGGCGCCGGCCGGACGCTGATGCTGTTCGTGGGCACCGGCGGTCCGCCTGCCCTGCACCACCCGTCCTTCCTGCCCCCCGACGACATGGTCGGCCAGGTGGCCAGCGCGCTGCTCGCGGGCTACCTGGGCGCCCTCAGCCTGAACCCGCAGCTCAGCCCGACCAGCCCCCAATGAACTGACCCAGGACGGGCCGGCCGCCCCCCGGCCGGCCGCAAGGAGGTAGCGATCCCGATGGCCGTGACCATAGAAGAGCCCCAGTCCGTCAAGCTGCACCGCAATCTCAGCGTCTGGGAGGCCATCGGCATCTCCCTGGCCCTGATGGCGCCGTCGATGGCGGCGAGCATCAACCCGCAGGGCACCGCGACCACCGTCGGACGCGCCGTGCCCGTCGCCTTCGCCATCGCTTTCGTCGGCGTGCTGCTGGTGGCGTACACGTTCGTCCGCCTGACCCAGCGCTTCCACCACTCGGGCTCGGTCTACGGGTTCGTCGGGGCCACGCTCGGCCCGCGGGCCGGAGTCATCTCGGGCTGGGCCCTGGCCGGGACCTATATCTTCTACGCGGTCACCACGGCGATGGCCGGCGGCCGGTTCGCGGCCGGGTTCCTGGACGCGACCGGGATCTGGAAGACCACGGCCACCTGGCCCGGCTTCCTGCTCGGCGCGCTCGGCTTGGTCTTGATCTTGTGGCTGGCGATCACGCCGGCTCGCGGCGGCACCCGGGTGCTGCTGGTCGCCGAGGGCGTGACCGTCGCGCTCATCGTCATCGTCATCGTCATCGTCTTCGCGAAGCTGGCCGGGCACAGTGGGCCCGGCAAGCTGGGTCTCACCGGATCGGCGTTCAGCCTGCCGGCCGGCACCCCGCTGTCGACCCTGTTCCTTGGCGTGGTGTTCGGCTTCTTGTCTTTCGCCGGCTTCGAGGCGGCCGCCACCCTGGGCGAGGAGACCAGGCACCCGAACCGCGACATCCCGCGGGCCATCCTGGGCGTCGCGATCTTCGGCGGCATCTACTTCGTCGTCGTGACCGCGGTCGAGTCCATGGGCTTCGGTACGTCGGCGAGCGGCGTCAAGGCGTTCATCGCCTCGCCGTCCCTGATCGGCGATCTCGGCACCAGGTACGTCTCGTCCTGGATTGGCAACATCATCACCCTCGGCGCGATGGTCTCGGCGTTCAGCTGCGCTCTGGCCTGCGTGGTCGGCGGCGCCCGGCTCATCTATGCGCTCGGCCGCGACGGGGTGCTGCACCCCAAGCTGGGCGAGGTCTCGCAGACGCGCAGGACGCCGACGTTCTCCACCATCGCCGTCGTCGTCACCGCATGGGTGATCATCGCGTTCGTCTGGGCGGTGCTGCGCGGCGACCCGTTCACGCTGTTCCTGTACGCCGGCACCATCGGCACGCTGATCTTGCTGGTGGTTTACGTACTGGCCACCATCGGCATGGTCAAGCTGGTGTTCTTCTCCGATCAGGATCAGGTGCGGCGCTGGGAGATGATCATCCCGGTGCTCGGCATTATCGTGCTCGGCTACACCCTGTTCAGGAACGTCTACCCGTTCCCGTCCGGATCGGCGTGGTGGGGGCCAGGTACCGCGATCGTCTGGCTGGCCCTCGGCGTGCTCGGCGCGCTCATCCTGCCCGGCGCGGCCCGGGCCGGCCTGGCCCTGATGCGCGCCGAGGGATTGGCGGGCACGCGAGCGGATGTGTAACGAGGGCTACGCCCGGCACGCGCCGGTTCCGGACCTGGCGGACCTGGAGCCGGCCGTGCCGGTGCGGCTCGAGCCGGTCGACTCGGTCGAGCTGGTCAGCCTGGTCGACAACGTCACCGACGTCTTCATGCCGGACCAGGGGCCGGCCACGAGGGCCGGGCTGTCGATCGCGGCGACCCGCCCGGCGGCGCTGATGGCCGGGGGCCTGGCCCCGGAAGCGCTGGTCGCCGAGCACGGGTTCTCGCTTCTGGTAACGGTCACCAAGGGCGACAGCAGGCACCGGCTGCTGTTCGACACCGGAACAAGTCCCGACGGCATGATCGAGAACATGCGCCGGCTGGAGATCGACCCCGGCTCGGTCGAGGCCGTCGTGTGCAGCCACGGCCACTTCGACCACACGACCGGCCTGTCCGGCCTGATCCGTGCAGTCGGGCCGGCGAACCTGCCGGTGCTGATTCACCCGCACTTCTGGCGGCGCCGGCGGGTGCTGATCCCGGGCCGCGAGCCGCGGGAGATCCCGTCGACCTCGCGCGCCGCCCTGGAAGGGGCGGGTTTCGAGATCATTGAGGAACGCCAGCCGAGCTTCCTGCTAGACGGGTCGGTGCTGATCACCGGCGAGGTCCCGCGGGTGACCGGCTACGAGCCGGGCTTCCCGCCGCAGCAGGCCTACCTCGGCGAGGCCTGGGAACCTGACCCGCTCGTCCTCGACGACCAGGCGCTGATCGTGCACGTCGCCGGCCGGGGCCTGGTCGTGGTGACCGGCTGCGGCCACGCGGGCGTGGTCAATATCTGCCGGTACGCGCAGCGCCTGACCGGGGATCTGCCGCTGTACGCGGTCATCGGCGGCTTCCATCTGAACGGGCCGCTGTTCGAGCCCCTGATCCCGCGCGTGCTGGACGACCTGAGCGGCCTGGATCCGCAGTTCGTGGTGCCCGCGCACTGCACGGGCTGGCGAGCCGGCCACGCGATGGCGGCCCGGTTCGGCCCGGCCTACATCCCCAACTCGGTCGGCACCCGCTTCACGCTGTGACCCATCCGCTCGCCCGCTGGCGTCCGTCCGGCTCCTCCGCCCGTCCGTTCCATGATCTAGTGGGGTTCCTAGACGGATGCGCTAATAACTCCACTAGATCATGGTTTCCGTCGTCCTCCGACCGCTGGGCATCCGCCATTGCCTGAGTCAGCACCGCGTACTGTTCACTTGTGAGCCGGCCGAGGTGATATGCCGCGGCGACGTCGTCGTAGGAGTTGGGCACGTAGGGCTCGGGGTCCTGGAGTTGCTCCAGGGCCAGCTCACGATAGGTACGGGCAGGTGGAGACGACCGCCGAGGCCACTTCCGCTGCCGGAAGCGCTCGGCCAGTTCATCCAGGGACAGTTTCCCGTCATGCAGAGCGTCGAGCAGATCGCGAACCTCGCTGGTCAACGTCGGTCTCCTCACTTCTCGCTGGAGTCAACGAGTCTTGGCGGCTGGCCGTCGACGGAGTTGTCATAGACCGACCAATTGTCAAAGCGGTCCTTGAGTGTCTCGAACACGCGCCGGTTGACACTTCCGTACTCGGCGTTGGTTTGGGTGCGGATGATGTCGGCGATGAGACATCTGCCGCCCAGGCCAACCCGGCCTAGGAACAACTCGTGGCCGTGCCGGTGACGTGAGTCTGCTCGCGTGACACTGACCTCAGGCTGCAGGTCGACGAAAATCGCATCGACCTGCCGGTAACCTGCATCGCGCAGTTCGTCGATCCGGCCGGAAGCTGTCTTAACCGACGACATGGTGATATCCCAGATCACGTTTCTTCCATCCGCAAGAGCCTTGACGGCCAGCACTCGCGCCAGAAACGACGACTCGGCGTGCGCAAGCGCCGACGCCTCCATGGGAGACAGGCCCTTGACATCGGGAAGCGCGCCGCGTCTGGCCAGATCCTCTTTGAAGTCATCCGGGTTGATAGTGAGGTACCGGGGACGGTCGATCCCAGTGTGGTTCTCCATGACCGTGGACTTTCCTGCGCCTGGTAGACCCCCGGCCATGATGGCTAAGCGCTCGCACGGAACGTCCGCGGTCTTGATGTAGACCTCGTCGATGATCTGCGTGTGCAACCGGCTGCGTTCCGATGACCAGATTCGATGGTCAGAATCCGTCGTATGCAGGACTTCGGTGGTCAGCCCGGCTAGGCCGGCCTTTTCGATGCGGTCGACCACTGCGGTGACGTGGTCGGCCCACTGGGCGTCGGTGAGCGGGGGAGTGAGGGTCTCCACGTCGGCCATCGAGATTCCGGGCCGGCGTGGCGTGCCGTTCTCGTCGCGGGGCGATGAGGGGTGGCCGTCAGGCAGGTTGGTATCGGCGCGGCGGGCCAGCTGCCTCTTCATCGGGGCGTTCTCCTGAGCGGCGTCGAGCCTGGCCTGGAGGACCTCAGGATCGGCCGAGCCGGGTAAGTGCGGCGGGTCGGTCGTGAGCCTGCGGGGCTCGTCGGGACCGGATGGCATCCGCTGATCCAATCAGGAAGAGGTCAGCCGCGCGGCGGCTGCGGGCTGTCGAGGCCGTGTTCGATCGCGTATCTGACCAGGTCTACGCGGTTGTGCAGCTGGAGCTTGTTCAGCGTGTTCTGGACATGATTCTGGACCGTGCGGTGGGACAGGACCAGGCGCTCGGCGATCTGCTTGTAGCTCAGTCCGGTGCCGACCATGCGCAGGATCTCGGCCTCACGGTCGGTCAGGCGCGGGATGTCAGGGGCTGGGTCGGGATCGGCGGCCAGGCGGCGGAACTCGCCGAGGACCAGGCCGGCCAGCCCGGGCGAGAACACGGCGTCGCCCGCAGCCGTGCGCCGGACCGAGTCCAGGAATTCGGCCCGGCTCGCGGACTTCAGGATGTAGCCGGTCGCGCCGGCCTTGACCGAGTCGAGCACGTCGCGATGCTCGCCGCTGGCCGACAGGATCAGCACCCGGGCGCGCGGGTAACTGGCCTGCAGTCCGCGAGTGACCTCGACGCCGGAGATGTCGGGCAGCTGGAGGTCGAGGACGACGACGTCGGGGCGTACGGACGCGGCGATCCGGATCGCCTGAGCACCTTCGCCGACGGTCGCGACGACCTCGAAGCCGGCCTCGCCGAGGTCGCGGCTCACTGAGTCGCGCCACATAGGGTGGTCGTCGACCACCATCACCCGCAGCGGGTGCTGCCCGGCCGGGCCGCCGGCTGCTGGTCGGGTCACGGGCACACCCTAAGCGGAGGCGCGGGGCGGCGAGGCGGAGGGCACCGGAGTGCTCGGGCGCGGTGCCGCAGGCGCCAGGCTACGGCCGGCTGCGGCCCGCGTAGCCGGCTCATTCTCAGCCGGAACCCTCGTCCGCGGTACCCGCAGGCGCACCTCGGTTCCCGTGCCCGGGGTACTCGCGATGTCCGCGCCGCCGCCCAGGTCGCGCATCCGGCCGGTAATGGACTGGCTGACCCCCAGCCTTCCCTCGGCGGCGGCCTCGGCGAGCCGCCCGGGCCGGATTCCCGGGCCGTCGTCGCGGATTGTGATGCTGACCGTGCTGCCCTCGTCGTCCACCAGCACCCACGTCTTGGCGGCCGGCCCGCAGTGCTGCCTGACGTTGTCGATGGCGGCCCGCACCGCGGCTGAGGTCTCGGCGACCGCCTCCTCATGGAGCAGAACAGGCTCGGCCGGGGTGATGACCGACACCAGCCCGCTGCCCTCGACGGCCAGAACGGAACTCAGATCCCGCTCCCCCGCCGGGACCGCGGCTCCGCCGTCGCCGCTGATCAGCGCGCGCAGCGCCACCTCCTGCTGGCCGGCCAGCCTGCCGATCTCGGCCGCCTCGCCGCCCGCCTCGGCGCTGCACCATGGCGAGCACCTGGAGCACCGAGTCGTGGATACTGCGGGCCAGCCGCTCCCGCTCCCGGCTGGCTGCCTCCAGCTCGGCCGCCACTGCCCAGGCCAATGCCGGGCCGGCCAGCCAGGTCGTGGTCACCGGCATCACACCCCGATGAAGCGCTGGCGGCCACTGCAGCACGCTCGTCGACAACAGCGCGGCCGCGGTCAGCACCAGATCGGCGCCCAGCAGCAGCCGGGTCCGGCGGACCGGGACGGCGTAGCCCATCGTGCTGATGACGGTCCAGGCGATCATCGCGGCGAGGACGGCCCAGGCCCAGCCCCAGCGCTGGTAGTAGATGGGCCTGAACCCGAGCAGCACGGCCGCGTAGGCCAGCGACGCGAACCTGAACACCGCGATCGAGCGCCACAGCGGCGCTTGCAGGCTGCTCACCGCTGGCCGGCCGCGCAGGCGGGGGAGGAGCGGAACGGCATGTTCCGAGCGTAACGGCTGAATGGCGAGCCGGGCCGCGGTGCCGGGCCGGGATACTCAGGCGGGGTTGAGTAGCGCCGGGCCGCGACTTGAGTACGCGGTCTCTGGGGCCGGCGCCCCCCGGCCGGCAGGGTGAAGGCATGCTCGCAGATCAGACTGGCCCGGCCCCGGCCCTGGCGCCGTCCCGGCCCCCCGCGCACTGTCCAGGCTGCTGGTCGCCAGCGGCGCCCGGCACTCCGTTCTGCCCGGCCTGCGGTTTCTGGCTGGCCGGTCCGCAGGCGCCAGAACTGCATTGGATCGAGTCGGAACTCCAGCGCGTGGACGCCGCCCGCACCTGGCTGATCAGTCGCAGAGCGCTCCTGCTGGGCGAATTGACGGCGGGCCGTCCCGGTCCGCCGGGCGCCGGCCCGGTGACCTCAGCACCGCGCCCGGTCACTGCCGATGAGACCAGGCCGCGGGCCGCGCGGCCCGAGATCTCGGGCCAGAACGCGGCCCGGTTGCTGCTCGCGGCCGGGGCAGCCCTGGTCGTGATCGCGGCGACGATCTTCACGATCGCGGGCTGGTCCAGGCTCGGGGAGACCGGCCGGGCCGGAATCCTGACCGCAATCACCGCAGCGATGCTGGCCGCCGCATCGGCGGCGCGGCGGCGCGGCCTGGGTGCGACCGCCGAGACGGTGGCCGGCATCGGCCTGGCCCTGACTCTGGCCGACGGGTACCTGGCGCTGCGAGTCACCGGCTTGCCCTGGGCGAGCGGCGGCTTGTTCGCGGCCGCGAGCGCGAGCTGGCTGGCGGCCGTGCTGCTAGCGGTCGCGGCGCTGGCCCGCTACGAGCTGGCGCCCGGTCCGGTTCCGTGGCCGGTGCGCGGGTGGATCGGCGCGACGATGCTCGCGGCGGCGGCCGTCGGCCTCGGGTGGCCGGGGAGCCGCAGGAAGCCAGCCGAGCCGACCGGGATTGCCGGGATAGCCGGGATGGCCGGAAGGATCGGGATGGCCGGAATGGCCGGGCCGGTCAGGGTGGTGTCGGGGGTGCTGATCGCGGGCGGCTGCGCGGTTCCGCTGACGGGCGTGCTGCCGGCCGGATGGGCGCCCGGAGTTTTCGGCGGGTGCGGCTGGGCTGTGAGCGTGGCCGCGCTCACGACTCAGCACGTCGCCCGGCGGCGAACGGCCCGGTCCGCGGGGTCAGCTCCAGCGGCAACGGCGGGTCAGCTCCAGCGGCAACGGCGGGCGCTTCGGTACCGTCAGGCCCGACGGCGGCTGCGGGACCGGCGGCTGCGGGACCGGCGGCTATCTCAGTGCCGGCCAGGAGCGCCAGCCGCGCTGACCTGGTCGCGGCGGGCGGCGCGGCGTTGCTGGGCCTGACCGCCGTGCTCGCGATCCCGGTCGCCCTGGCTGCGCTGGTCGCCACGCCGGGGCCCTGGCCCGGGGCCAGGACGGCCGCGCTCGTGCTGGCGCTGACCGGCCTCGCGTGCTGGTTTGGGCCCGAGCCGGCCCGGCCGGCGCTCTCGCGGTCGCGGCGATCCTGGCC
>JBPCKO010000146.1:0-7139 GCA_051004215.1 Streptosporangiaceae bacterium | reverse complement strand
GTTGGGCGGTGGCGAGCACGCCCGGCCAGCCCGGCCGGACCCGCTGGCTGATAGGGACGGCCGCTGCCTGGGAAGCCCGGGCTCGCCCACTGATCCTGGCTCGCCCACTGGCCCTGGTCCGCCCGCTGGCCCTGGTCCGCCCGCTGGTCCTGGTCCGCCCGCTGGTCCTGGTCCGCCCGCTGATCCTGGTTCGGCCACTGGCCAGGGGGCTGGGCCTGCCCGGAAGCGCCCGGCGCCTGCTGGCCGGCGTCCGGCTGCTGGCCGGCGGGCTGATCGGGCTCACCGCGCTTCCGGCGTCGACGCATGTGGGCCCTCCCGTCGTACTCGTGCACCGTCCCGCGAGAACATCTGCGGGACGAAAGCCACAACATCGGCGATGCCCAGCGGGCCAGAGCGCGCCATGCGCCGGCCGCGGCAGACGAGAGATCGGGTCAAGCTGCCCGAAGACCGTGACTATCGACTCACCGGAATCCTAACCGGGAGTTCGCGCCGGTAGCACCGCATCGGCCCGGTCGGCCCGGACTGGCGCACTGATCTGGATGACGCCAGGCCCGCGCTAGGCCGGCCAGCCCAGCACCTCGCCGTGCGGGATGAGGAACCAGCCGTCCTCGCTGGCCGCCCACCGCCGCCAGGCCGCGGCCAGGCGCTCCAGGTCGCTCGCGGTGGCCAGGCCGTGCTCGACCGCCCGGTCGGCGAACGCGGAGCTGGTCACCCGCTCCGCCCACAGCGCTCCCCACCATGGCCGGTCCCGCGGGCCGGCGTAGCACCACGCGCTCGCGGACGCCTCGACCGTGGCCAGGCCGGCCGCGCGCGCCCAGGCCAGCAAGTGCCGGCCCGCGTCCGGCTCGCCGCCCGTGGCCCGCGCGACCCGCTGGTACAGCGAGCGCCACTCGGTCAGTTCCTCGTCGTGCGGATGCCAGATCATGCCGCCGTAGTCGCTGTCCCTGGCCGCCACGATCCCGCCGGGGCGGCAGACCCGCGCCATCTCGGTCAGCGCGGCGACCGGGTCGGACAGGTGCTGCAGCACCTGGTGGGCATGCACCACATCGAACGACCCGGCGGCGAAGCGGAGCCGGTAAACGTCCCCGGCCTCGAAGCTGACGTTCGTCCGGCCGGTCCTGGCCGCCTCCTGCCGCGCCTCGGCCAGCACATCGTCGGCCGCGTCGATCCCGGTGACCTGCCCGTTCGAGGCCAGGCCGGCCAGCCCGACCGTGATCGTGCCCGGGCCGCAGCCGACATCCAGCAGGTGCGCCCCGGCCGGCAGCCGCTCGAGCAGATAACCCGCCGAGTTCTCCGGCGTGCGCCAGCGATGCGAGCGCAGCACGCTGTCGTGGTGGCCATGCAGATACGTGCCAGGTGCGGTCGGCATGCCAGCTAGTATTCCCGCCCTGGCGCGCCGGCCAGGACCAGCCCGCCCGCGCGGCGCCGGTCAGGACCAGCCCGCCACCTGCGCGGCGCGCCGGCCGGCCGAGCGGTCTACCGTGGGTAGGCATGACCGGACACTGGCCCGATCCCTCCTACCGGCACTGGACCGCAACCTGCGACACGCTGCATGCGCACACCCAGATCCTCGGCAAGCTGGCCGCCCGGCTGGCGCCGCCAGAGCCGCAACTTCAGCACGCCGCGCTCCGGCTGACCGCGCGCGGCTGGGAAACGGCGCCGCTGCCGGCCCCGAACGGAGCCGGGTCGCTGGTCCTGCTGCTCGACCTGCACGCGCACGAGGCCGTCGCCGAGCGCAGCGACGGCCAGGCCAGGCGGGTGCCGCTGACGCCGGACCGCGCGGTCGGGGCGGTGACCACGGACCTGCTGGCGGCGGTGCGCGAGCTGGCCGGGCCGGTGCCGTTCGACCCGGCACCTCAGGAGGTCCCGTGGAGCGTGCCGCTGGACACGGACGCCGAACATGCCAGCTACGACACGGCCAGGGTCGGCGACTATTTCGCCGCGGCTAGCCGGGCCGCCCTGGTGCTGGCCGGGTTCCGCGCGCCCTACCGGGGCCGGTCCACGCCGGTCAACGCCTGGTGGGGCTCGTTCGACCTGGCCGTGAACCTTTACTCGGGCGAGCCGGCGAGCCCGCCGTCAGACGACTTCATCATGCGCAATGCGATGGATCAGCAGGAGGTGGCGGTCGGCTGGTGGCCGGGCGACCCGCGGCACGAGGACGCCGGGTTCTACGCCTACGCGCATCCGGCGCCCGAGGGGTTCAGCGACGCGACGCTGGTTCCCGGCTCCTACTTCGATGCCGCGCTCGGGGAGTTCCTGTTGCCCTGGGATGCGGTGCGATCCGCGGCCGACCCGCACGGGCTGGCGCTGGAGTTCGCCAGGTCGGCGTTCCGGCACGCCTGCGCGGTGTGCGCCTGGGACCCCGCGCTGGCCGCCAGTGCGGATAGTAATCCCCCGCCGGTGCGCTGAGTTCGCTAGCCCGTCCGCGACGGTGCCGCGACCGGGCCCGGGAGCGGCCGAAACGCCGCCGCCGGGCCTGGTCGCGGGCTGAATTCCGGGCGGCCGGGTTAACTGACCTCGCGCAGCCGCCCGGTCGCCACGTCGAACACGAACCCCCGCACGGCGTCGGTGCGCGGGATGAACGGGCTGGCCTTGATCCGCGCGATCGACTGCCTGACATCCTCATCGAGGTCGGGGAAGGCCTCGGCCGACCAGGTCGGCTTGATCCCGATGTCGTCCTGGATCGACCGCTTGAACCCGTCGTCGCTGAACGTGAGCATCCCGCACTCGGTGTGATGGATCAGGATGATCTCGCTGGTCCCGAGCAGCCGCTGGCTGATGGCCAGCGACCGGACCTCGTCGTCGGTGATGACGCCGCCGGCATTGCGGATCACGTGCGCTTCGCCGTCGCCCAGGCCGAGGATGGCGTACACGTTCAGGCGCGCGTCCATGCAGGCCACGACGGCGACGCCGCGGGACGGCGGCAGCGGCAGCGGGCCCGCGAAGCTCTCGGCGTAGCGGGCGTTGTTGGCCAGGTACTCATCCGTGACCGACATGTGGCTCCTATCTATGCAACGAGGGTCGTGCGTCCGGCCAGGCCAGAACGACCTGAGACGCCATCGCCAGCAACACCGGAGAAATCTCGGGTCTTCCGGCTAAGTTCACGTGGCGCAGCACGTCGCCGCCGACGTCAGGATCGGACCTACCCAGCTCGCCAGGATCGTGGCGGAGACGGCCCGCCAGCCAGGGCAGTGGCAGGACCTCGTGCGTTACGACCAGGCCAGCCGCTGGTTCTGCCGCCTGGCCCGCAACGACCGGTATGAGCTCTGGCTGCTCAGCTGGCTGCCCGGGCAGCAGACCGGCTATCACGACCACGGTCCGTCGGCCGGCGCGTTCGCCATCGCGCTCGGACGCCTGACCGAGCAGGTCGCGATCGCCAGCCGGCCGACGGCGGCGGCCAGGACGCTGGCGACGGGCAGCGCCAGGTCATTTGGTCCGCACTACGTGCACGATGTCAGGAACGACACGGCCGAGCCGGCCCTGAGCATTCATGCGTATTCGCCGCCTCTGTCCAGCATGCGCCGGTTCGGCATGGCCGCCAACGGCACGCTCCGCATCACCGCGCAGGAGCGGTCATGGTGACTGCCGCTCCGCCTGGCCCGGCCAGGCAATCCTCGGTCGACGATCTGCTGACCACGGCCAGGAGCCGGCTGCGGCGGCTGGACCCGGCAGCGGCCAGGGCGGCCATGCGCGCGGGCGCGATCCTGGTCGACACGAGGCCGGCCGCACAGCGCCAGGCCGAGGGCGCAGTCCCCGGCGCGCTGCTGGTCGAGCGCAACGTGCTGGAGTGGCGGTTCGACCCGCGCTCGCCGGCCAGGCTCCCTGAGGCGGCCGGCTACGACACGCCGGTCATCGTGATGTGCTCTCAGGGGTACGCGTCCAGCCTGGCCGCCGCCTCGTTGCAGGACCTCGGGCTGTGGCAGGCGACCGATCTGACCGGCGGCTTCCTAGCCTGGAAGCAAGCCGGCCTGCCGGTTCAGCCAGGATAAGGAGCCGGAACTCCCCTACCGCCCGCTGCCGCTCACAGCATCTGGATCAGCATGCAGGCCATGGCCAGGCCCATCGCGATCTGGCCGGAGGACCGCAGCCGGGGACAGCCGGGTGCCCCGGGACCGGCGAAGATCGCCGGCCCGGGGCCGGCCGGAACCGGGCCGGCCGGAACCGGGCTGGCCGGAACCGTGCTGGCCGCCGCGAGCCTGTCCGTGACCAGGACAGCCGTGACAGCCATCGCAACCGCGAAAGCCGCGGCGAGAACTGGGAGCATCCAGGGCGCGGGAACGCTCATCGCCCGCATCGGGCCGAGCAGGCCCCGGCTCGCGCCGGGGGCGGCCAGCATGACCAGCATCCCGCCGCACGACAGCAGGTGGGAGACGTGCTGCCGCGCGCTCGCGCGGCGCAGCCAGTTGCCGGCCGTATGGCCGCCGAACCACGCGGCCGCGACCGCGAAGGTGATCCGCCAGACTCCGTCGGGCACCGGGCTGAAGCGCCCGGCCAGCATGGCCGCCATCGCCGCGGCCATCAGGACGTTCATCACGTCGATGTCGCGGCCGGACGCCAGCGCCGCCCGCAGCCGGCTGGGCTGCGGATATCCGGCGGCTGGCCCCAGGTCAGATTGCGGCGAGGTCGCGGCCACCGCGAACGGGCGGGGGACCGCGCCGGTGACCGCGACCTGGTCGGGGACGGCGGCCGGCCAGTACGCGAGCGCGAGCAGGCCGAGCAGCGGCGCGGAGTTCGGGTCGGTGGCCATCCCGGTCAGCGCCCCGCCGAGGCCCTGGGCCATCCACAACCCGGCCGACGCCGCGATCGCGATACCGAGCAGGCACCGGCGCGGCCGGGCCGGCCAGGCCGGAGCCGACGCGATCAGGGCGAACACCCCGGCCAGGGCGAACGCTGCGCCCTGGCCTGAACCGGCCAGGGTCGCGGCCAGGCTCCGGTCCGCGGTCGCCAGCCAGCCCGGCTGACCCGCGGCCGCAGCCGCGACCGAGTCTCGCAGCGCTCCCGGCGGGCCTGAACCCAGCCGGGCCCACAGCAAGGCCAGCCCGAGCCAGAGCACGGCCCACAGTGCGAGCGACCACCGGGCCAGCGACCACCGGGTAAGCAGCCACCGGGTAAGCAACCACCGGGCCAGCCACCGCTGGGCTAGCCATCCCCGGCCTAGCCACCACCGGGCATCGTCTCGCCCTGGCCACAGCACCACCGCGAGCACCGCGTACAGCAGCGCCGCTCCCGGCGCCCCGGCGACCGGGCTGGCCTGCGGCGTCAGCAGCCCGCCGAACGCCTCGCCGATCGCCCAGACGCCCAGCGACCAGGCGACCGACACGGCCAGCGCGAACCGCATGGTCGGCCGCCAGGCGATTCCGAGGCCGATCAGGATCTCGGTCACCGCGATCACCGTGCTGACCAGGGCACCGTGCGGGCCGATGAACCGGGCTGACCAGGCGGCCGGGACCGCGACCACCGCCGGGCTGCCCTGCGCGGCCGCGGCGACCATCTGGCCGAGGCCGCGGCCGAACATGAACGCCTGGACCTGCAGCACGCCGTCGATCAGCCAGAGGGAGGCCAGGCCCAGCCGCAGGGCCCGGCGGCTCACGACGAATAGCAGTACGAGTCGCTGGACGCGTCGCCGCCTTCCAGCCTGACCTGGTGCACCCGGCGGCCCCGGAATACCTCCCCCTCAAGGAAGAACCGGTCGTCGAAGCTGATGCCGCCGCCGTCCAGCACGTCCAGTTTGGTCATCCAGGCCCCCACGCCGTCCGGGTAGAACTGGTCGTCCCAGGCTCCGTACAGCGAGTTGGTGAAGTACACCCGCTTGCCGTCCCGGCTGACCTCCACCATCTGCGGACCGCCGGCCAGCGGCTGGCCGGGCCTGGCCGGGTGCGGCTTACGGCCGACGATGCCGCCGATGCGCACGGAACCCGTCTCGACCGGGTGGAACGGGTCGCTGACGTCGTACTGCTTCAGCTCGCCGGTCCCCCAGCAGGAGACGTACAGGTACTTGTCATCGACCGACAAGCCGATGTCGGTCACCAGCGGCGGTACCGCCCCGAAGCCCTGCAGCAGCGGCGGCAGCAGCTCGGCCGGAGCCGACTCGGCCGGGATCGTGATCACCTTCGTCGCCGCCCACTGGCCGTTGTCCTCATGCCAGAGCCAGATCGAGGCGGACAGGTCCTCCACGCTCACCACGACGCCGACGAAACCGTACTTCTTCGACGGGTCGTGGGCCGGCCGCAGCTCGAGCGCCATCTGGTGCTGGTCGCCGAGGTCAACGGTCTGCACGTGCCGCCGCTGCTCCATGTCCCAGAAGTGCAGGCGGTGCCCGTATTTGCGGCCGAGCAGCAGTTCGGGATCGATGCCGTCCTCGATCATCGACGGCGTCGCCCATTCGGAGGTGACGAGCACGTTGTCGTTGATGTGCCACCACACGTCGTAGGCCAGGTACTGGTCCCCGCGCTCCTGCTCGAACTGGCCGAGCACGTCGAACGTCGCGTGGTCGAGCAAGGCGACTCCGCCTGGCCCTTCGGCGCCGTCGGCGCCGCCGAGGCAGGACACGTACAGGTAGCCGGGACCGCAGTGCACGGTATGAGGCCGGGAGTAGCCGGCCCGCTGGCCGAGTTCCTCAGGGCCGAGCACCTTGGTCAACTGCGGCTCGGCCGGGTTGTCCTTGGTGTCCAGGATGTACAGCCGGGAGGACCTGATGCCCGGCACCACGAGGTACCGGCGGTCGCCGTGGTTGTGGTCTCCGGTCGGGCAGAGCGCGCTCGAGCAGGCGTTCCAGCCGAAGTGGTGCAGCTCGTCGCCGGTGTTCGGCAGCTCGGTGAAGCCGACCACCGAGCCATAGCGGCTCGAGATGGGGTCGGTGTCGACCACCGCGATCGCATCGGGCTGGTCGGCGGGCCTGGAGAACGCGGCGACGTAGGCCAGCTTTCCCGGCGGGCCGGCCGCGGCGTCGCGCGGGGACCGGTAGAAGGTCGGGTCGTGGTGGCCGTGGACGTCGTGGTCATCATGCGCAGCATCTGATCCCATGGTGCGACACAACCGCGCCCGGCCCGGGTTCGTCAAGCGGTACGGCCGCCATGAACCGGCCGGGTGAGGGCGGTGGACCGTAGCTCAGCCGCGCCTCGCGCACAGCGACTGCTTCA
>JBPCKO010000145.1:0-4180 GCA_051004215.1 Streptosporangiaceae bacterium | reverse complement strand
GTCAGCAGGAAGCTCTCCATCGTGTCGGCCGCATGGCCGTCGGCTGCGGCCCCCGGCTGGCCGGCCGGCGCGAACCCGGTCTCGGCCGTGGCCTGCCGGTGGGCCACGCCGATCAGCTTGCGCACCGCCGCGGTCTGGCTGGTGTCGCCGCGGGCGGTCGCGGTCGCCAGCCGGTCTTCCATCACCGACAGGGCGAGGCTTTCTGCCAGCCGGGCCCCGACCTGGTCGGTCAGCAGCGGGTCGGAAAGCCCGCCGTCGGCGGCCACGGCGGCCAGCAGCTCCTCCGCGTCCTCGCCGAGCCCGGCGCCCCGCACCATCGCGACCCGCTCGGAAGCCAGGGTCGTCCTGGCCACCCGCCAGCCCTCGCCCGGTTCGCCGACGACGCAGTCGTCCGGCACGAACACGTCATCCAGGAATACCTCGTTGAACATCGCCCGCCCGGTGATCTCCCGCAGCGGCCGCACCTGCACGCCCGGGTCGCGCATCGACACGAGGAAGTAGGTGATTCCTTTGTGCTGAGGCACCTCCGGGTTCGTGCGGGCCAGGCAGATCGCCCAGTCGGCCTCGGCCGCGAGCGAGGTCCAGACCTTCTGGCCGGTCAGCCGCCAGCCCTCACTCGCCTCCCCTTCCCCCTTGGTTCGTACCGCCTTTGTGCGCAGCGACGCGAGGTCGGAGCCTGCTTCCGGTTCGGAGAACAGCTGGCACCAGGTGATCGAGCCGGCCAGCGTGGGCCCGGCGAAGCGCTCCAGCTGCGCGGGTGTGCCGTGGTGCAAGATCGCCGGGATCGCCCAGTCCCCTATCCCCAGGTCGGGACGTTCGAGGCCGGCCCGAGCCAGTTCTTCGTCGATGATCAGCTGCGCGGCCGGGCCGGCCGACACGCCGTAGGGCGGCGGCCAGGACGGGGCCGCGTAGCCGGCCTCGGCCAGGCTGCCACGCCAGTGCTCGCGCGGGGTCGCCGACACCCCGTTGGCGACCCGCCGGGCCGCCGCCCTGACCTGGCCCGCTGCCGAGGCCTCGTCACCGGCCGCCTCCCGGCTGGGGCCCGGCCCATGACGCCGCGCCCCGGCCATCGCCAGGCCCGCGGTCCTGGCTCGCCAGGTACCGCTGCCGCCAAGCAGGCTGCGCAGCGCGAGCGCGCGCCGCAAGTACAGGTGCGCGTCGTGCTCCCAGGTGAAGCCGATACCGCCGAGGACCTGGATGCAGTCCTTGGCGTTGTCCACGGCCGCATCCGGCGCGAGCGCGGCCGCGGCCGCCGCGGCCAAGGCTAGCTCCCCGGGCGGCTGGTCCGCCGCGCAGGCGGCGTCCCAGGCCGCGGCGGTAGCCAGCTCGGTCCGGCACAGCATCTGAGCGCACAGGTGCTTGACCGCCTGGAACGAGCCGATCGGCCGGCCGAACTGCTGCCTGGTCCGCGCGTAGTCGGTCGCGGTCTGGCCGCACCAGGTGGCGATGCCGGCCGCCTCGGCGGCCGCCAGCGTCGCCGCCAGGTCGGCCACCAGGCGCGGATCGCCGCCGAGCACCTGCCGGGGGTCAACATCGACGTCGAGCAGGCTGACGTCGGCCAGGGTGCGGGAGAAGTCAACCGGCGTTCGCGGCGTGATCGCCAGGCCGGCCGTATCGGCCGGCACCCAGAACCAGGCCGGCCCGGACTCGGTCGCCGCGAGGAGCAGCAGGTCGGTGGCCTCCCCGGCACCGAGTACGAGCCCCGCGGTCCCGCTGACCCGCAACCCGCCTCCGGCCAGCGCGACCGCCGTCAGCCCAGCCCCATCCGCCGTCAGCCCAGCCCCGCCCGCCGTCAGCCCAGCCCCGCCCGCCGTCGTCGGGTTGGCCGCCATCGTCAGCCCCGCGCCGACGGTCCTGGTCCCGGCCGCGATTCCGGCCAGCAGCCCGCTGGCCGGACCGTCTCCGTCATCGCCGGGCTGCTGCTGGCGAGCCAGCACGAGCCCGGCCAGCAGCGTCGGCAGGACCGGGCCAGGCATGAGCACTGCGGCGAGCTGTTCGGCCACGACCGCGACATCGGCCGTCGTCCCGCCGGCCCCTCCGGCTTGCTCGGGCCGGGCGATCGCGAACACGCCCAGGTCGGCCAGGCCGGCCCAGTCCGCAGAAACGCTGGCCCGGCGAGCGGACCCCCTGGAACCCTCCGGTGCACCGGGCCCCGCCCCGATGCTTGCGGTAGCGGCGGCGCGAGCCTCTGCGGCGCCTGCCTGGGCCGGGCTGGCGGCGGTCTCCCGGGCCCGCACGGCGGCGACCGGGCCCGCTCGCTTGGCCCACTGGCCGACCGACTCGGCCATCGCCAGCTGCTCGGTTGTGACCGCGATCGGCACTGTTCCTCCTGCTGGTGCGGCGGCTCGCCCGGCCGAGAAGATTAGAACACGTTATAGTGAGAACCGGCCAGCTCGGGGACGGGGACGGGGATCAGCCCAGCGGCCGCCGGGCCCGACGAGAGGGTGAGATGACCGCTGCCAAGACCGCGGGTACGCCCGCGACAACCGCGACGGCGGGCGAGAGCGAGGGCGGCGGTTCGGCCGCGCAGCGCGAGCGCCGCAAGCGAATCCTCGACGCGACGCTGGCGCTCGCCTCGAAGGGCGGCTACGACGCGGTCCAGATGCGCGAGGTCGCCGAGCGCGCCGATGTCGCGCTCGGCACGCTGTACCGTTATTTTCCCTCCAAGATCCACCTGCTCGTCTCCGGGCTGGTGAGGGAGTTCGAGTCCACCAAGGACAAGCTGGACAAGCGCCCGGTCCCCGGGGACACCCCGGCCGACCGGATCATCTACGTGCTCAACCGGGTGACCAGGAACATGCAGCGCGAGCCGCTGCTGACCGAGGCGATCACGCGCGCTTTCATGTTCGCCGACCCGAGCGCCGCCAGCGAAGTCAACGCCGTCGCCGCGCTGATGGAGCGGATGCTGACCGACGCCATGCACGAGGGCGAGCCCACCGAGGACGAGCGCGCGATCGCCCGCGTCATCGGCGACGTATGGCTGTCCAACCTCGTGGCCTGGGTAACCAGGCGGGCCTCGGCCGCCGACGTCACCCGCCAGCTGGAACTCGCGGCCCGGCTCCTCCTCCGCTAACCCCAGGGGCGCTGCGCCGCAGGCCCGATCATCCCGCACGTGGACTCTCATCGGCCGGACGAGCCGGTTCGGGCTGCTGTCAGCCGGCCGATCGCGAGCGCCACTGCCGCGATTCAGGTTCGACAATGACGGCCGGACCGTACCGCTCCGCTAGCAGCTGCGGCGCCGCCTTGCCGCCGCCTGGACGTCCGGTCATCACTGGAGCATCGCACAAACGGCTGACCGTCGGAGCAGGCCAGCTAGCACGATGCCGTCAGCTGACTGGGACTCAGCTGGCCGGGCGGGGCAGATCGGCGCCGTACCAGGTCTCGATCAGCCATCGGGAGATCGACAGCGACGGCGGCATCTTCAGGGCCCCGGTCTCCAGCGCGTGCCGCAGGTCGTCCCGGCTGTACCAGCGCGCCTCGGCGATCTCGTCGTCGTCCACGCAGATCGCGGTGCCCTCGGCCCGGGCGCGAAATCCGAGCATCAGGTTGTGCGGCATGGGCCACGGCTGGCTGCCCGCGTAGGTCGCCGCCGCCACGACGACGCCGGTCTCCTCGTGCACCTCGCGGGCGACCGCCTGCTCGGCGGACTCCCCTGGCTCGACGAACCCGGCCAGCACCGAGACGCGTCCCGGCGGCCACTGGGCGTTCCTGGCCAGCAGGATCCGGTCGCCCGGATCGGTCACCGACATGATGACCGCCGGATCACTGCGCGGGAAGTGCTCGCTGCCGTCGTTCGTGCAACGTCGGGAATGGCCGGCGGTTTCCGGCTTGGTCGGCCCGCCGCAGCGCGGGCAGAACCCGGCCACGGCGTGCCAGTTCGCGAGCGCGACGGCGTGGGTCAGCAAGCCGGCGTCCCGGTCGGTCAGCAACGTCCCGGCCTCGCGCAGTCCCGCCCGCCGCACCCCCGGGTCGCGACCGGGACCGGTGGCCTGGCCGTTGCTCGCCGCCGCACGGCGGCCGTCCGCCGCCAGTCCGGTTGCCGCCGCGAGGCCGGCGGCCGCGCCGGGCGCCGTCGCGAGCGAGCCGGCCACGCCGAAATAGGCCCCGCCATCATCGTAGAAGCCAAGCAGGAACCGTTCCCCGGCCGGAGCCTGCGACGGCGAGAAAAAGGTCAGCTCGG
>JBPCKO010000144.1:0-5451 GCA_051004215.1 Streptosporangiaceae bacterium | reverse complement strand
GCCTTGATCCCGGAGACCTCTGCGGCCCCTCGGACAGGAAACACGGGCAGGCCGAGCCTGCCCCGCGCACCGCACGGAACACAAAATCACCACAACGGAAGTCTCTACGTTTCGAGGGGATTGCCAGAGCCGCGGAGGTCCCCAGCATGAGGGAGGCTGCTGCTCATGACCGGTCCTGTAGGCGAACCGGAGAAACTGCTCACCGAGCCCGCCAGTGAAAGCTTCCACTTTCTGGTGTTGCGTGCGGCGGCTGACCAGCAGGACGGGGCCGCCTCGTCGATGTGGACGGTTCTGCCCAGCCACATAGCCCTGGCGTTGGTCACGTCGTTAAACGGCGCGGCCACGCAGGTGGCTAGTTGCTGTTGTCCTCAACAAACCGCGCCGGGTTCTTGTCCGCGGCAGAAACGCCCGTGGCGTGGGCTGCCTCGAAAACCGCGAACTCGACAGCGAGGTCATGGCGGACCTGCAAGCTCGCGTGGCGGCGGAAGTCGGCGAGCGCTTCCCGTTCTTCCTCGCCCATGTGATCGCTGTTAGCCTCGCGGGCCTCCAGCACCCCCTGCCACCATTCCTGGCTGCCCACCGGATGCTGGGCGGCCCGGTGGATCGCATCACGGATCTGGTTGTGGTCGTGGATGGCGTCCTTGGTCTCGGCGGCGGCGCTCCCGACTCCCCCGGCGCCCGTGCCGACGTGCAGCAGGCGCGGGTAGAACAGCTGCTCTTCCGCGTCCGCGTGCACTTCGAGCAAGATCGCCAGGCGATCCCAGATCGGCCCGAGCCGCGCCGGATCATCCCCTGTCTCATCTAGCAGCGCGAACATCCGCCGCTGCTCATGGTGGTCGTTCAAGATCAGTTCAGTGATATCCATCTGGGTTCCCTTCGAAGGTCGCGCCGCCTGCCATTGCGTCACGAGACTTGCCGTCGTGCCTGCCCGGAGGCCTGACAGGTGATCAGCTCCATCGCGACGATCATCACCACGCCCGGCCGGGCGCAGCGCGCGAACGCGATCTGCGAGCGCTTGGTCGGCAGCGCGCGGCGCGAGTGCACTGACCGGATCCTCATCAGCCGACGACACCCGCACCATGTCCTCAGCGAATGCGTCGATCGCTACAACACCTGCCGACCGCACCTGACCCCCGCCAGGAACCACCTGTCGGCAGGGCTGACGCCGCGCCTGCCGACGACAAGCCGCATCCGGCGGCTTGGCGGCCTAGTCCACGAATATCCCCAGCTCGCGTGGGGTGACGGTTCGTCGGCACCCCACAAGCCTGCGGGGTCATCTGACCCGGTACGGGTCGGCGTCGGCGGCGCGCAGCGTGAGCCCCAGGCCCGGTGCGTCCGGGTCGGGGCGGATGATGCCTCCGGCGGGGTCAAGCGTGCCGTCGAAGAACATCGACTCGATCCGGACGTGGTCGTGGAACCATTCCAGGTGACGCAGGTTCGGGATCGTGGCGGCCGGGTGTGCGTGCAGGTGCGGGCTGCAGTGTCCCGAGATCTGCAGGCCGTAAGAGGCGGCGACGGCGGCGGCGCGCAGCCATTCGGTGATGCCGCCGCACCGGGAGACGTCAGCCTGCAGGCAGTCCACCGCGCCAGCTGAGCACATCCGGCGGAAGTAGTACAGGTCATAGCCGTACTCCCCGGCGGCGACATCAGCGCGGACAGCGTCGCGGACTTCCCGCAGCCCGTCGAGGTCGTCGGAGGAGACGGGTTCCTCCAGCCACCGCACGTCCAAGTCGGCCGCGGCGGTCATTACGCGGATCGCCTGCTTGCGGCCGTAGCCTCCGTTAGCGTCCACGAATAGTTCCACGTCATCGCCGATGATCGCCCGGGCCTGGCGCATCCGCTCCAGGTCCCGGGCGGCATCCGCGCCCCACGACTGGCCGACTTTAATTTTGACGCGGGGGATCTTCTGCTCGAGCGCCCAGTGGCTCAGCTGGCTGCGCAGCTGAGGCTCGTCGTAGGTAGTGAATCCGCCGCTGCCATACACCGGCACGGTGTTTCGGACGGCACCGAGCAGCCGGTACAGGGGCAGGTCCAGCAGCCGGGCCTTCAGGTCCCACAAGGCGACGTCCACGGCCGAGATTGCGTAACCGACCGCGCCCGGACGGCCGGCGTTCCGCACGGCCCGGACCATGGCATCGAATGCGCCGCCTACATCGAGGGCGTCGCGGCCCTGGATGATCCCGGCGAGCTGATCGGCGATCACGGCCGCGCAGGCTCGCGGCCCGTACGTCCAGCCGGTGCCCACGGCGTCCCCGGCCCGGGCCTGCACCAGGATCATCGTGGTGGAATCCCAGCTGAGAGTGCCGTCAGCCTCGGGCGCATCCGTCGGGACGGTATAGGCGCTGACGTCCACCGACTCCACCGTGGCATCTGCCATGGCGTCTCCTTACCTTCGCCGGTGATGGCTTAGTTGTCGTTGCTGTGGGGCAGGAATTCCTGGATCTTGGTTTTCACGCCCTCGGTGACGATGCCGAGCATGTTCGGGTCGCCCTTGAGCATGGCCTCGGCGGCGTCCTTGGCCTGCTCGAACGTGGCGTGCGGCGGGATCGGCGGTACGTTCGGGTCGGTCCGGACGTCCAGCAGGGTCGGCCGGTTCGCGGCCAGTGCCTGATCCCACGCGGGTCCGAGCTGCTCGGGCTTGTCCACGTTGATGCCCTGCAGGCCGAGACTGGCCGCGAAGGCGGCGTAGTCCACGTCGGGCAGCACCTGGGACTCGGTGAACTTCGGCGCGCCTTCCATGGCCCGCATTTCCCAGGTCACCTGGTTTAGGTCGTCGTTGTGCAGCACGGCGATGATGAGCCGGGGGTCGGCCCATTCCTGCCAGTAGTGCTTGATGGTGATCAGTTCGGCCAGGCCGTTCATCTGCATGGCTCCGTCGCCGGCGAACACGATGACCGGACGGCCGGGGTTGCCGAACTTAGCGCCGATCCCGTAGGGCACTCCGGGGCCCATGGTGGCCAGGTTGCCCGATAGGGACCCGCGGATGTCGTCGCGGAATTTCAGCTGCCGGGCATACCAGTTCGCTGAGGACCCGGAGTCCGCGGTGACGATCGCGTCGGCGGGCAGCCGGGCAGACAGCTCGTGGAACAGCCGCATCGGGTTGACCGGGTTGGCCTCTACCATGGCTTCGGCTTCCATGGTCTCCCACCAGCGGGTCACCTTAGCCTCGATGTCCTCGCGCCAGGACCGGTCGTCTTTGCGCCGCAGCAGCGGGATCAGGGCCCGCAGCGTCGCCGCCGCGTCGCCGACCAGGTTGACCTCGAAGGGGTAGCGCATCCCGATGTACTTGCCGTCGATGTCGATCTGCACCGCGCGGGCCTGCTCGAAGCCGGGCAGAAACTGCGTGTAAGGAAAGCTGGACCCGACGGTCAGCAGCGTGTCACAGTTCATCATCATCTCGTAGCTGGGGCGGGTGCCCAGCAGGCCGATCGACCCGGTCACGTACGGCAGTTCGTCGGACAGCACGTCCTTACCCAGCAGCGGCTTGGCCACCCCGGCCCCCAGCAGCTCCGCGGCCTGCTCCAGCTCAGCCCGCGCGCCACGCGCCCCGGACCCGGCCAGGATCGCGACCTTGACGCCGGCGTTGAGCAGGTCGGCGGCCCGGGCGATCGCCGCATCGTCGGGGATCGCGGTGGGCCAGTCCACCCCGATGCTGGAGGGGACCATCTTGAACGCGTGGGTGGGCGCGGAATACTCCAGTTCCTGGACGTCGGAGGGGATGATGACCGCCGTCGGGGCACGCTCGGCCAGCGCGACCCGGATGGCCCGGTCCAGGACGCCGGGCAGCTGCTCGGGAACGGTGACCATCTGCACGTACTCGCTCGCGACGTCCTTGTACAGGCTGATTAGGTCTACCTCTTGCTGGTAGGAGCCGCCCATCGCCGACCGGCTGGTCTGCCCGATGATCGCGACCACCGGCACGTGATCGAGCTTGGCGTCGTACAGGCCGTTCAGCAGGTGGATGGCGCCCGGCCCGGAGGTGGCCATGCACACGCCCACCCGGCCCGTGAACTTCGAATAGCCGACCGCTTCGAACGCGGACATCTCCTCGTGCCGGGACTGGATGAACTTGGGGTCATTGTCGGCGCGGCCCCAGGCGGCCAGGATCCCGTTGATCCCGTCCCCCGGGAACGCGAACACCTTGTCCACGCCCCAGCCACGCAGGCGCTCCCGCAGGTAATCGGCCCCCGTTGGTGAAGCCATCAGTCATTCCTCTCAGGGTCGGTAGCGGTTATCAGCCGCTGCCGCGGGCGCCGTGGGCCAGGTGGTCGGCGGCGCGGGCGGTAACGGCCATGATGGTTAGGGCCGGGTTGGCGCTGCCCTGGGTGGGCAGCACGCTGCCGTCGGTGATGTACAAGTTGGGGACCGCGAAGGATCGGCAGTTGCCGTCGACGACGCCGTGGTGTTCGTCGGCGGCCATCCGGGCCCCGCCGACCAGGTGCGCGAACCGCCGGATGGTGATGACCTCATCGGCACCCGCGGCATGCAGGATGTCTTCCATCACGCCCTGGGCGGCCTTCATCAGCTGCCGGTCGTTGTCGCACTGGGAATAGTCGAACTGGGCGACTGGTAGGCCGTGGCGGTCTTTCTCGGCGGCGAGAGTGACCCGGTTGCCCGGCTGGGCCAGGAATTCGCATAGCGCGCCCAGGCAGGACCAGTGCACGTAGTCGCTCATGTACTGCCTTAGCCTGGCGCCCCAGTGGCCCTGAGCGGCGACGTGCTCGGCCCAGGTAATCGGCAGCGGCGAGACCGTCTGGATGGAGAATCCGCGCTGGTAAGGCTTACCGGGGTCGGTTTCGTAGAACTGCTCGCTGCTGACCTCGGGCGGCGGGGACTTGTACATCCGCACTTCGGCGTCGAACCGCCCGGCGGTCTGCGGCGCGCCCTGCACCATCAGGTACCGGCCGACCTGGTCGAAGTCGTTGCACAGGCCGCCGGGGAACCGCCGCGACGCCGAGTTCAGCAGCAGCCGCGGTGTCTCGATCGAGTACCCCGCGACCGCGACGGCCGCCGCGCGCTGGAAATGGGGCACTCCGGCGCGGACGTAATGCACGCCGGAGGCCCGGCCGGTGCGCTCGTCGACCTCGATCCTGGTGACCATCGAGTCGGCGCGGACCTCAGCGCCGTGCGCGAGCGCGTCGGGGACGTGGGTGATCAGCGGGGAGGCCTTGGCGTTGACCTTGCAGCCCTGCAGGCAGAAGCCACGGTAGATGCAGTGCGGGCGGTTACCGAACCGGCCGTTGGAGATGGCGACCGGCCCGACCTTCGCCGTGATGCCCGCCGCGCGGGCACCGCGCAGGAAGATGTCGCCGTTCCCCCCGACCGGATGCGGGCGCTGCGGATAAGAGTGCGGGTCGCCCCAGGGCCAGTCCTCCCCGGCGACGGGCAGCTCGCCCTCGATGTCGGCGTAGTACGGCTGCAGGTCCTGGTAGGTGACCGGCCAGTCCGCGC
>JBPCKO010000143.1:0-37380 GCA_051004215.1 Streptosporangiaceae bacterium | reverse complement strand
CCCCGGCCGTCTCGATTGCGCTGGGCCAGCCGTTGGCCGGCGGCGGCGCGGCGGCGGCGGCGGTCGCCGCGAGCACCCCGGTCCGCGCCGACACCGCCGTCGCGACCAGCCCCGACACCGCCGTCGCGACCAGCCCCGACACCCGGTCCGGGCCTTCGGCTGCGGAGCGTCCTGACCGGCCAGGCCGTGCGGGGAGCCAGGCCGCGCCCGCTTCGTCGGCGCCGGCGGTTCCGCTGGCGACCCCGCCACCTCGCCCGGCCGCGGCGGCCGCGATGCCTGTTCCGGCCGGCGGACCGGTGCCCGGGGAGGTTCCGCCGCCAGGAAGTCCAGGGCCGGTCAGCGGCAGCGGGAGGGCTAGTAGTTCCGGCTCCGGATCTTCGTCCGCCGGGCCGGCCCCGGGCTCCACGGGGCCTCCGCCGGCCCCGGGCGCACCCGGGCCGCCGCTGCCCAGGCCGGTCCCGCCGCCGGAGCGAATCGGCGACGCGGGACCGGGCCAGGACGGCAGGCCGCCGGGAGCTGGAGCGGGGACGGCCTCGCCCGGCACGATCGTGCCCGTCCCTGCGGCCGCCGCCTTCGACGAGGTCCCGGCCGACGAGGAGATCTACGAGGCCGAACTGGTCTACCGCCCGGCCGACCTGGTCAGGCTGGCCCGCGAAGTGGCCGGCCGCGGGTTCGCCGCGTCGATGCGGGTGATGGCCAGGCAGGCCTGGCGGATCGGTTCCAGCCTGCTCGCGCTGGCCATGCGCGACAAGCTGGAAACGGTGGCGATCGTGCTGCTCGGCCTCGGCGGCGCCGTGTATCCGCCGGTCTGGGTCATTGGCGCGATCCTGACCCTGATCTCGCCGAAGTGGGACGGCCGCGACAAGCTGCTCGGGCTGCTGCTGCCCGTCCTGCTCGTCGTGTTCGGCGCGGTGCTGGTCGTCGCCCTCGGCGGGGTGCGCACGACGATGAACCAGTACGGGCTCGAAGGCTGGCTCGCGGCCGGGCGGCTGGCCAGGGTCGGCGCGGTCGTCGGGGCCGGATACCTGCTGCGCCGGGTGTACCGGGGCAAGCGCGCGCCGAAGCCGCCGCCATGGAGCCGGCCGCCAGGACGCCGGTGAACAGCGGCTGCCGCGGGTCGGCCCGAGCCGGATTTAATCCCGTGTCCGCTCCGTCGCGACAGGGTATGTTCTGGTCATGACCCCGCTGTCAGGTGGCGCATCGGAGCGCGCGCAACCACGGCCTGCCGAGCCTGCTCAGTAGCTAATTCCTGGCCCCGGATACTGCCAGCCGGGCGGCGTAGGGCGAGCCGCCTGGGGCCGATAGCCTGGATATCGGCAGCAAGGTCGTAATCCATCATTTCTCCTCGCGTAAAGGGTCCGCACGTGCCTACTGGCAAGGTCAAGTGGTATGACGCCGACAAGGGGTTCGGCTTCCTGACCCGTGACGACGGCGGCGAGGTCTTCGTGCACTCCACGTCGCTGGCGGTCGCGGGCACGGTGCTGCGGGCCGGCCAGCGCGTGGAGTTCGGCGTGGCCGAGGGCCGCCGTGGCGCCCAGGCGCTGCAGGTGCACACCCTGGAGCCGCCCCCTACGATTGCCAAGGCGACCCGCAAGGACACCGATGAGATGGCGGTCCTGGTCGAGGACCTGATCAAGCTGCTGGACGGCCTGTCGAACGCGTATCACCGCGGCAAGCACCCGGAGAACCGGGAAGCGAAGAAGATCGCCGCCGTCCTGCGCGCCGTCGCCGACGACATCGACGTCTGACTCCGGCCTCACCGGCGGATCCGAGTTTGCAGCCCGCCGGACCGTCAGGGCATGTGGGGCACGGGCTGGGGCCGCTGCCGCAGGCGCTGGACCCGGTTCCTCCTGGCGAGCACCAGCGAGCCGAGCGACAGGGCCAGGCCGGCCGCGGCGACCGACAGCCCGGCGACGCCGCTCCCGGTCATGGACAGGAGCAGCCCGATCAGGCCGCCGATGACCCAGGAAAGCTGGTGCAGCGTCTCCGACGCCGCGAACGTGGACGAACGCACGTCCGGGCTGATCTCCCGCTGCACCGTCGAGTCGAGGGCCAGCTTGACCAGCGTCTGGCCGGTCGCAGCGGCGAAGGCCACGATAACCGCGGCCCACAGGCCGAAGTAGGCCGCGCAGAGGGCGGTCACGATCAGCGTGAACGTCAGCATCCCGAAGAGCAGCGCCTGCGGCGCCCGCGACTTCAGCGCGGCGCCGATGGCGGTGCCGATGAACCCGCCGACCGCCACCGCCGCGATCATCTCGCCCAGGGCGAGCTTGTCGGAGACGGACCCGAAGTGGACCGTGCGCAGGATGAACGCCAGGAAGAAGATCATGAAACCCGAGTAGGCGCGCAGGGTGATGTTGGCCCCGAGGGCCTCGCCGACCACCGGTCCGACCGGCTTAGGGAACAGCCTGCGGTGCAGCCGCCGGCGCGGCCGCGCGCCGCCCGCGCCCTGGGCCGCGCCTGCTGCCATGCCGGGCTGGGTATAGGGGCGCGTTGTCTCCCCGGCCGTGCCACCGCCGTCCGGTGCGGCGCGGGCGAATCCGTAGTGCTCGGCGTACTGCGTTCCAGCCGGAACACCCGCAGTCGCGGCCTCACCCTGGACGTCCGGGCCTGGTTCGTCCACCCCGCTGGGCAGCCGGATCGCGGGAACCATGGCCGCGAGGTACAGCACGGTCCCGACCCGGAGCACCCAGGCCGCGCCGTCGGCGCCGCCCCCGGTCAGCGCGGCGAGGCCGGCGGCGGCGGGAACTCCCACCGTCGTGGCGATCAGGGACGACAGGGCGCACCGGGAGTTGGCCGTGACCAGGGTGATCTCCTGCGGCAGCAGCCGCGGCATGACCGAGGCCCTGGTGACGCCGAACACCTTCTGCAGGACCAGGACCCCGAACGCGGCCGGCAGCAGGGTCAGCGTGTCGTTATGGGCCACCGCCCCGGCCATCCCCCAGCACAGCAGCCCGCGAGCCGGGGCCGTGCCGATCAGGATGTACCGGCGGCCGTGCTGCACCCGGTCCAGCATCGGCCCCACGAACGGTGCCAGCAGCGCGAACGGCGCCATCGTGATGATCAGCGCCAGCGCGACCCGGCCCCGGGCCTGGGTCACGGAGGCACTGAAGAACAGCGTCCCGGCCAGGGCCACGGCGACGAATCCGTCGCCGACGCTGCCCGCGGCCGAGAACTCGATCATCTGGGCGAGGCCGGTCCGGCCCGCTCCGGACGCATGGGTGATCTTGTGCAGGGTGCGGGCCGTGCCGCCCGCTGCCGCCGACCCGGCTCGCCCGACCGCCTGAGAACCGGCGACAAAGGACCGGGCCGCCTGCCGGGCCTTGCCCTGGCCGCGAGAGCCGCCGCCCGTACCGGTTCCTGGGTCGTTCCGCGGGCCGCCGCCTGGACGGCCGCCAGGACTGCCGCCCTGGTAACCCCCCGGACTGCCCCCAGGCCCCGACGCACCCATGAAGACAGTATCGATGCTGCGCGGTCAGAAAGCGTCATTCGAGCCGCCCGCTCCGCCGGCCTGCCTGCTGAGCCAGGGAACCCTCGCTTCGGACGGCCCGGTGAGCCAGTCTGGGCGCTCGCAGTACCTGGGATGCGGCAGAATAAGAGACCGTGAGCCCTGCGACGACGCGCCATCCGGAGCCCGATCAGGCATGCGCGGACGCGATCGACCTGGCCCGCGCCGGGGCCGAGCAGGATGTCGGCCCTGACCAGGTCGGCGACCATGTCGGCCTGCAGGTCGAAGGCGACCGGATCGTCACCCACCTGTTCACCTGCCTGAGTCCGGCCTATGTCGGCTGGCGCTGGGCGGTGACCGTGACCAGGGCATCCCGGGCGCGGCTGGTCACCGTAGACGAGTGCGTGCTGCTTCCCGGCCCCGACTCGCTGCTGGCTCCCGACTGGGTGCCCTGGACCGAGCGGGTGCGCCCGGGCGACCTCAAGGCCGGTGACCTGCTGCCGGCCGGGGCCGACGACGAGCGCCTGGTCCCCATCGTCGCGATCGCCGGCCAGGCTGGCCTGCTCGACTGGGAAGAGACCGACTCCTGGCGGCTCGGCCTGGAGCAAATGGGCGTGCCCGCCGAGGACATTCCCGGCCCGGCCGCCGGAGACACGGGCGGGGTCACCACGCCAGGGGCCGACGCGGGCGGTTCTGACGCGCCGGCCACCGACGGGACCGAGACCAGGCCACCCGGCTCTGACGGGACTGGCGCGGACGGGACTAGCGCGGACGGCATTGGCGCTGGCGCGACTAGCGCTGGCGGGACGGGAGCCGCGGCGACGGCGCAAGCGGGCGGTGCACCAGCGACCGGATCGGCCGCGGAGCCCGGCACCGGGGGACCGGCGGCCGCTGCCACCGCGGGCAAGACCGAGTCCCGTGGCGGACCCCGCGGCCGCCGCAAGCCGCCCGCGCCGCGGCCGCGCGAGGAGTCGGTCCGGCTGCTCCGCCCCTCCCGGGTGCTCTCGTCGGCGGGGCGCGACGAGGCGGCGGTCCGCTGGTACACCGGCGACCAGGGTCCTCAATCACCGCTCACCGCGGCGGCCCCGGCCAACTGCATGACCTGCGGGTTCATGGTCCGGCTGAGCGGGCCGCTGGGGCGGGTGTTCGGCGTATGCGCGAACGAGCTCGCTCCCGACGACGGCCGGGTGGTCTCGGTCGACCACGGCTGCGGTGCCCACTCAGAGGGCGAGACGCCGCCTGACACCAGCCAGGACGCGGTGATCCCGACCGTGGACGAGCTCGGCTACGACATGCTTAACACGGGTGCCACCGTGCCCGACAGCGTGCTCGAGACGCTCGACCACGAGTTGCTCTAGCCGCCGCCTGGGCGCCCGGAGTCCGCGGGCCCGGTCGGCCCGAGGGCCCGGCTCCGCTTGATCCGGGGGATCGAGACCAGCGCGAACAGCCCGAGCCCGATACCAGTCACGCAGGTCCAGAGCCACCAGTGCCGGCCGGCCGGCAGATGGCCGCTGAGCGACCAGACCAGTAGCACGATCAGCGCGACCGCCCACACCACCGAGCCGCCGGCCGCGACCATCCGGTCGTTGCCCTCCAGCGGCGGCGGTACCTCCTTCACCGGCTTGGCCATCCCCCCACGCTAGCTCCCGGCCTGGCCGGCTAACTGATCGGGCGAGGTTATCGCGCGGCGACGGGTCGGTAGCGTAGCTTGTGTCGTGCCTGGGCGGCGCGGTCTCGCGAGCAAACCGGGCGCCCGCCCGCCGGAACGCCGGCCGTGATCAGCGGAATGCTTTCCCGCCGGTCACGGTTAGCAAGAATAATGAGCGAAGCTAACGAAAATGACAACCCACCAGTCCAGGTCGGATCCGGGGCTGGCGACGTCCCTGCGGATCTCGATCAGCCGGCTGGCCCGCCGGATGCGCGCCGAGCGGGCGGCCCAGGGCCTGCAACCAGAGCTCTCCGACTCACAACTCGCCGCTCTCGCCGCGCTGGAGAAGCGCACGATGACGCCTGGCGAGCTCGCCGAGTACGAGAAGGTGCAGCCGCCCTCCATCACCAGGGTCATCGCCTCCCTGGAAGGACGCGGCCTGATCCAGCGGATGCCGCACCCAAGCGACCGCCGTCAGGTCGTCCTCACGGTGACGGACGAGGGCCGCGACGTGGTCAGGCAGACCCGCCAGCTGCGCGAGGCGTGGCTGGCTCGCCGGCTGCGCGACCTCACCCCGGCCGAGCGGGGCGTGCTGAAGGAAGCCCTGCCGATCCTGGAGAAGCTCAGCCAGTCCTGACTGGCGCGGCGAGGTCGCCTGAACCGGTCGCCTCCCCGGCCGTGTCCCAGGCAGCGGGGCCGGGCCAGCCGCGGCGGCGCACGTTCAGCTCCCTGAAGGTCAGGAACTTCCGGCTGTTCGCCATCGGCCAGGTCGTGTCCAACACCGGGACCTGGATGCAGCGAGTCGCCCAGGACTGGCTGGTCTTGCAGCTGACCCACGGCAGCGGCACGGCAGTCGGCATCGCGACCGGACTGCAATTCCTGCCCCTGCTGCTGTTCAGCCTCTGGGGCGGCATGATCGCCGACCGGTACCCCAAGCGCCGCGTGCTGATGGTCACCCAGGCCAGCATGGGGGCGCTGGCGCTGATCCTCGGCGTCCTCGCGGTCACCGGCGCGGTCCGGCCCTGGCATATCTACGTGCTCGCGTTCGGTCTCGGACTGGCCACCGTGGTCGACAACCCGACCAGGCAGTCGTTCGCGATCGAAATGGTCGGCCAGGATGACCTGCAGAACGCCATCGGCCTGAACAGCGCGGTGTTCAACCTGGCCAGAATCGTCGGGCCGGCCGTCGCGGGCCTGGTGATCGCTGTTGTTGGCACCTCGGCGGCCTTTTTCCTGAACGCCATGTCGTATCTGACCGTGATCTACAGCCTGCGCCTGATGCGGGAATCGGAGCTTCGCCCGGCCGAGCGGGTCGCCAGGGCCAAGGGTCAGCTCCGCGAAGGGCTGGCCTACGTCCGCTCGCGGACCGACCTGATGCTGACCATGCTGCTGGTCTTCTTTGTTGCCACGTTCGGGATGAACTTCCAGGTGACGACGGCGCTGATGTCGCGGGTGGTGTTCCACACCGGAGCCGGCCGGTTCGGCATCGCCTCGGCCGTGTTCGCGTTCGGCGCGCTGATCGGCGCCCTGGTCGCCGCTCGCCGGGCCCGGACAAGCTTGCGACTGCTGCTGATGACCGCGCTGGCGTTCGGCCTCGCGGAGGCGGCGACCGGCCTCATGCCGAACTACTGGTCGTTCCTGGTCCTGCTGGTGCCGACCGGGCTCGCCCTGATCACCTTCACCACGCTGGCGAACTCCTCGGTCCAGCTGTCGGTGCCCGCCGACATGCGCGGCCGGGTGATGGGGATCTACATGCTGGTGTTCCTCGGCGGGGCGCCGGCCGGGGCGCCGCTGACCGGCTGGGTCGCCGAGCACTTCGGCACCAGGTTCTCGCTGATCGCCGGCGCGGCGATCAGCGTGGCCGCCACGATCGCGGTCGGCGTGCTAGCGGCCAGGCGCCGTGGCATTCCGGTCCGCCGGTACCTGCGCGCGGCCGCGCTGGCCAGGAGCTAGCCGCCGGTCAACGGGCGTCCGCAGGAGCGCCGCTGGTGGACACTGGGGCGGTGCGACTGTTCGTGGCCCTGCTGCCACCGCCCGAGGCGCTGGCCGAACTGGAGGCTGCGGTGGCGCCGCTGCGGCCGGCCTGGCCCGGGTTGCGCTGGGCCGCGGGCGAGCGCTGGCACGTGACCCTCGCGTTCCTCGGCGAGGTGGCCGGGCCTGCTCTCGACAACCTGGCCGAGCGACTGGCCAGGGCCGCGCACCGGCATGAGCCGATGCCAATGTGCATCGGCCACGGCGGGGCGTTCCCGGCCCCTTGGCGGGCACAGGTCCTGATCGCGCAGGTCGTGGCCGAGGAGCCTGCGCGCCTCGGTGCGCTCGCCGCTTCGGTGGCCGCGGGCGCGCGCCGGTTCGGCGCGCCGCCGCCCGACGAGGGCCGCCGGTACCGGCCGCACCTGACCCTGGCCCGCAGCCGGCCACCCGCCGACCTGCGGCCGCTGGTGGACGCGCTCAGCGGGTTCGCCGGCCGCCGCTGGCGGCCGGACCAGATCGAGCTGATCCGCAGCGTGACCGGTCCCGAACCCCGGTACCTGACCATCGGACGCTGGCCGTTGCGGCCAGGGTCGCGGCCGGCCTAGTCGCCGTGGGCCTAGTCGCCGTGGGCCTAGTCGCCGTGGGCCCAGTCGGCGGGCGGCCTTAGTCGCCGACGACGCCGTCGATACGCTCCCGCAGCAGGTCGGCATGACCGCTGTGCCGGGCGTACTCCTCGATCATGTGCACCATGATCCAGCGCAGCGTGACCTCGCTGCCCCGCTGGGTGCGCCGCAGCGCGAATGCGTCCAGCGACGGGCACGCCGCCTCGGCCCGCCTGGCCGCCTCGATCTCGGCCTGCCAGGCGGCGATCACCTCGTCCGCGTCGGCGGTGTTCGTGTCGTTGAAGTCGGCTTCCGGGTCCCGGTCGGTCGCGTACAAGTCGGGGACGTCCTCGTCCGCCAGGACCTGGCGGAACCAGCCGCGCTCGACCTCGGCCATGTGCCGGACCAGGCCAATCAGCGACAAGCTTGAAGGCGGCACGGAACGCATCCTGAGCTGCTCGTTGGTCAGGCCGTCGCACTTGCGGCCCAGGGTGGCGCGGTGAAAGTCCAGCCAGCTGTCGAGCATCTCGCGCTCGGCCGCGGCGAAAGGCGGCTCCGGCCGGGCGCTGGTCATGCCGGCCCGGCCTGTGCTTTGTACGCGGCCGCCCCTGCGAGCCCTGCGAGCCCCGCTGACCCCGCCGGCCCCGCTGACCCCGCCGGCACCGCTGACCCCGCCGGCACCGCCTGCACCGCCGGCCCCTTAGCTGTCATGGTCGAGCACGTCCGTCGCGCCCGGCACATCGCTGACCGACCGCGGCGGCGGCCCGACGTACCTGGCGCTCGGCCGTACCAGCCGTCCCGTCTGCTTCTGCTCCAGGATGTGGGCGGCCCAGCCGGCCGTCCGCGCGCAGGTGAACATGGACGTGAACATGTGCGGCGGGACCTCGGCGAAGTCGAGCATGATCGCGGCCCAGAACTCCACGTTGGTGGCCAGGACGCGCTCGGGCCGGCGTACGTGCAGCTCATCGAGGGCCGCCTTCTCCAGCGCGGCGGCGACCTCATAGCGCGGCGCGCCGAGGTCGCGGGCAGTCCTGCGCAGTACCCGGGCCCGCGGGTCCTCGGCCCGGTAGACCCGGTGCCCGAAGCCCATCAGCCGCTCGCCCTTGTCCAGGGCCTGCTTGACGTAGGCAGCCGCGTCGCCGGTCCGCTCGACTTCCTCGATCATGCCGAGGACCCGGGCGGGCGCCCCGCCGTGCAGCGGGCCCGACATCGCCCCGACGGCGCCGGACAGCGCGGCGGCAACGTCGGCGCCGGTCGAGGCAATCACCCGGGCCGTGAACGTGGACGCGTTCATGCCGTGCTCGGCCGCCGAGACCCAGTAGGCATCGATCGCCTTGACGTGCCGCGGGTCGGGCTCGCCGCGCCAGCGGATCATGAACCGCTCGGTGATCGTCTTCGCCTCGTCGACCCGCCTCTGCGGCACCATCGGCTGACCGGTGCCGCGCGCGGCCTGGGCGACGAACGACAACGCCATCACCGAGGCCCTGGCCAGGTCGTCACGGGCCTGGTCGTCGGAGATGTCCAGCAGCTGGTGCATGCCCCAGGCCGGAGCCAGCATGGCCAGCGCGCTCTGCACGTCGACCCGGATGTCGCCAGAGTGCACCGGGATCGGGTACGGCTCGGCGGGCGGCAGCCCCGGCTCGAACGCGTTGTCCACGAGCAGGCCCCAGACGTGCCCGTAGGTGACGTGCCCGACGAGTTCCTCGATGTCCACGCCGCGATACCGGAGAGCGCCGCCTTCCTTGTCGGGCTCGGCGATCTGAGTTTCGAACGCGACCACGCCCTCCAGGCCAGGGATGAAGTCGGACATCCGTGCTCTCCTCTTCCGCTCGGCCCCGCTTGCGCGCCCGGCCGGCACGCCGGCCAAACGCCGCTTAGCTTACGTCCTTAACATTCGCGTTCGGACATGGCCGTCTGCCGCTTCCCGCCGGGGTTGGCTGTGTGAAGATCTGTACCCATGGGGGTGCACACCAACGCAGCTGACTGGCCCTCATCGGGCCTTGAAGAGAGCGTGCTTGCGGCCGACCCGCACGACCAGTTCGAGCGCTGGATGGCCGACGTGGTCAAGGCCGGGCTGCCCGAGCCCACGGCGATGGTGCTGGCCACCGTGTCGGCGGCGGGCCAGCCGCGGGCCAGGACGGTCCTGCTGAAGAACCACGACCGGGACGGCTTCGCGTTCTACACGAACCGGACGTCCCGCAAGGGCACCGATCTGGACCAGGTGCCGCGGGCCAGCTTGCTGTTTCCCTGGCACCCGATCCACCGGCAGGTGATCGTCGAGGGCGCGGTGACCCCGCTGTCCCAGGCGGCCAGCGAGCCCTATTTCCATTCCCGCCCGCGGGCGTCCCAGCTGGCCGCGTGGGCGAGCCGGCAGTCCGCCGTGATCCGCTCCCGGGCCGAACTGGACGACCGCTACCTGCGGATGGAAGAACGCTGGCCGCCAGGCGAGGAGGTGCCGCTGCCGGAGTTCTGGGGCGGGTACCTGGTCAACCCGCACGTGATCGAGTTCTGGCACGGCCGGGCCAACCGGATGCATGACCGGCTGCGCTACACGCGGACCGATGGGGCCAGCGGGGAGTTCCGGGCCGTCCCCCCGGGTCAGCCCAGCGGGGGGGTCCGGGGGGTCGTCCCCCCGGGCCAGCACTGGGCGATCGAGCGGCTGGCACCCTGACCGGTGCGAGCGCCGTAGCATCGATGCCAGAGGAGGCAGCGGTGGCGGCGCATGGCTTGATCGACACCACGGAGATGTATCTCCGTACGATCTACGAACTGACCGAGGAGGGCATCGTCCCGCTGCGGGCCAGGATCGCCGAGCGGCTGTCGCAGAGCGGCCCCACCGTCAGTGAGACCGTCGCCCGGATGGAGCGGGACGGGCTGCTGACGGTCACCGGCAGCCGGACGCTGGCGCTGACCGGGGAGGGGCTCCGCCAGGCGACCAGGGTGATGCGCAAGCACCGGCTGGCCGAATGCCTGCTCGTGGACGTAATCGGCCTGCCCTGGGAAGAGGTGCACATCGAGGCGTGCCGCTGGGAGCACGTCATTTCCGACAGCGTGGAACGGCGCCTGGTCGATCTGCTCCGTTATCCGAGGACTTGTCCGCACGGAAATGTGATTCCCGGTCTTGACGAACTGGGTGTCCGCGATGATCCCGAGCGAGCCGCGGACCAGCCAGGCCGGGCGATGACGGCAGTCGCGGGCACCGAACCGGTGCGGGTAATTGTGCAGCGGATCAGTGAGCAACTCCAAAGCGATGCCGCACTAATGCTTAAACTGAAGAACATCGGCATACAACCCGGGCGCGAGGTTACGCTGGTGGTCGGTAACGACGATGTGCGGGTGACAAGTGCAGGCACGGGCGGTGACGATCGCGACGCCGGCATGGCGCTGTCCTATGACGTTGCCGCCCATGTGTTCGTGCTCGCGCGGCCCTGAGCGCGTGGCAGACCGCTTATGACCGATGTCGGCGATGCCTCGTCACCTGCCAGTGTCGTCCCGGGAGAATTGCCCGCCGGATCCCACCGGCCTGTGCGCGAATCCAAGCTGGTGCCGCACATCCTGACTACCGAGCAGATTCTCAGCCGGGTTGAGGCAGCGGTCATCGTCGTCGATCACGACGGGTGCCTCCGGTACGCGAACCCCTTCGCGGCCGAGCTATTCGGATTCACCAGCCCGGCCGACCTGACCGACGTGCCGTTCCGCCAGCTCGGGTTCCTCGAGGAGGATGTCAGCAAGGTCGACAACCTCGAGTACCAGGCCTGCCGCGGCCGGGACTGGGAGGGCACCCTCGCGATCCGGCGCCCTGACCAGTCGACGTTTTTCGTCCGGATGGTCGCGGCACCGCTGCGCGGCCTGGGTGGCGAGGTCTCCGGCACGGTGATCATGGCCAAGCAGGCAGTCCAGGTCGGCACCCAGGGCTCGCTGAGCCGGACCGGCCTGCTCGACCGGATCGGGGAGCGGCTGGGCAGCTCGCTCGAGCTGAACGAGACGCTGAACCGGGTCGCCGACACGCTGGTGCCGCAGTTCGCCGACCATTGCTTCATCGAGCTGGTTGCCAAGGACGGCGGGCTGGTCCGCCGGGCCCAGGTCAATGCCTGGGGCTGGGAACCGAGCCACGGCGCCTGGGCCAAGCCGGGCGACAGCGTCTCCTATCCGCCCGAGCACTTCTGCGCCCGGGCCATGGCCCTGAATGAGGCGATCCTGGTCGAGGACCTCGGCGACGAGCAGGACTGGGCTCCGACCGAGGGCGGCCGGGTGGCGACCCGCGAGGTGGGGATGACCTCGGTGATCGCGGCTCCGCTGACCATGCGCGGCAAGACGCTCGGGGTCATGACGCTCGCCCTGTCCGACCTGACCGAGCGGGATGCCCGGCACTACTCGGCCGACGACCGGGACCTGGTCTCCGCGATCGCGAGCCGGGTCGCGGTCGCGATCGACAACTCCCAGCTGTTCGAGGAAGAACGCGCGACCGCCCTGGCGTTCCAGGACAGCCTGCTGCCGAGCCGCCCGCCCCAGCTGGACGGGCTGGAGATCGCCTACCGCTACGTGCCGGCTAAGCCGCTGGAAAGTCACGGGCAAGGGATCCAGACCCAGGTCGGCGGCGACTGGTACGACATCATCCAGCTCTCGGCCGGCCGGGTCGGCATCGTGATCGGCGACGTCGAGGGCCGCGGCGCGCGCGCGGCGGCCATCATGGGCCAGCTCAGGTCGGCGCTGCGGGCGTTCGCGCAGGACGACAAGGCGCCTGCCGACATCCTGCGGCGGCTGGACGACTGGTGCCGGACGATGACCGGGGACGTGGACGACCCGGGCGTGGACACGCCGATCGTGAGCTGCACGTACCTGATATACGACCCGTGGTTCAGACGGCTCACGATCGCCAACGCGGGGCACATGTCTCCGCTGCTGGTGACCGGCGAGGACGTGAGCCCGCTGGAGCTCGAGCACCAGGGCCTGCTGCTCGGCGTGCGCGGCATGCTCGGCATCCCGGGGCTGCCGACCTACCGCGAGGAAACCAGAACTCTGCCGGCCGGCTCGACCCTGATCTTCTACACCGACGGGCTAGTCGACCGGCGGCACCGGGCCGACGGGCCAGGTCATTATGAGGACGCCGAGGTTTTCGGCATGCTCAGCAAGGCCGTGATGTCGGTCGCCACCCAGAGCGTGGAGCGGGTTGCCCAGGCCGCCGAGCACGCCGTGCCCGGCCAGATCGACGACGACATGGCCATCCTGGTGGTCAGGACCTCCGAGGACGAGCTGCCCACCTGGGACATGAAGTACCCGGCCGAGCCGATCAGGGTGTCGGAGGCCAGGAAGATGGCATTCGAGACCTTCGCGCGCTGCGGCATGGATGACGACCAGGCCGACCTGGCTTGCCTGCTGGTGTCGGAGGTCGTCACCAACGTGGTCCTGCATACAGCGGCCCCGGCCGCCCCGCGGCACGAGCTGGCCCTGGAAACGGCCGGGCTGGCCGCCATCAACGGCGCGCTGGATGACTGGCTCGACTCGCCGTTCACCGAGGACTTCGGCGGCGGGCCCGGTGTCCTGACCGCCGCCCGCAGCCAGGAGTTCATGGTGCGGATCCGCAAGGGCCGCAACTCGGTCTGGGTCGAGGTCTTCGACTCCGATCTGCGGCTGCCGCGGATCAGGGTGGCGGGCGAGAACGACGAGGGCGGCCGCGGTCTGTACCTGGTCGAGCAGCTCGCCAGACGGTGGGGTTCGCGGCCCACGGATGAGGGCAAGGCCGTCTGGTTCGAGATGCTGATTAAATCGCCAACTGCCGGCCTCTTATCGGCCGGGCGATTATGGGCCGGCGAGGTCTTTCCCGATTCCGCGGCTAGACCGGCGTGCTAGTACCCCGCCTCCGCGCCGTGCCTCCGCTCGCCCTCCGCACTGCAATCGCGCTAACCCCACCCAAACTTTGGGGGTAGGGCGCTAATGGCGTTGCGTCGCCCACAAGATCAGCACGGCAATGGCGAACCCGGCCACGGCGGTCATGAAGGGTTTGAACCTACCGCTCATTCCGAGCCTGCGCCGTCCGCGCAGCACGAGGATCGCGAAGACAACGGCGATAAAGCCGAGCAAGATCAGGCCGTCGGTCATTGGTGCCTCCCGTCAGCCGCCTGCTTCCAGCATAAGGGCGATCCGGACAACGCCGCGGGCGTCCGTACCCGCGGCCCCGGCCCGCCCGGGGCTATGGCGATGGGCTTACCCCGCGGTAACCTCGAAAGATAGGTCCCGGTACGCCGTAGTGGAGGTTCGGATGTCGGAGGCATACATCGTCGGAGCCGTGCGGTCGCCCGTCGGCCGGCGCAACGGGGGCCTGTCGTCCGTCCATCCGGCCGACCTCGCCGCGCACGTGCTCAAGGAACTGCTGGATCGCACCGGGGTCGACCCCCAGGCGGTCGAGGACGTCGTGATGGGCTGCGTCATGCAGGCCGGGCCGCAGGCCCTCGACATCGCCCGCACCGCCTGGCTTTCGGCGGGCCTGCCGGAAACGGTTCCCGGCGTGACCATCGACCGGCAGTGCGGGTCCTCCCAGCAGGCCGTGCACTTTGCCGCCCAGGGCGTCATGTCCGGCACCCAGGACCTGGTGATCGCGGCCGGGGTCGAGAGCATGAGCCAGGTGCCGATGGGCTCGACCGTCGCGCCGCTGCTGGAGAAGGGCCTGGCGTTCCCGTTCGGGGACGGCTGGAACGAACGCTACGGAAAGCAGGAGATCTCCCAGTTCCGCGGGGCCCAGCTGATGTGCGAGAAGTGGGGGATCAAGCGCCAGCAGCTCGAGGAGTACTCATTCGAGAGCCACCGCCGGGCGATCCAGGCGATCGACGAGGGCCGGTTCGAGAGCCAGGTCACGCCGGTCAACGGGGTCAGCACGGACGAGGGCCCGCGCCGCGACACCACGCTGGAGAAGATGGCCGGGCTCAAGCCGCTGCGCGAGGGCTGGGAGCTGACCGCGGCCACCGCCTCGCAGATCTCCGACGGCTCGGCCGCGCTGCTCATCGCGTCTGAGGACGCCGTGCATCGGCACGGCCTGACCCCGCGGGCGCGCATTACCACGCTGACCCTGATCGGTGCCGACCCCGTGTTCATGCTCACCGGGCCGATCCCGGCGACCGACAAGGCCCTGGCCAGGGCCAACCTCAGCGTCGACGATATCGATGTGTTCGAGGTCAATGAGGCGTTCGCGCCCGTGCTGATCGCCTGGTCGGCCGAGACGGGGGCGTCGCTGGAGAAGACCAACCCCAACGGCGGCGCGATCGCGCTCGGCCACCCGCTCGGCGGCACCGGCGCGATCCTGATGACCAAGCTGCTGCACGAGCTGGAGCGCACCGGCGGCCGGTACGGCCTGCAGACCATGTGCGAGGGCGGCGGCCAGGCCAACGCGACGATCATCGAGCGCGTCTAGGCTGCCGGGAGTCCGGGCTTGTCACGCACCCGGCGCGCTTGGCGTGCCCGAGCCGCCCGGCCTGGCAGCCAAACCCGGGCGCGCGGGTCATCCATGCTCCGTTCGGCGACGAAAACCCGCTCGCTCCGTCGCCCGGCTAGCCGGCGAGGGCATGACGCGGAGCAGAAGCGGTAGCAAACCCCGGGTTCATACATCCAGGCCACGGCACCGACACGCCGGATGATCTTGACGGATGGGGTAACGTCCGCGCATGCGAACAGTGCCCGGTTCTTCGGCGCGCGACGAACCCGGGTCCGGGCCACCCGCCGGTGCCGATCACTCCGGCGCCGGGCTGATCGCCAGAGCCGGGCCCTGGGCGCTTGCCATCGCCGGCCTAGCCGGCGCTACCGGAGCGCTGCTCGCCCGGACGGACGCGGCCCAGGCCGCAGCTTCCCAGGACTGGTCGCCGTTCGTGCTGGTCGCCGGCCTGCTGCTGATCGGCCTGGTCGCCGACGGCGACGGCCTGTTCGCCGCGGCCGGCACCCGGCTGGCCCGCCTCACCGGCAGCGGGGTCGCGTTGTTCGCCGGGGCGAGCCTGCTGATCGGCATCGTCACCGCGGTGCTGAACCTCGACACCTCCGTCGCGTTCCTGACCCCGGTTCTGGTGTACACGGCCCGCAGCCGCGGACTGAGCGAACGCGCGCTGCTGTACGGCTGCCTGCTCCTGTCCAACGCGGGCTCGCTGCTGCTCCCGGGGTCGAACCTGACGAACCTGATCGTGCTCGGGCACCTGCGGCTGACGGGCAGCGGATTCCTGGCCAGGATGTGGCTGCCTGCCGTGGCCGCGCTGGCCGTGACGGCGGTCGTCGTTGCCGTCGCCGAGCGCCGCTCCCTGCGCGCGGAGCCAGCCGAACCCAGCGAGCCGGCCCGGGTACGCCCGGGCATCGGACTCGCCGCCGTGGCGACCGCCACCGTCCTGGTCCTGGTCCTGCGCACCCCGGCGATCCCGGTCGCCGCCGTCGGCATGGCGGCCGCGGGGGTTCACCTGGTCAGGCGCAGGACCACGCTCAGAGCGGCCATCGAGGTGCTCGGCCTGCCCGTCCTGGCCGGCTTGTTCGGGGTCGCGGTCGCGCTCGGCACGGTCGGCCGGGCCTGGTCAGGTCCGGCCAGTCTGCTCGCCCACCTGGACAGCTGGGGCACGGCGGCCGTGGCCGGGCTCGCGACCATCGCCGTTAACAACCTGCCGGCCGCCTCCTTGCTGGCGGCGAAAACCCCGGGCCATCCGTTCTCGCTCATCGTCGGGCTCAACCTGGGGCCGAACCTCTGCGTAACCGGATCGCTCGCGTGGCTGCTGTGGCTGCGCGCGGCGCGCAGCGCAGGCGCGCGACCGTCGCTGGGCCGGGCCAGCGCGATCGGAATTGCCGCCGCGCCGCTGTCGATCGCGGCCGCTCTCGGCGGCCTGGCCCTCACCGGCTCGCTGTGAGGGCGGCGGCTCAGACCTCGGTGCGGTAGAAGTTCTTGTACGAACGCGACGGCGTGGGCCCGCGCTGGTCCTGGTAGCGCGAGCCGTAGATGGCCGAGCCGTACGGATGCTCGGCCGGCGAGCTGCACTGGAACAGGCAGAGCTGGCCGATCTTCATGCCCGGCCAGAGCTTGATCGGCAGGGTAGCGACGTTGGACAGCTCAAGCGTCACGTGCCCGGAGAAGCCAGGGTCGATCCAGCCCGCGGTCGAGTGGGTGAGCAGCCCCAGCCGCCCCAGGCTGGACTTCCCTTCCAGCCGCCCGGCGATATCGTCAGGCAGCGTGACTACCTCAAAGGTGGATCCGAGTACGAACTCGCCCGGATGCAGCACGAACGGGTCGGTGCCCTCGGTCTCGACCAGGCGGGTCAGGTCGGCCTGCTCGATCGCCGGATCGATGTGCGGGTATTTGTGGTTCTCGAATACGCGGAAGAACCTATCCAGGCGCACATCAACGCTGGATGGCTGGACGAGTTCCGGCGCGAACGGGTCGAGCTTGACCCGGCCGGAGTTGAGCTGGGCGCGGATGTCCCTGTCGGAGAGCAGCACCCAGGCAACCTACCGGTTCCGGTACGATGTCGGGGCAGCAGTCTTCCGCACAACGCGGTGTGTGCGGTCAGCGCGGCGGGGTTACCGGCCGGTGCTCGCGGGTGTAGTTCAATGGCAGAACATCAGCTTCCCAAGCTGACAGTGCGAGTTCGATTCTCGTCACCCGCTCCACGAGTCCCAGCCCAGCGTCCGGACGGCGGGCAGATGGCTTGATCGTCCATTGCACCAGGGCGTCCGTCGTGGCACGACGTTACGGCCCAGGATTTGCCGGTGTGGCGGAGATCGTGGAGGTGCGGGCCGCTAGCTCCGATGGCTGCCACGGCGTGGGCCGGCCCGACTGGCGGTGGAAGGTCCCGCGGCGGAGCGAGGCATGGTGAGTCCGGTGACGAAAGCAAGGACCGCGTAGATCAGGACCCGGTCCAAGGCAGGGTCAGACGGCAGCGGCAACCGGATCCCGGCCAGGACCACGCCGCCCGCGACGGCCAGCAGGCCGACAGCAAGCCAGATCCTGGCATCTCCGCCTTAGCTGACCCACTTGTTGTACGGAGTCATGCCGCCCGCCTGCTCTCACAAGCATGACAAGCCAGCGGCAAGCGCGTCACGGCGCGTGCGGCGGTGCCGCGGTTTGACGGTTGCCGATGATCGCACCACGATTATGACGGCAGTCGTCTCAAAGGAGCGGTCGCATGATCCTGATCAACATCAAGGTGCCGATCCGGCCCGACAAGATGGACGAGTGGCTGGCACTGGCCGATTCCTACGCAAAGGCCGTCAACTCCGAGGATGGCTGCCTGTTCTTCCAGTTCGCCCGGAGCCTCACCGATGAGAACGAGTTCGTCTGCATAGAGGGCTTCAAGGACGCCGAGGCGGGAGCCACCCACGTCAAGCAGCCGTACGTGAGGAAGTTCTTCGACACCGCGCCCGACCTGGTGTCGGCGCAACCGCAGATCATCTACATCGACACGCCGCATGACGGCTTCGGTCCGATGGGCGAGATCCAGCCTCGCTGAAGTATCTATGGACCAGATGCTCCTTGACCCGCACGCAAAGCGTGGGATCCAGCGGAACGGGAGACCAGCTGCCATGACCGAGGAGACCGTCAGCGCGACCACCACGATCAGCGCATCGGCCGAAACCGTGTTCGCGGTGCTGGCCGACCCATCTAGGCATGCCGCCGTTGACGGCACTGGACGGGTTCGCGATTCCCTCGATGGCCAACGGCTAACCGGCTCAGGTCAGGTCTTCCGGGTGGCCATGTACCACGAGAACCACCCGGACGGGAGCTACGAGATGGCCAACCTGGTTCTCGCGTTCGAGCCGCCACGCGTCATTTCCTGGAAGCCGGGCTATGCGTCACCGGCAACCGGCAAGCTGGAGTTCGGCGGCTGGACCTGGCGTTACGACCTGACGCAGCTCAGTCCGGACGAGACCAGGGTCACGCTCTCCTATGACTGGTCGGAGGTAGGGCCGACTCCCCGCCAGCACATTCAGTTCCCGCCGTTCACTCCCGACCATCTCGACAACTCGCTGAGCCACCTGGCCGCGATCGTCACGCGCTAACAACGGCGCCGGCCGCCTCAAGCGGGAGACCTGCATGGATGAGCTTGATGGTGTGGCCCCAGTCGTGCTGATCACTGGTTCCTCCCGTGCATCGGCGCGGCAACCGCCCGCATTCCGAGTAAGCGAGCCGGAGCGCGCATCGTTATCAACTACCGCGAGAAGCGGCGGCGGGTCGAGCGGGTAGTCGCTGACATCACCGACAGCGGCGGCGAAGCCCTGGCCGTCCAGGCCGGTCTCACCAGTCCCCACCAGGTCTCCCGGATGCTGGCCCTGATCGAGGCCGCCTATGGCCGGATCGACGTGCTGATCCTCAACGCTTCTGGTGGCATGGAGCGCGACGCCGAGCCGGGATATGCGCTCCGCCTGAACCGGGATGCCCAGCTCGACCTGGTCAAGGGCGCCATGGACTTGATGCGGCCGGGTGGGCGGATCGTCTTTGTTACCAGTCACCAAGCCCATTTCCGGGGCACGACGCCGGCGGTCGGCACCTACGAGGCCGTCGCGCAGAGCAAGCGAGCCGGGGAGGACGCGCTGCGCGCCGAGGCTCCCGCCCTGGCCGGGCGCGGCATCAGCCTGGTAGTCGTCTCCGGGGACATGATCGAAGGCACCGCCACGGTCTTGCTGCTCGAACGCGCGAACCCCGGCATCGTCGACGCCCGGCGCGGCCAGGTCGGAGACATCCCGACGATTGAGGAGTTCGCCGCCGCCGTCAGTGATGCCGCGCTCGCCCGGCGTCCCGCCGGGGACACGATCTATGTCGGCGGCCACGACTACCTTTCTCCGCGTCAATGACCCCTCGCCGCGGTCAGTGCGCGTGACCAGTCAGGTCGTTGTGCACGATTTCCTTCGCGCGGCCCGCGAGACGTCGGCCGATGGCCGGGCCTGGCTCGATCGGCTCCCTGACCTGGTCGCCGACGCGTGCGGCAGCTGGGGGCTGGAGATCGCGGGAGCGCCCTACGAAGGCGGTGTATGCGGCTGGGTGGCGCCGGTACGCCGCGCTGGCGGTGACGCGGTGCTGAAGGTTACCTGGCCGCATCCCGAGGCATCGACCGAGGCTGCGGCGCTGCGCTGGTGGGACGGCGTGGGCGCCATCCGGCTGCTCGCCGAAGACCGCGATGCGTGGGTGATGCTGATCGAACGCGGCGATCCCGGTACGCCGTTGCGCGACGCCGGGGTGCCCATTGACCGTGCACTGTCGATCGGGGCGGGCCTCATGAATGCCCTGTGGGGCAAGGGGATTCCGGCCGCCGATGGTCCGTGCTTCGAGTCGATGCACCAGGTCTGCGACCTGTGGGCGGATCTTGCGGAGCGCCGCGCCGAACTATATGGCGCCGCGCTGCGGAGGCACGGGACAGACCCTGGCATCCTCGCTCTGGGCATCGGGTTGCTGCGCACCCTCGCCCGCTCGGCCACCCGGAAGGTCGTGGTGCATGGCGACCTCAATCCCGGCAACTTGCTCGCCGCGCGGCGTGCTCCCTTCCTGGCCATCGACCCTAAGCCCATGGTCGGTGATCCGGCGTTCGACCCGTGGTCGCTGGTCGCCCAGCTGGACTGGCCGTTCCGGGCCGCCGATGCGACGAAGGTCGTGCCGCAGCGGATCCGGCAGCGGGCCGAAGTTCTTGACCTGTCGCCGGAGCGCATCGCGGCCTGGGGGGTCGCGCGCGATGTCGAGGGCGGCCTGTGGGCGGCCGAGGAGGGCAATGTCGCGGCCGGAGCGAAGTGGATTCGATCAGCGACGATCGTCGCGCCGATGCTGGGCTGACACCGACGGCAAGGCGACTCAGCGATCACCAGAAAGAGCGTCCGTCAGGACCAGCACGGCGGCTGCCCCGCGCTCTACGGTTCCTGCGGGCGCGGGTCTCCTCGGACGGCAGCGATGAACCCGTCCGGGTCAACGAGGCTCAGGACTAGTGAATTCACGCGCTCCTTGACCAACATGGTGCTCAGCGTGCGGTCGGTGTAGCAGGGCGGTTCGATTGTTAGCTCCACCAGGCCGTCGGCGGACCCGTTCACGAGCAGCCGTCCCCGACTGACGTGCACGCCACTCGTGCCCCGGAGCCGGGAATGAGACCGGGCGGCCGCCTGGATAGAACTCCGCGGGACGGACAGCCGGAATCCGGCCATCCGAACCTGGATCTCATCGGGGTCAACCTGCACGCCCGACCGGCCTGGACCGCCGCCGAACAGGGGGTCGAGCCAGAAGGTAATCCGGTCCCACCCGGAATTGCGGAAGCTGATCGGGAACCATTCGTGCCTGAACGTGCCCTCCCGCCAGCGGCTGCCTGGTGCTCTCTGACCACCTCGCGGCGGGCGACGGCATACGGCTCGCCCGTCTGCGCCATGCGCTTGCGAGCTGCTTCCCTGACCTTGTCGTGCGACATCGTGCCCTCACTCGTGCGGCCCCGGCCCGGCGTCTGGCCACGATAAGTGATCACGATGGGAGGTGAGAGGTACCACGCGAGGGCTGCGCCGCTCTTGTCCCTGAGTTGCTACCCCAGCGCCGGGCTGGCGTATCTCGGGATCAGGCAGACGTGGCTGCCAATGCGAGAATATTGCTGCCCCACCTATTTGCGCGCCACGGCGTGCCGCTATGTGCCCGTCAGCGCGGCTGGGTGACGGACGGCAGCCGATGGTCGCGTCCAAGATCCGGTGTAAATAAGACGACGGGCGTAGGTTCCCCTTCAAGAGCTACCAACTCGTCGAAGGAAAGGACCTACACCCGTGTCTGTTCGAGTATCGCCTACTGACCGTATCCACCGCCACATCGATGATCTGTTCGCTCAGGATCGGCCGCTTCCGGAGATCTTGGAGGAGGTGGCCCGGCTCGGCGCGCAGCTGCTGATGCAAGCCGCTCTGGAGGCCGAGGTCACCGAGTTCCTCGGACGGGACCGCTATGCCCGTGCAGCGACGGCCGGGGACGCTCGTCCCGGTTCGCGTAACGGCTACCGGGACGTGACGGTCAAGACGACCGCCGGGCCGGTCAAGCTGGCCCGGCCGAAGCTGCGCGGCACCACCGAGGCGTTCGCGTCCCGCCTGTTCGGCAGCCATGTCACCAAGACCAATGCCCTGGAATCCCTGGTGATCGCCTCCTTCATCCGGGGCCTGTCGGTACGCGACGTGGAGGCCACGCTGGCCGACGCGCTCGGCGACCAGGCCGCGATCTCCAAGTCGACGGTGTCGGGCATCTGCCAGCAGATCACTGGCGAGTACCAGGCATGGGCGACGCGGCGCCTGGATCAGATCACGCTGGACTACCTGTACCTGGACGCCAGCTTCTTCCGGATGCACCCCGGCTCCCCGGCCGAGCCGGTCCTGGCCGCCTGGGGCATCACCACCGAAGGCAAGCCCGCGTTCGCCGGTCTGGCCCCCGGTGCCGGGGAGTCCGCCGACGCATGGCATGACTTCCTCGCCGACCTGAAGGACCGGGGCCTGGCCAGCCCGCTGCTGGTCATCTCCGACGGGGCGCCCGGGCTGATCTCCGCGATCGAGCAGGCCTACCCGAAGGCGCTGCGTCAGAGATGTCTCATTCACCGAGCCCGGAACATTCTCGCAGCCCTGGGCCGGGATGCGCGGCGGCTCGACCTGGTGGTTGTCGCAGACCAGGTCGGGATACCACTGGCTGGTGTCGCCGCCCAGAAAGCCGTAAAAGCGCTCGAATCCGCGGCCCAGCGGCCACCGGTCGAACGGCCCGGCCGCGGACTCGAACTCCGACGGCAGCAGGTGGTACTTGCCGACCATGAACGTGCTGTAGCCGCTGGCCAGCAACATCTCGGAGAGGAAGCCGTTCTCGAAAGGAATTCGGCCGTTGTATCCCGGGTAACCGGTCGCGAGCTCGTTGACCGCCGCCTTCGCGTTCGCGTGGTGGTTGCGGCCGGTGATGATACACGAGCGCGACGGCGAGCACAACGCGGTGGTGTGCGTGTTCGTATACAGCAGGCCGCCCGCGGCCAGGGCATCCAGGCTGGGCGTGGCGATCGGGCTGCCGTAACAGCCGAGCTGGCCGTAGCCGGTGTCGTCGAGCACGATCATGAGCACGTTCGGGCCGCCCGGCGTGGCCCGCAGCGGAGGCCGGCCACGCCGGGGACGACTCTGGCGCCGTCCGGCCGATCACGCCGCGGAACGCCGATCCCGGCTCGTATTCGGTCAGCCCCATGCCGCCCCGTTCGCGCGCGATCTGGTGCCGGAGGATCCGCTGCGCGCGAATCCCCCGGCACCGGCCAGTAAACGGCGGTTCTGGTGCCCGGCCATCACCCCGAGCGGATGAATGCGGCGCCCCGGCGGTCTACCGTGCTGACATGACCGACCGAGCGTTCCCCGTGATCTTCGCCGCCCAGCCGTGTGTCGGCCGCCTTCTACGAGCGGCTCGGGTTCCGGTGGTTCTTCGAGCTCCCGGCCGAGGGCGAGCCCGGCTACATCGGCCTGCGCCGCGGCGGCTATGAGCTGGCCGTGGTCGCCGCCCGCTGGCCGGCCCGGCAATACGGACGCCCGGCTGGCGGTGGCGGGTTACGGTTCGAGATGTTCGTCTACGTCGATGCCGTGGATGCCGTCGTCGGCGACCTGCGCGGCGCGGGCGTGCCGGTGCTCGGCGAGCCGGCCGACATGCCGTGGGGCGAGCGACTCGCCTACGTCGAAGATCCGGACGGCAACCCGGTCGCCGTGGCCAAGCCCCGGCTGCGCCGTCTGATCCCTCTGCGCCGCCTCCCGGGTAGCCGGGCGTTGGCCGCCCAAGCCGAGTCTGGTTCTGTGGGTGGAGTTGTTATCGCCAGAGCAGGGCAACTCCACCCACACTGTCAGATCGCCGGAGCGGCAAGCCGGCCGTGAAGGTGACGCGGCGAGCAGGCAGTGCCCGGCCAGGCGGGCGTGATACGACGGGGATGTGAGCGGGCGCGGGCAAGTCGTCAAGGCGATGGTGCTGATCCGGCGGCCGAGGGACGGAGCACTGCTGGTATCGGTGGGGGTGAACCAGGCCGGCGAGCTATTCCAGCGCCCGCTCGGTGGTCACGTCGAGCTGGGCGAGCGAGCCCAAGGAACGATCGAACGCGAGATCGCCGAGGAGATCGGCCAGGAGCTGACCGGCGTCAGGCTGGCCGGCGTGCTGGAGAACATCTTTTCCTGGGACGGTGTCATCCAGCACGAGGTGGTGTTCGTCTTCAGCGCGGGCTTCGCCGACGAAGCCGCCTACGAGGTGACCGATCAAGCCGTCAGGGACGCCGCCAGCCCTACCCGCGTGATCTGGCGGCCGGCGAGGGCGACCACCCCGCCGCTGTATCCGGACGGGGTAGGGGAGCTGGCAGGACGGCTCTGACTGACGGCACCTGGGACGACCGCCAGGGCTCACGCCGCCGGCAGCTCCTGCGCTATCTCCCAGAGATGGCCGGACGGATCGGCGAACGCGGCCGTCCGCATGCCCCAGGGCCGGTTGACCGGGCCATTGAGCAACGGGACGCCTTTCGCCGCCAGCTCGGCGCAGACCGCGTCGACGTCGGGCACGAACCCGCTGAACATGCAGCGCGGCCCGCTGCCGCCCGGGCCGACCGGGGCCGGCGTGACCAGCTCGGCGGCCGAGGCGGCGTCGACGACCAGCACCATCGTGTTCGGGAACTTGAACACGGCCGACGTCTCGTCCTCGTTGACCAGCGGCTGGCCGAATACGTCGGCGTAGAACGTCCTGGCCACGGCCAGGTCCTCGGTGAACAGGACGATCGCGCCGACGTCTTTGCCCCATGCGCTCATGCCGGGGACTCCTTTCGGTTTGCCGGGATCAGGCGCCGTACCGGCGGGCCCGGGCCGCGTAGCTGCGCAGCGCCCGAAGGAAGTCGACCTCGCGGAACGCCGGCCAGTACGCGTCGCAGAAGTACAGCTCGGAGAACGCGCTCTGCCAGAGCAGGAAGTTCGACAGCCGCTGCTCGCCGCTGGTGCGGATGACCAGGTCGGGATCGGGCTGGCCGGCCGTGTACAGGTGCTGCTCGATGTCGTCCATGGTCAGCGCGCCGGCCAGGTCGTCCATGGTCTGGCCGGCCGCCGCCCGCTCGTGCAGCAGCGACGCGATCGCGTCGACCAGCTCCTGGCGGCCGCCGTAGCCGATCGCCAGCGTGATGTGCCGGCCGGTGGCGCAGTCCCTGGTCGCGGCGGCGGCTTCCTTCAGCGCCCCGGCCGTGCTGTCGGGCAGGAGGTCAAGCGTGCCCGCCAGGTGCACCTGCCAGCCTGCGTCCGCCCGGGCCAGCCGGTCCGCCACGATGTGCTCGGTGACCTGCATGAGAAAGGCGACCTCGGCGTCGCCCCGGCGCTGCAGGTTCTCGGTCGAGCACAAGAACACGCTGACGTGCTTTATCCCGGTCGCCTCGCACCAGCTCAGCAGGTCCTCGACGTGCTCGGCGCCATGCTTGTGGCCGAGACTCGGGTTGGCCATCCCGGCCTGCCTGGCCCAGCGCCGGTTCCCGTCCATGATCAGCCCGACATGCCGGGGGAGCGGCCCTCCGGCGAGCTGACGCCGGAGCCGGCGGGTGTACAGGCCGTAGACGAGCTCGCCCAGCACCATGGAGTCGAATGTACAACTGCCGTCCAATGCCGGAGAATGTCGCACGGCCGTCTGCCCGCCGAAGACAGGACACGCCGTGCCGTATCCGCCGATCGAGCCGTATCAGACTGGCCTGCTGGAGATCGGTGACGGCAACCAGGTCTACTGGGAGGCCTGCGGGAACCCGGACGGCCTCCCGGCTCTCGTCGTGCACGGCGGCCCGGGCTCAGGCTGCTCGGCCGGCCAGCGCAAGCGGTTCGACCCCGAGCGGCACCGGATCATCCTGTTCGACCAGCGCAACTGCGGCCGCAGCCGGCCGCACGCCAGCGATCCGGCGGCAGATATGAGCAGGAACACCACGACGCACCTCATCGGTGACATGGAGCAACTGCGCGAGTTCCTGGGCGTGGACCGCTGGCTCCTGTACGGAGGATCCTGGGGGGTGACGTTGTCCTTGGCCTACGCGCAGCGGCATCCGGACCGGGTCGCCGGGATGCTGCTGGTCAGCGTCACCTCGACCCGGCGCCTGGAGCTGGACTGGCTCTACCGCGGAGCCGGGCGGCTCTATCCGGAGGCCTGGGCCCGGTTCCGCGACTATCCCGGCGTAGCCGGCTACCAGCTGCCGACCGACGCCGAGCCGCCGATCGAGCCCTTGCTGCTGGCCTACTCGGCCCTGATGGAAGACCCGGACCCCGTGGTCCGCGAGCGGACCGCGGCCGAATGGATGACCTGGGAGGACGCGGTCATCTCGGGCGAGGTCAACGGCAGCCCGGGCGTCTTTTCCAGTCGGCCGGACGACGCCAGGGTGGCCTTCGTCCGGATCTGCTCGCACTACTTCGGCCATGACGGCTTCCTCGCCGACGGCGAGCTGATCGCGAACACGGGCGTGCTGGCCGGCATCCCCGGCATCCTCGTGCACGGGCGCAACGACATCAGCGGCCCGGCGATCACCGCCTGGGAACTGGCCGCGGCGTGGCCGGGCGCCGAACTGATCGTCATCGAGGACTCCGGTCACACCGGCAGCACCACGATGTCGCAGGCGCTGGACGACGCGACAAAGCGGTTGTCGGAGCAGGCGACCGGCGTAGGCCACGTCTAGCCCAGATCAGGATTAGCAGCACGCGTCGTGCGGAAAGCAGCCAGTGTGACAGGCACCCGCCAGAAGCTGGCCAGCACGCTCGGCCTGAGCAAGGGCGGCCAGGCCGAGGCCCTGCCGGCCGAGCAGGCCGAGCTGATCAAAACCAGGGTGCGGCTGCTGATCGAGCTGACCGCGAGGGCCGGGGAGTACCGCAAGGGGTTGCTGGCCGCGGTCGGGCGGCTGAGCCCGGAGGAGGCCGCCATCGTGGCCGACCTGGAGCGGCACGGCCTCCAGGTCCCGCAGTTGCATGACGTGCTGTGCGGCGGTCACGTGCTGATCGACGATCCCCAGCTGTACGAGGCCTGGCATTTCGCGAAGGTCAGCCACGACCGGATCTCCAGCCATCACCGCGACATCGACAAGGCCGAGTACCCCGACATCGGCATGCGCGGTCACGTCGTGCGGGAAAAGCTGCACGGCCGCACGGCCCAGGGCACCTGGGTCCAGCTCGAGAAGACCCCGGCCGCGTTCGGCAAGCGCAAGCTGCCGAGCCTGGATGACCTGCGGCACCTGGCCGACTACGTGGTCTACCGGATCACCCGCAGCAACGTCGGCCCGTGGGGGCTGTCCAGGCGCACCGAGCGCCGGCCGATGTACCTGTCGCCCGACGTGGCCGTGCCGACCCCGATCTCCGGCCCGGTCGCCGACGCGCTCGCCGCGACCCTGCGGCACATCGAGCAGTCCGACGACGTCACCGCGGTCTCGACCGACCTGGCCGGCCGGTTCCCGCCGCCGGTGCGGGCCGACCCGGCCCGGGAGCTGGGCCAGGCCCTGCCGGGCCGGGCGGGCCGCGGCCTGTTCGGCAGCTCGCCGGTCTGGGTGACCGAGACGCCGTCGGCGCTGGCGGCCGGCATTCTGGGCCGGCCGCGCGAGAGCGTCCCTGAGCATCGCTGGGCAGAAGGAGGACTGTCGTGACCGACGCGGCTAAGGCTGGCCGGGGCCCGCAAGGGCAGGGCCAGCTGGGCGAGGCAGCCGTACCGCAGGGCCTGGTCACCTCGGTGGTGGACCTGGTCGGCACCGGCCCGGTGCTGCTCGGCGCCTACACGATCGCCGAGCTGACCGCGGTCGACGCGATCGTCGACTTCCTGGAGGCCAGGCCGTCGGACGAGGTACTGGCCGAGGCGGTGCGCTCGCTCGCGGCCCGGCAGCTGCTGATCGCGGGTTCCGGTGACGGCCAGGTTCAGGTCCGCGGCGACCTCGGCATCGCGGTCGCCTTCCAGCAGCGGGCCCGGCTGGTGCTGGACGCGCGGGCGACCGGCACCGAGCCGGGTGAGCCGTGGCGGATCCTGCTGCTGCCCATGCCAGAACCGGTCAGCCTGGTCGTCCGCATCGACGCGCTCGGCGTGCACGAGCTCGGCCTGTACCGGGCCGGCGAGGCGCTCGACCGGCTGGCCAGCTGGCTGCCGCGCGGCGAGGAGGCCGGCGGCCAGGACGGCCAGGACACCGACGCCATCCTGGCCGGCGCCGAACGGTCCGCGCTGGTCACGGTGACCAGGTACACGATCTGGGGATCAGCCGAAGTCGCCGGCGAGAGCTCGGACCTGGTGCTGGCCCGCTCCGGGGGGCGGCTGCATTCGTACGCGCGGGAGGCTGGCGCCGGGACCCGGCTGGTGCCGCGGCGGCTGGACGGCGGGGTCAGGGCGACGGTCGAGTCGATGCTGCGCGACTGAGATCCGCGGGGCCGTTTCTCAGACGGCCGGCTCCCCGTACGGGGTAAAGGCGTACATCCCGTCGTCCTGCGAACCCACGAAGACGGCATTGTCCATGATCACCGGGGTCCCGGCCAGGCCCGGGCCGGCCTTGGCCAGCCATACCACCTCGCCGCCGATCCGCAGCCCCGACACCTCGCCGTTGGATGACTCCGCGAACAGCATGCCGCTGGTCACGCTCAGCCCGGTGATCGGCCCGGCCAGCGGCTCGCTCCACAGCACCGACCCGCTGGTCGTGTTCAGCGCGGTCAGCGTGCCGCCGGCAGTGCCGACGTACAGGTGCGGCGCCTGGTAGGCCATCGATCCGGTGATCGCCGTCGACCCGGCCGACCTGGACCACTGCGGCTTGCCGGCCGACTCCGAGAACGCCGACACCGTGCCGTTCTGGGCGCCGATCAGCACCCGGCTGCCGGTCAGCACCGGGCTCGCGGTCACAGCCGACCCCACGCTGACCTGCCAGCGACGCGTTGCCGTGGTGCCGGTGCGGAACGCGGTCACCAGGCCCTGGCTGTCGGCGACCACGATCGTCGACGCGCCGGGGTCCAGGGCCGGGGCGGCGGTGATCGCGCCGCCGACGCCGGCCGTCCAGTCGATCGCGCCGGTCTTCTCGTCGATCGCGTACAGCTTGTGGTCGGCCGAGCCGACATAGACGGTGCCGCCGTAGATGAGCGGCGAGGACGTCACCGCCCCGCCGGTGCTGACCTGCCAGGCCGGCTTGCCGTCGTACTCCGACCAGGCGTATACCTTGCCGTCGGCCGAGCCGGCCACGACCAGCCTGGCCGCCCCGTCCACCGCGGGCGAGGACGCGATCGCGCCGCCGGCCGTAGCCGACCAGGCCAGCGCGCCGGTGTTCAGGTTCACCGCGCTGAGCACGCCTGACTGATCGCCGAAGAACACCTTGCCGTCCGCCGCGGCGGCCGAGCTGTCGATCGCCGCCGGGGCCGAGTACACCCAGTTCGGCATCATCCGGTACGGCTTGCCCGGCGTTACCTCCTCGGACAGCACGCGGTCGAACGGCTCGTCGCTGGTGTGCTGCGGGTCGTGACCGAACTCGGCCCACGGCCCGGTGACATAGACCGGCGTGGCGGCGAGCCGCCCCGAGTGCTGCCCCCTGGCCGTGACCTCGGTCGGCCCGAAGGTGAAGCTGGACGCCACCGTCACCGCCCGCTTCGCGAACCCGCCCTTGCTGCCCGCGGTCACGACCGACAGCGGGTCGCCGGGCAGGGACAGGGCGACCTTCTCGCCGGCTCCGAACCCGTTGCCGGACACCGTGAACGTCGAGCCCGGCGCGGCCCGCTGCACCGACAGCGTGATCCGCGGCCCGGAGGCGACCGATTTGACCGTGACCGTGGTCGCGGCCAGCCGGGAGCTGACCAGATGATCACTGCCGGCGGCCCGGGCGGTGAAGGACAGCACGCCGCCCTGCCGGGGCGCAAGCGCGCCGAACGACCAGTGCGTACTGCCGCCGGACGTGCTCAGCGTGGCCTTGTTGTAGACCGGGCCCTGCTGCCAGGCCTTCCTGGCGCCGTTCCACCACTGGCCGGCCGGCCCGTCGAGCTGCACGGCCACCTCCACGGCGGCAATCGCCGCGGACCCGGCCGCCGCGGTGCCCGTGGCCGTGACCGGCTTGGCGCCGGGGTTGGCGATCACCGAGCCGTCGGCCGGCGAGGTCACGGCGGCCGACGGCGCGGTGCTGTTCGACCCGCCGACGGCCAGGTCGTACAGGAAGCCGTCGCTGGAGCCGATCAGGATGTTGCCGGCCGAGTCAGCCGCCGAGCTGATCACGTAACCGCTGGTCTTGAACTTGTACAGCGGCGCGCCGGTGGCCAGGCTCAGCACCTGGACGTAGCCGTTCAGGTCGCCGTAGACCACGACCTGGTGCCCGGCCGGGCCGGTGATCAGCGGGGAGGAGAGCACCTCGGTGTCCGGCGGACCGGCCTTCTCCGACAGCCAGATGGGCTGCCCGGTGGTCGCGTTCACGGCCGCCACCCCGACCGGGGTTCCGAACACCAGCGTGTTGCCGGCCAGCGCTGGCGCCGACCGGCCGCCGGAGTAATTCGCGCCCGTGGCCGCCCCGACGTTGAACGTCCACTTCACCTTGCCGGTGGTCAGGTCGATCCCGTACAAGTAGCGGTCCTTGCCGGACGCGTAGGCCATGCCGTCGGCGAAGCCGTTGCTGCCCGGTGGCGAGATCACCGTGCCCGCGCCGAAGTCGGCCGGGCCGCCGGTGAGCGACTGGACCCGCCACAGCTTCTTGCCGGTCTTGGCGTTGAGCGCGTAGATGGAGCAGTCCGGGTCGCCGCTGCCGAGGACTACCAGCGGCACCCCGTTGGCGTTCACGCCGTAGGAGTCCGGGCTCCAGGAGCCGGAGAAGATCGGGTACGGGATGCTCCGCCACGTCACCTTGCAGGTCGAGTCGTTGATCGCCATCATCGGGCCCGGCACCGCGCCGTTGTCCTGGACGCCGACGAACAGCGTGGGCACGCCGCCCGGTGCGCCCAGGACCGGGCTGGCGTAGTCGACCCCGGTGGCCAGCGAAACCTGGCACTGCACGGTGCCGGTGACCGCATTCACCTTGATCATGCGGCCGCTGACCGCGGTGCCGATCCACACGTGCCCGCGGTACACGACCGGCGTGGCGTGCATGGGAACGCCGAACGAGTCGGCCCACACCAGCGACCCGTCGGCGACGTTGAACGCCTCCAGGTCGCCTGACTCGTTCACCACGTAGGCCAGCGTCTTGTTCAGCGCCGGGCTGTACTCGGTAACCGGCGAGGACAGCACCGGCCCGAACGTGTGGGTCATCCAGCGCACCCCGAGCTGGCTCGCGTTCGCCGTGGAGATCGCCGGGTCCTTGGAGACTCCGGTCAGGGCCGGATCGCCGTGAAAGGTCGGCCAGCTCGCGTAGGCCGGCGCGGCTCCGGCCTGCCGCGCCGCGGCGGCCGGGCTGGCCTGAACCGGGGCCCCGGCCGCCAGGACAAGCCCGCCGCTGGCCGCGGCCGTGACCAGCCCGGCCAGGAGGCGAGAGCCACGGCGGCGAGCGTTCCGGGCCCGGGACAGGCTGCTCGAGGTCACGGTCCGCTCCTCTGGGGTTCCGAACACCGCGACATTACGGTGCTATGCACAGGAAAGACGCGCGAGCGCTGTGGTTAGTTAACAGCTTCGCGGTGGCGATTCGGTGACTTTCGCGGTAGCTGGCCGGCCTGGAGTTCCGTCGCCTATTTCCGGGCCTCGATCAGGAAGCGGACCGTGGTCGCGGTGAACGGGCCGTCGGCGGCCGTGCGGTCGTGCAGGTCGCGCAGCCGGTCACGGTAGGCGGCGGTGGTGAAGCCGGGGACGATCCAGATCACCTTGCGCAGGAATGCCACGACCGCCGCGATGTCGCCGAACTCCATCCGGCCGCGGAACTCGCGCACTCCGGTCACGGTCAGCCCGGCGCGCTCGGCGGCCAGCACCGACCACTTCGGGTCCCTGGTCGGTCCCAGCTCATCGGGCTGCGGGCCCATCAGGAACTCGGTCAGCTCGGCGACCGAGCCGGGCCCGACGTCCTGGGAGAGGTACGTCCCGCCCGGTTTCAGCACCCGGGCGACCTCGTCCCACCGCACGCTGACCGGGTGCCGGCTGACCACCAGGTCGAACGACTCGGCGGCGAACGGCAGGTCCGATTCCTCGCTGTCGACCGGCACGACCGTGACCCCCAGCCGGGCCAGGTTCCGCCGGGCGACGGCGATGTTTGGCGGCCAGGACTCCGTCGCGACCAGGTCCGGCGGGCCGGCCGGGATCGTGGCCAGCACCTCGCCGCCCCCGGTCTGCAGGTCAAGCGCGGCCGCGTCCCGGTGCCCGGCCAGCGCGGCCATCCGCTCGCCGAGCAGCCGGGCATACCCCCAGGGCGGCCGTTCCTCGGTGGTCCGGCCCTCGAACCAGGAGAAGTCCCAGCCCTCGACGGGCACGGCCTCGCCCTCGGTCAGCAGCTCCTCGAACCTGGCCCGGCGGTTGTCGACATCGCGCCCGCCGGTCATGACCTTCCTCCACGCTCGTCCGGTCCGATGCGGCCCCGCGCACCCGGCCGGCTTCACCGTACTCCCGCGCGCAGCTACTGCCGGCGCGCTAGTTCCCGGTGCGCTAGCCCGGCGCTGGCGCTCGCCGGCCCGGGGTGATAGATCCTGGGCTTGAGCACATATTTGGGTCTGCGACCCCGCTTCCGAACACACGGGCGGAGCAGGCGGCTGGCGGAGAGGGGACGGACATGAGCATGGCCGGGACGATCACCGGGCGGCTGGCCCGCGGCGACCTCCTGATCATCGACGGCGGCACCGGCAGCCAGCTTCAGGCCGAGGGCGTGCCCATGGACGACGTGGCATGGAGCGCCCGGGCAAACCTCGAGCAGGCCGATGTGGTGCAGCACGTCCACGAGGAGTACATCCGGGCCGGCGCCGAGGTGATCATTGCGAATACGTACGCGGCCAGCCGGGCGGCCCTGGAGCCCGCCGGCATTGGCGGCCTTGTCGTCGAGGTCAACCGCAACGCCGTCAGCGCGGCCCTGCGGGCCCGGGCGGCAGCGGCGACGGTGCCGGTAGCGGTGGCCGGCTCGATGTCGTCGTTCTCCCTGGTCGACATGACCGCCGGAGCCCTGGACCGGCCGCATCCCGGCCCGACGGCCGGCGACCCCCGCTTCCCCACCCTGGACGACTTCCGTGAGCAGGCGGCCCTGCTGGCGGAGAGCGGCGCCGACCTCATCGCGCTGGAAATGATCAACGCGCAGGGCTACGGCCGGGCCGCCCTGCGCGCCGCCGCCGGCACCGGGCTGCCGGTCTGGCTCGGCGTCAGCCCGCACCGCCGCGCGGACGGCACCCTGGTCGGGCTGCCCGAGCTCGGAGACGACGAGAGCTTCGAGGATCTGGTGAGCGCCCTGACCGACCCGGCACCGGCCGCGGTCACCGTGATGCACGCCAAGCCGTCGGTGACCCTGGAGGCGATCCAGGTCATCCGCCGTCACTTCGCCGGCCCGGTCGGGGTGTACGCCGAGACCGGCGACTGGCAGCCGCCGAACTGGGTATTCGATGGCCTGACGCCCGCCGAGTACCTCGAGCAGGCGATCACCTGGGCTGATCATGGCGTGCAGCTCATCGGCGGATGCTGCGGCACCGGGCCCGAGCACATCCGGGCGCTCGCCGGCGGCCTGGCCGGACGCCGCGAGCGCGCCTGATCAGGACTCGCCGCCGTGGGCTGGCCGCGTCCCGCCGTGCTGGCCCGGCGTATCACCGTAGGCTAAGAGCCGCCGGACCCGTGAGGCTGGATCATGACGAGCGCATACGAGCGGTGCGTGCTGCCGCGCCTGATCAACGCGGCCTGCGGCGTGCGCGGACTGCGGCCGTTGCGGCGCCGGGTGTGCGCCGGGCTGGCCGGCGACGTGCTCGAGCTGGGGTTCGGGTCCGGGCTGAACCTGCCGTGCTACCCGGCCGGGGTCACTCGCGTAGCCGCGGTCGAGCCGTCCGACCTGAGCTGGCAGCTGGCCGGCGCCCGGGTCGCCGCTGCCCCGTTCCCGGTGGCCAGATCAGGGCTGGACGGGCAGTCGCTGCCGTTCGGGGACGCTAGCTTCGGCGCGGCTCTCAGCACCTGGACGCTGTGCACCATCCCGGACGCGGCCGCCGCCCTAGCCGAGGTCAGGAGGGTGCTGCGGCCTGGCGGGCGGCTGCACTTCCTCGAGCACGGGCTCGCTCCGGACGAACGGGTCAGGCGGTGGCAGCGGCGCCTCGATCCGGTGCAGGCCAGGATCGCCGGCGGCTGCCATTTCACCAGGCCCATCGCGGACCTGCTGACCGCCGCGGGATTCGAGATCACCGCGCTTGACGTGTTCTATGAGGGCCGCCCGAAGTTCGCCAGCGCGGACTCGCTCGGGGTCGCGGTCAGCGCCTGAGCGGCCGATTGGCGGCAATTCGCTTGTGCCCGGCCTGCTCCGGCTTCCATGCTTGAGCCGTGACCCAGCCACCGGAACAGATCCTGCCAGGTTCGTCCGCGACGGACGCCTGGTCACGGTGCAGGCCAGGCGCTCGCGCCGGCTGATCTTGCTCGATCACGTCGCGCAGCGGTTCGAGCCGGGCGTGCGCTACCCGGAGAGCGCGATCAACCGCGAGCTGCGGAACCTGCACGAGGATTACGCCGCGCTACGCCGCTACTTGATCGACGAGGGGTTCCTTGAACGGCGGGACGGCATGTACTGGCGGGCGGCACCGTGGCGCGCTAGCGGTCACGATCGGATGCGGCGAAACACCCGCGGGAATGGCAGCTACCAGCCCTTGCTGACCTCACGCATGTGATGCTCCACTTCCCCGGCGATCTCGGTGGTGGCGACCGAGATGTTCCGGACTTCGGCGAGGTGCGCCGTCGCGTCGGGAAGATCGAACAGCGCGCTGTCCACCTTCACCGGAGCCTCGGCGGCCAGCGCCAGGTTCACCGCGTCGCTCGGCCGGGCGTCGACTTCCTGCGTCCCGGCCGCCGTGCGCACCAGGACGCAGGCGTAGAAGACCGGCGCGTCCAGCTTGGTGATCCGCACCTCCTCGATGCCCGATCCGGCCGCCGACAGCAGGCTGGCGGCGAGCTTGTAGGTGAACGGCCGCGGGATCTCCGTGCTGGCCAGCATCACGGCCATCGCGGTGGCCTCGGCTGGCCCGATCCAGATAGGCAGCGCCCGCGTGCCGCCGCGCTCGGTCAGCACCATGATGTGCTTGCGCCGGGCCGGGTCGGCTTCCTCGGTGCGGCGAACCTCCACGACGTCGGCGGTGATCCATTCGGGCTGGCCGGCTGGTGTGCTCATGTATTCGTCCTCTCCGAAATCGGCGATCGGCGCGAGCCGTGGCGCGAGCGCGGCCCTGCCCTGGTGCAACCTGGCCTTGACGGCCCCGGCGGAGATGCCGAGTTCCGCCGCCACCTCGGCGTGGCTGAGGCCCTGGAGGTAGAACAGCAGCACGGCGCGCGCTGGCCGGCCGCGAGCCCGCCGATTGCGGCCCGCACCCGGGCCGCCAGGTCGGCCAGCTCGGCGGCCTCGTCGGGCCCGGGAGCCGGCGCGGCGAGCTCGCTGGCTCCGGCCGGCATACCCGGGACCTCGCGCCGGAGCTGGCGCAGCCACCGCCGGGCCACGTTCAGCGCGATCCCGCAGAACCAGGCGCCGAACCGGTCAGGGCTGCGGAGCCTGGTCAGGTCGGTCATGGCGGCGATCGCCGCTTCCTGGGCGGCGTCGCGGCCCAGGTCCGCCGACCCGAGTACCCGGCCGGCCAGGAACATCGCCGTCTCCCAGTGCCGCAGCAGCAGCTCGGCGAGCGCGGTCCGCTGCCCGGCCAGCGCGTCGCGGACCAGGTCGGCGTCGCTCGGCCCCGGCGGCGTTCGTCCCACAGTTCATAGTGCTCCCACTGCCGTTCTGGGTTAGCTGCCGGCTGTCAGCGCGAGCAGCATCGGGTTCAGCCGCCCGGCGAGGTCCTGGTCGGTCCGGCCGAGTTCGGCGGCCAAGGCCGCCGCGGAGGCGGCGAGCGCCGCCCTCAACCCGGCCGGGTCGAGCGAGCCAGCCAGGGACGCTTCTAACGGGCCGGTGACCTCGGGCGGCAGCCGGTGCGCGCCCTTAGCGTAGGCCGCCGGGTATCCGAGTCTGGTACAGGCGAGCGCGATGACCTGACCGCGCAACGCGCCGAGCCAGTACTCGGCCTGCCAGAGCCGGCCGCGCTCGATGCTGATCCTGGCCTGCAGCGCGTGATGCCAGGCTCGCCCAGCCAGCTCGCGCGGGTCAGGCCCGGCCGGCCTGGGCAGGTCGACCGCCCTGCCGAAGACCGTGCGCCAGTCCGGGCCGAGCGGGCCGAACTGCTCCTCAGGGACGAACGCCAGATCGGCCTCAAGCCAACCGGGCAGCAGGAACACCCGGTAGATCGCCGGACCGGACGGCAGGGCCCAGTGGTGCACGGCAGCGTGATCGTGGTACACCGCGTCGGTCCAGCGGTGCAGCGCGGGCCCGACCGGCCCGCGCACGGCCAGGGCCAGGTCGATATCGGACCACCGGTCGCCGCCGCGGGCCGCATGCGATCCCGTGATCGCCGCGCCGGTGATCGCCCCGTCGGCCCTGGCCCGCGCCAGCAGCGCCGCACGCACGTCGTCGCGCTCGTCCGCACCGAACATCGCGCTGCTGCCGGTCACCGGCGGGCCAGTACGAAGTCGGCCCGCTCGCCGACCGAGGCGAACGGGAGCTCGATCAGCTCGTAGCCAAGCTCGGCGTAGGCCGCGGTGACAGCGTCGCAGGTGGCGACGGCCTCGGCGAAGTCCTGGCCGCGTTCGGCGTCGGTGGCGTAGATCTCCGGCCAGGGCGGCGCGACGAAGACCCGGGGCCGGTACCGGAACCTCCGGGCCGCGGCGGTCATGTGCGCGGGTACCGGCCGCCCGATGAGCCGGAAGTACCCGGTCAGCTCGGGGATGCCCCGGTCGAAGAAGACCGCGGGTGCGGGCTCGTCCTCGGCCAGCCGGTAGGAGCGCATCTCCCAGCTGAGCATGAGCTCGGCGAAGAGCTCCCGGTCGCCGGTGTGCCGGGCGTTCCCGCCGACCAGCTGCTGATCGGTGATGATCGCGCGCCCCGCCTCCTGGGTTCCCGGATGGCCCCGGCGGCGCAGCTCGCCGATCACCGACGTCTTGCCCGCACCGGGGCCTCCGGTCAGCACGGTGAACCGGTTCCCGGTCATCGGTCGGTCAGCCAACGTCTCGGCCTTCTCTCGTTCTCGCTGCCCGGTCAGCCCGCGATCAGGTGACCTGCGTCCACAGCGGGTCGCGGCGGCCGAGCACCCAGTCCGTGGCCGGGCCCGAGTCGGACAGCAGGTCGGCCAGCCACCACGTCGCGTCCGGGGCCCAGCCGGCCAGCACGGTACGGGCCCCGTCCCGGCCCGCCGGCACGGCCAGTCCCGCCGTGGTCAGGTAGCCGAGCACGGTCAGGTGCACGGCGTCGTAGTCGGCCGCGACGGCGGCGTAGTCGGGGATCAGCCAAGGACCGGCCCAGCCGGTCACCCGCCACCAGTCGGGCCGGCGGGAGTTCGTCACGTCGAGCTGGTACCGGCCGGCCAGCTCGGCCCAGCGGTCCGGGCCGTCGATCTCATAGCAGCGCGGGGCCGGCTCGGCGCGGACCGGCTGGCAGCGGGCCTTCGGCCCATTGGAGGGGTCCTCGACCAGCGCCAGCCCCGCGGCACCGAAGCCGGGCAGCGCCCGGCTCGTCTCCGGCAGCCGGGGCGGAGGCAGACCAGACAACCCGTGGGCGCCCCCCAACGCAGGCAGGGCGTCCGGACGGGTGGGCGGCAACCATTTGTCCGTA
>JBPCKO010000142.1:0-14128 GCA_051004215.1 Streptosporangiaceae bacterium | reverse complement strand
CCGCGCCACCCGCCCGCAGGCGTTCCACGAGCAATGGTCAGACTGGCGCCGCCGCCACCAGGCCACCGCCCGGAAAGCCCACTACACCCGGCGGGCTAGAGATCACGGCCCGCCGCTGTAGTACTAGCCAGCCGCCGTCACGTGCGGTGCGGCCGGACACGTCCACCTGGGTCATGGCGGGGGAGAAGGTCGTCGCGTTCTCCAGCAACTCGGCGAGCATGTGCACAATGTCGACTGCTGCAGTTGCGGTCACCGCGGCGCTTGCAATGAGAGGGATGGCCGGCTCGACGTCCAGGACGACCCGGTCGTACTGCTCGGTCTCGGAAACGGCGGCCCGCAGTAGGTCCACCAGCGTCATTGGCTCGGTCCTCAGGCGCAGTGCCTGATCGCCCGCCAGGGCAAGCGCGCTATCGGAGATCCGCCGCATGCGGGTGGCCAGATGGTCCATCTGGAACAGCGTCTCCAGACGTTCCGGGTCAGCCTCGCCGAGTTCGAAGCGATCGATCTGCTGCAGCAGAGGTTCCACCAGGAAACTGCTTCGCCTTAAAGAGGCGACGAGTATCGCATTAAGATGCCCGCGCCTGCTGGCCTCCTCTGCTGCCAGCACGGCTTCCTCGAGCCTTCCCAGCGGGCGCATCACGGACCTGGCAATGATCACGGTGGACGCCACGACCAAGAGCAGTGCGGCCAGCACCAGACCGGTGGTGACCATCGCTGACTGCATAGCGCTGCGACGCATGTCCTGGGCATAAGAAACCATCCAGTTCGCCAGCTGCTTCTCGGCATTTCGCATCCAGCCAACTGTGAAGGCCAGCCCGGCTGCCCATTGCTCCCTGGCTCGGCCGTCCAAGGCCAGCGCGCCGTTACCGGCTGCAATCGCGCGCCGTTCAACCGATTGTGCCTGTCCGACAAGCGGCTGGGCCAAGGTGGAAGTAAGCGCCCGGTTCTGCTCTGGGGTCGCTGAGCTGCGAAAGGATGCAAGGTCACTGGCTTGCCGAGCCTCCGCGGTGGTGAGAGCGGTCAGGGCCCCGGGTCCGAAGTGGCCGACAGCCAGAGCCGCGTCGAGGATGGCCTGCTGTAGCGAGGCACTGTTCTCCATCCTGGATAGCGAAGCGACCGTGCGCGCACTGGTTATGAGCGCCAAGTTGCCGCTCATGCTGGCGATGCCGCCATTGACTACGAACAGGCTCCCGATAACCGCGGAATATCCGCTGATGACAGTCAGTGCAGGTGCCTGGCCTCTCGCCGTGGTTCTGCGCAGGCCAGGTAGCTTGGCGATGTCACCGAGGATCTTTGCCGCGCTGGACCCCGGCCGGGCCGATCCGCCGCCTGGGCGGAGAGCGAAGCGGCGCACGGTGGCTGCGCGACGATCGGTGATTACGTACTGCCGGCTGAGCGCCGCGAGGTCCGCTGCCGGGCGCCCGTCCGCAATGAACACGCCCGTGTCGGCGCGCTCGTCCTCCATCGCTTGCACGAGGCCGTTGACCTGCTGACCGAGCGCGGCGACGCGGCCGATCCGGCCGTAGGCCTCCCCGCTGCGCACCGTGTCAGCGAGTCGGAGTGCGGCCAGCGTGAGGCCCAGCATCGCCGGAATGGCCACCAGGACAATCAGCCGGCGGGCTATCGTCCAGTTCCGTAGGGTTGGCGCTGAGCTAATTCTGCGCTCGGCACGCGCGGTGCCGGATGGGGCGCCATCGGCATGGCCGGACTGTCTCATCGGTGCGTCCTCGATCACCTCGGAAACCAGCTTTGAGGGCGACACGCAATTCCCCGGCGCACCGGGAGACAAGAGCGCAACTAGCCACTCACCTTCCTACCATTGACGATACCTCGGCCGTAGATGCCGGAGGCCTACACGGTGCGAGTGGGCGACATGCTGTCGGGCGCGGCCTCACGCGACGGCTGACGCGGCTGACGGCGGCCTCACCGCGCGGAGGCGAGGTGGGCGAATACAACGGTAGAACTGAGATAATGGCCGGTGGCGAAGTCGAAATTGCCGCCGCAGGTTATCAGGCGCAGCGCCGAATACCGAGTAGCAGCATAAATGGTCTTGGCTGGGAATTTCGATTTGAGATACTGGCGCACGCCGGAGATTCGGAAAACAGCGGTGGCTCCGTCTGCCAGCCTCACTTTAACGATATCGCCCGGCCGGAGACCTCCTAGACGAAAGAAGATCCCCGGCCCCGTATGCGTGTCAACATGCCCTTCGATGACCGAAACACCGACCTGGCCGGGGGTTTTCGAGTCCTTGAACCAAGCGGCCTGGCCGGGCGTCGCGTCCAGTGACGGCACCCGGATCGTGCCGTCCCGGCTGACCCCCAGGCGCAGTAGTTCCGACTTCACGCCAATGGCCGGGATGTCGATGGAAACCGGAAGGGACCGCCTCAGCGATGGGCCCCCGGCGGACGCCCTGGTAGCGCCTGCGGCAGATGATGCGGGCCGCGGCGCATGCTGCTGGTCGCTGACCGCGACGATGACCGCGGCGGTCCCGCTCAGGATGAGCAGGCCGCCGATCACTCCGACCGCGCGGGCGCGGATGCTCGCCGAGTTCCTCGGCGGAGGGTCAGGGTACCGAGCCTGTGGCCATACCAGGGCCACGCGCAACCCAGCTATCCGCCGCCACTGCGCATCCGCCAAGGCCGCGGCTCCGTCCCGTGCCTTCCCCAAGGCTCTCTAATCGCGTAGCCTAATGGTCAACTGACAGACATGCCATGGCATGTCTGCGGAGAACATTGAATCTTGTTTATAGGGAGTACTTTTCGGCAAGAACTGTCGGCGAGGAGTCCAAAAAGGTGCGCACGGCTACCGCGGGTACGGGCTTCAGCGCGAGGCTCATTGCCGTCGGCCTCGCGGCCATGCTCGCATCCGCGGCGGTATCGGGATGCACGTCATCACCGCACGCGACGCTGCCAAGACTGTCACCCGGAGCCACCACCTCGGCATCTCCCGGCGGCAGTCCTACCGGCACCAGCAGGTCCCCAAGCGCAAGCCAGTCGGCAACGCGCAGCGCTGGTGCTCGTCCGTCGGCAACACGGAGCGCGAGCACCCGCCCGTCGGCAACGCGGACGCATACGGCCCGTGCGATCCCGGCCGCTGCCCCAGCCACCGGCGGGGGCGGCACGGCCGGATTCCGGGGCACCTGGCTCCTAGCTCTGGGCGGATTCTCGATCCTGGTCGGCGTCGGGTGCCTCGCCTATCGGCGGAAGGGAGCAGAGGGCTGGAGGTGAGGGTGGCGGGGGCGCTGCGGTGCGGGATAGCTGTACCGCCGCGTTGGTCATGGCCGTCGACCTGCGCTGTCGGGCAGGCCGTAGATATGCCCGCCTTCAACGCGTACGAGGTTCGCGAGGGCGGGGCCGGCGGTGGCGAGCGGATAGCTGGTGGTGAGAGCGGCCGCCGCAGCGATGCAGTCGGCGAGGCTGACGGCTGAGTGCTTGCGGTGGTAATGGTGGACGCGGAGCCGACCGGCTTGGAGCGCGAGTTCGGCCGTGACGGGAAGCATGTCCAGGCTCAGCAAACCGTTCCGCACCGCTATCTCGGAGCAGGAGTACGCGAGGGTCCGTGCGCTGGGATCGGGGTACCGGGCCGCAACCCGCGCTCCCTGGCGTGAGTCCGCTTATCGAGGCAGGACTGGGCGGGGCCTGGCAGTGCGCAGTTGGGTGGCAACCTTGGCTGTGGCGACCGTTGCCTGACCTGACTGCAGAGCCGCGGTGATCAGTTCGCGTTCTGGCGCGGGCAGTGGCTCCAGGGTCACCTGCAGGCCGAGCGCGGCCGCGACCCCGGCCAGGGTGCTCCGCGTGGGGTTGGCTCCTGGTGCGGTGAACAGCCGCCGGATGACCGCCGGCTCGGTGCCGGTGGCCCGGGCCAGCGCGGCCTTGGACAACCCGGCCGCGGTGCGCGAGCGGTCGAGCTCGTTGATGTAGCCGACCCGGGTGGCGATGACTCCATGCCGGTGGCGCAGCAGTTCCTGGGCGGGCCAGAAACAGCCACCGCCGAGGAAGCGCCTAAATTGGAATGCCCATGAGGGCAATTCGTCAGGTCGAGCCAGAATGCGGTTCCTGCTCGGGTCCCAGCTTCCCGATCAGGTTTCTGCTACCTGTTGCCCGGTGGTGACAGGGCGCTCGACAGCTTCGTCGAACCGTGACGGCGCCTGTGTTGTCGGGCAGCGCGGCATAATCAGCAGCGCTGCCATGGCGAGCACGCAACAGCCAACTATGTACATGCTGACCCAGGTGCTCGATCCGGTCGCGCTCACGATTGCGGCCGCGATGAGCGGCGCCGGGCCGCCTGCGATGAGCGAGGCCAGATGGTAGCCGATCCCAGCGCCGCTGTAGCGGGTGGCCGGTCCGAAGCTCTCTGCGATCAGCGACGATTGCGTGCCGTACTGCATGTCGTGGAAGACGAGTGACAGGACGATGGCGAGCAGGACCAGTCCGGCCATCTTCGTGTTGAGCAGGGCATAGTAGGGGAAGGCAAACGCGGCCACGCAGACGATGCCGATCCCGCACATCAGGCGCCGGCCAATCCGGTCTGATATGTAGCCGAACAGCGGAATGCTGATAAGGCTGATAGCCGCGGCAACCAGCGTGTCGTTGAGCAGCGAGTCGCCCGACAGCCGGAGGTGGCCGGTGCCATAGTCGAGCACGAAGGTGACGAACAGGTAGAACGGCGCCTGCTCCGACAGCCGGATGAACGCCGACGAGATGACTTCGCGGGGCGGGTCTTTGAAGACCTGCAGCACCGGCGTCTTCACGACTGCCTGTTCCCGCTTAACCTCCTTGAACGCCGGGCTCTCCTCTACACGTAGCCGGACATACAGTCCAATAGCCACGAGGACGAGGCTCAGCGCGAACGGGATCCGCCATCCCCAGGTGTCGAAGCTGGGCCCTGGGAGGTGGCCGAACAACTTGATCATGGCGGTAGCCAGCAGCAGCCCGATCGGGACGCCAATCTGGGGCCAGCTGGCCCCAGAAGCCGCGCCGACGCTGCGTGCCCCATTCCATCGACAGCAGCACCGACCCGCCCCGAATTCGAGAGCCAGTTCAGCGGCACCAGCTTCCCGTTCATTTCCGACGGTGTCGTGGTCGGCACGCCGAAGGCAAGCTTCGAAGAGGAAATGCAGACCATGATCACGTTCGCGGGCGGGTCCATCAGCACCGATGTCCTCTACCACGAGAACATGCACCAGTGGTGGGGTGACAACGTCACGGAGGGCAGCTACAACCTGACCTTCTTCAAGGAGGGGCTGGCCACGCTGGCCGAGTTCCTCTACCAGGCGCGACTGGCGGAGCGCAAGGCCGGGCGGTCCCTACACGCGCAAGGGTCAGGCCGCGTTCCAGGCCAGCCTCGTGCACCGCTTCAATCACGACTACGCCCAGGCCAAGAGCTTCTGGACCGTCGCTCCGTCCAACCCGCAGGCGTTCGGCCTGTTCAGCGGGTCATCAACGTATGACCGACCTGGTATCGGCTACATCGCGCTGCGGCAGATACTCGGCCACGGCAACTTCACCCGGGCACTGCAGCAGATCCAGCGCACCTACGGCGGCGGCAGCGTCACCGAGGCTCAGCTCGAAGCCGAGTTCCAGCAGTGGCTGCCAGCGCAGACCAGCGCCTGCCACGCCAGGCTCGGCGCGTTCTTCCGGCAGTGGTGGGACACCGCCTATCAGGCGGGCAGCGCCAAACCGCAAATCACCGGCCCTGGCCTGCACGGCCATAACTTCTATCGCCCCGGCGGTTGTTAGATAAGTCGGAACATGCCCATGGCGAAATAGACAGCAGGCGCGACGCGCGTGATGTGCGCGGTTTGCTGGTGGTACGAGCGTTTGCTGACGAAATTGGTGTGGGCGTACCGGACACCCCAGGTTGCCGAACAGAGCGGGATTCGTGCCGATCGCGACGAGCTGGCGTGGGACCCACCGCAAGAACGGATGCGCGTTCAGAGGTGCAGGCCACGCATCTGCCGGCCCTGTGTCGCCACGGACGGCTCACGGACGAGGTCGGCACCGTGGCCGCTGAGGCTTCGGCAAAATGACCAGTTGGACTTCGGCAGATTGACCACAGAGATATCGGCAGCCCAGCCATGGATGCCTTAACATGCAGGGATGATTCCGACCACGGACCTGATCCCGCGCCATGCTCAGACGGCAGTGGCCGCGGCCCTGGCTGACACCCGGGTCGTCGTGATCAACGGGGCCCGGCAAACCGGCAAGAGCACCCTCGCGCGGTTGGTGATGGCCGGGTTCCCCGGCTCGGAACTGCGGTTCCTCGACGACGCACCGATCCGTGCGGCCGCGCAGGCCGATCCGGGTTTCTTCGTGCGGCATAGCGGCCTGCTGGTTATCGATGAAGTGCAGCGGGTGCCGGACCTGTTCCTGGCCATCAAGCATGAAGTCGACATCGACCCACGCCCGGGCAGGTTCCTGCTCACCGGGTCAGCGCGCCTGGTGGGTTTGCGAGACATCCCCGACCTCCTGCCCGGCCGCTCCGAGACCATCGAGTTGGGTCCCCTGTCGCAAGGCGAGATCGATCACGGCCCGGACGGGTTCGTCGCGGCCGTCATCCAGCACGGCGTCCAGCTCCAAGTTGCCGCCTCTGACCTGCGGCGGGAAGGCTACCTCGAGCGGGTGCTGCGCGGCGGTTATCCCGAAGCCGTCCGTCGCGGTGACGCCGGGCGCCGGGCGAGGTTCTTCGAGTCATACATTTCGGACCTGGTGAACCGCGACGTCAGGCAGCTGGCCGAGATCGAGCGGCCCGCCGACATGCGGCGCCTGGTCAACCTGATAGCCGCGTCCACCGGATCCCTGGCCGTGCCGGCGTCCATGGCGAGCCGCCTGCAGGTCCCGGCCAGCACGGTCAAGCGCTACCTGGACCTGCTTGACCTGGTGTTCATTGGCCGCCGTATCCCGGCCTGGTCCAGCAACCTCGCCACCCGGGCAGTCGCGACGCCGAAGCTAATCATGAACGACTCGGGGCTGGCTGCTCACCTGGCCGGCATGAGCCTGCGCCGGGCACGCAGCCCAGTCGCGCCCGTCGGACCGCTGATCGAGACCTTCGTGCTCGGGGAGCTGGCGCGCCAGCTTAGCTTCGCTGACCATCCGGCCCGCCTGTACCACTACCGCGACCGGGACCAGTACGAGGTGGACGCCGTCTTGGAAACCTCGTCCGGTGAAGTAATTGCCATCGAGGTCAAGGCCGCCGAGACCGTTCGGTCCGAGGATTTCCGCGGTATCCAGCGGCTGGGCCGCCGGATCGGCAACCAGCTCATCGCCGGGATCGTGCTGTACGCCGGCGGTCAGCCGCTGTCATTCGGCGATCGGCTCCGCGCGTGGCCCATTTCCGCGCTCTGGACCCTGGGCAATCCTCGGCTGTGAGCCGCCGCGGTGACCAGGTTCCGCTGACCACGCCACCCACGCTCACGATCGTCGCGCTCCGCGGGCGCCGGGGCGTGTAACCGCGGTTTCTCCCGGGCGGCCTGCGCGTCGGCGGCGGCGGCGGCGCGTATGTCGTAGAGCGGTCCGGTGCCGGAACCGGCCGCCGGGGACAGCCCGCCGGCGAGGGCCAGGGCGCTGTCCGCGGCAGCGATGGCCAGCGCGGCGTCGCGGTCCAGGGCCGCAGCCGCCGCGCGGACCAGGCGGGCGAGCCGCAGGCTGTCGATCTCGTCCGGCCCGGCACCGAGCCGGTAGCCCGCGCCGTCGCGTACGACCGCGTCGGCCCCGCAGGCGCTGCGCGTCCGCGAGACCAGGACCTGGAGGCTTTTCGGCCTGTTGGCTGGCGCGTCGTCGCCCCAGACCCGCTCGACCAGATCGTCCGCGGCCACCGTCCGGCCCCCGGCGCTGGCCAGGGCCGCGAACAATGCCGGCGGACGATCGCCGGTCACCGGCCGGCGCCGGCAGCGCACGTCCCCGAGGAGGCTCAGCGCGATCGTCACCAGGTCATTCTAGAAAGCGAGCGCGGATCGCAGATTCGCCGCGGGTCGGACGGCGAGCGCGCGCGCCCGCCAAGGTCGGCGCATAGTCGTGGTCAGGGGCGGGAGCGGGCCGGGTGGGCTAGCAGCGGAACGAGGTACCGGGCGTCGGGGCTGTCCCAGCCGGTGACCGGGTCCCAGCCGGGCCGGGCGGTGTAGCCAGCGAAGACACCGGTGGGCCAGAGCACCGAGTTGTCGCCGGTGACGACGTCGTGGAAGGCCCGGTGGTAGGCGGGGCCCCGGGCGATGGCGTAGATGGCCGGGTTGAGGAAGCCCAGGTCGTGGCCGGCCTCCTGGTCGGCCAGGGCGATCAAGCCCGCCCACAGCGGGGTGGAGGCGCTAGTGCCCGAGGCCGGCCGGAACTCGCCATCGCTGTACTCCAGCGCCATGGCGGTGGCCGAGGCCGCGTTGGCGGCCACGTCGGGGACGCCGCGGTGCGCGGAGACCCGGCCCGCGCCGTCCTGGTAGGAGGGCCGGGCGAACAGGCGGCTGTAGCCGCCGGCGGAGCCGTCGGTGCCACCATTCCAGGCCATCTCGCCCAGGTAGGCGCCGCCCGGATCGGCCGCATCCAGGATCGTGCCGCCGACCGCGAGCACCAGCGGGTCAGAGGTCGGCAGGCTGACCTGCCTGGGCGGCCCGTCGTCGCTGATCGCGCCGAGGTCGCCTGACGATGCGAGGACCGTGACGTGGTGGTCGCGAGCCTGCTCCATGGCGGCGTTGATCCCCGCCACCTCGGCGCGGGTGAAGAAGCGCTCGCCGTCGCTGGCGCTGATGGAGATCACCGCGGCGTGCAGCGCGACGGTCGCTTGCACCACCTTGGTCACCGCGGCGGCGAAGTTCGCGCTGCTGGAGATGGCGCTCTGAGGCACCAGGACGACGTCGAGGGTGGCGCCTGGCGCGATCGCATGCACCATCTCGGTGTCGGTGACTTCCTCGTCGCCGGCGAGGTAGGGCGTCTTGGACCGGGCGACGGTGTTCGCGATGTGCAGCCTGGCCGGGGGCAGGCCGAACCGGCGGTCGAACCTGGCCAGGTCCTTGCGGATGTCGGTGGCGGGCGGGCCGCTGGCCAGTTCGGGCATGACCACGGACTGGCCGCGCCCGTCGATACCGCGGTTCAGCAGCGGCGCGACTCCGTACGCCACCTCGTACGCCCGCGGGCTGTAGCACGGTGGCTGCTTGACCGCGGGGGGCGCACAGTTCACCATCGCGGTCGCGGCGGTCGCGGTCGCAGCGGGCGCCGTCGCCGTCGTCGCGGCCGTGCGGCCGGTGACGGTGCCGGACGCGCGGCCGGCGGTCAGGGCCGCCGTCAGGGCCGCCGCCGCGAGCCACGGCCATCGGGGCGGCCGCCGGCCGGGAGGTGCTGCGGCGTGCGGTAGCGGCTGGACTGGAGGTTGTGGGTTCATGGCCGTCAGCGTCCCGGCGGGCGGCGGCGGGCGCATCACGCACCTGGTGGAGCGGGGGTCCCTCGCTGGAGGGATCCGCCGGAAGGTTCGCAGCGGGTAGCGTGCCCGTGTGCTGGACCACGGGCGACGCAGAGGATGGGGGTTGTCGGGCCGGCTGATCGCGTCCTACATACTCATCACGCTCGCCGTAGTGGTGCTGGTCGAGGTGCTCGTGGTCTGCTTCCAGGTAGCTCCGCTGGTAGCGAGCGACCAGTTGCAGTCCCGGCTGCACTACGCGGTGAGCCAGACCGCGGCGACCTACGCCCGTCGTCTCGCTCAGCGCTATCCGGGCGGCGTGCCCGCCGGAACCTTGCTCGGCGTGCCCGGCCAGCCGGCGCAGCCGGGAACCGCGGCCAAAATCGGCCCGGACGGCACGCTCCTGGTTCTGGCGATCACCGGCCCGATTCGCAGCGGCAGGCCGGTCACGGCGGTCGTAGCGATCGCCGCTGACGGCACGGTCCTCGCGTCCTCCGCGCCTTCGGCGTTTCCGCCAGGACATGCGGCGGCCCGTGAGCTCCCGGTCCAGGCGAGCACGCCGATCCCGGGCGGCAAGATCTACCTCAAAGGCGGCAGCGTCGCGACGCCGCGCGGCCAGGTGCTGTTCTGGATGGTCCGGTCGCACGGCCGCGCCAGCGGCAGCCCGGCGTCGGGCCGCTCGCCCGGGCTAGTCAGCTACGTCTATGTCCAGGTGCCATGGTCGCCGCCTAGGTTCGTCACCCCGGTCCGGGCCTGGGGCGATCTGTTTCACCATGGCGAGGGCGGTGCGCTGCTGTCGGGTCCCCTGGCGCTGCTGCTCGCCGTGGTGCCGGTCGGGGTGCTGTTCGGGCAGCTGGCCTCGCGGCGCCTGGTCCGCCGGATATGCCGACTTGAGCAAGCCGCCGTCGCGGTTGCTGACGGCGACTACACCGTCACCCTGCCCGTCTCCGGCCGGGATGAGGTCGGCCAGCTGGAGGCGAACTTCACCACCATGACCCGCCAGCTCGGCTCGGCGCTGGCCGCCGAACGGCAGCGAGCCAGCGGCGACGCGCGCGCCGCGGAGCGAGCCAGGATCGCGCGGGAGATCCATGACGCGATCTCCCAGCACCTGTTCGCCCTGCGGATGATCGCCGCCGGGATGCGCCGGGCCGACCCGGCCAACCAGCAGGTCCATGCGATCGAGCGGATCAGCGAGGAGGCACTGCGCGACATGCAGACGCTCCTGCTCGAGCTGCGCCCGGCCAGCCAGGGCGGCACCGGGCTCGCCCCGGCCCTGCAGGAGATCTGCGCGGCCTACCACGACCGGCTCGGCGTGACCGTCGACGCCAGCCTGGACGATGTCGCCGTCCCGGCGGACGTCGAGCACGCGCTGCTGCGCATCACCCAGGAGGCGTGCACCAACGCCGTCCGGCACGGCAACGCCGGCCAGCTTGCCGTGTCGGTGACCCTCCAGGACGGGCACATCGAGCTGGCCGTCCGCGACACCGGCACCGGCTTCGACCCGGCCGCGCCGCACGCCGGCTCCGGGCTGACTCACATCCGGGACCGGGTCGCCGAAGTCGGCGGCACCGTGGATATCGACAGCGCGCCCGGGCGCGGCGCGGTGCTCACCGTCAAGGTGCCGGTGCCGTGACGATCCGCGTGGTGATCGCGGACGACCACCGCGTCGTCCGGGAAGGGCTGTGTTACCTGCTCGGGCAGGAACCAGACATCGAGGTCGCCGGCGAAGCCGCAGACGGTCGGCAGACGGTGGCCGTCGCCGCCGCCACCCGCCCGGACGTTCTGCTGCTCGACTTGTACCTGCCCGGACTGGACGGGCACGCCGTCCTCGCCGCCCTGCGCGATGCGCCGCACCGGCCTGCCATCGTCGTCCTCACCTCCGCCACCGACGACGACCACCTCGTCCGCGCCGTGCAGGCCGGCGCGACCTCCTACCTGCTCAAGACCGCCTCGGCCGAGCACGTCATCGCCGCCGTCCGCGACGCCGCCGCCGGCACCGCCAGCCTCAGCCCCGAGTTGCTGACCCGGCTCACCCAGGCGCTCCGCCGGCCGGCGCCGCCGGACCCGCAGCAGCTATCGCGGCGAGAACGCGATGTGCTCCGGCTGATCGCCCGCGGTCACAGCAACCGCAGATCGCCGGGGAGCTGGGAATCGGCGAGCAGACCGTCAAGACCCACGTCCGCGGCATCCTCACCAAACTCGACCTGCAAGACCGCGTCCAGGCGGCGATCTTCGCCCTCCGCCTCCAGGCCGCGGGACGGCCGCGCGGCTAGCATCGCGTGGCTGGAGACTGCGCCGGAGGTTCCGCTCGCTGGCTGGCCTGGCGCCGCGGTCAGCCGCGGCAGCTGGACCGCCGGGCTCGCATGGCCGCCTGCAGCTCGTCCGGGGTCAGGGCGGGCTCGGGCAGCACGGTCGGCTCACCCCGGCTGGGGGCCAGGGCGTCGAGTAGCAACCGCAGATAGCGGCGCCAGCCATCGGGCCGCACCGGCCGCGCGTAGTCCGCCGCCGCGGCCAGCATCTGCATGATCGGCGGGATGTCGGTGGGCTGCAGGTCGGCGCGGACCAGCCCGGCCGCCTGCGCCGCCACGATCAACTTGGCCACCACCGGCTGGAGCTTCTCTCTCGCCTGGCAGGCCTGGTCGTGCCCGAACGGGGCGAACATCAGGATCTGCCTCAACCCGCGGTCGGCGACGAGCAGCTCGGCGGCGCCTTCGAGGAAGCGATACAGGCCGGCCCCGGGGTCGGGGTCGGCCAGGGACTGCTCCGCGACCACGACCAGGGCATCGAGGCGGTCCGCGAACAGAGCCTCAGTCAGCGCCTCTTTGCACGGGAACCGCCGGTAGACGGTGCCGATCCCGACACCGGCCCGACGCGCGACGTCGTCCAGGCTGGCCTCGAGTCCGTGCTCGCCGATGACGTCGGCCGCGGCGCGCAGAATCGCCTGGCGGTTCCGCTCGGCGTCCCGGCGCAGCGGACGCTCCCTGGCCGGCCCGCCCGGCCACTCTGACTCGGCCGCCGCGACCTCGAGGTCCATGACGGTCAGCTTACCCCAAGCGGAGGACGCTGCTCCGGATCGTGGTAGGGTCGGCCCTATCCGGAGTGCCTACCTCCAGATTGGCGGGGACCGATGTCTTCGAGTGCGGCCAGCATCGGCAGCGGAGCAAACGGCAGCGGGGCCATGTCGCCCAGTGCGGAGCGCGATCCGCGGCGGTGGCTGATCCTGGGCGTGATCGCGCTGGCCCAGCTCATGATCGTGCTGGACGCGACGATCATGAACATCGCGCTGCCGTCGGCGCAGCGCGCCCTGGGCTTCAACCTGGTCGACCGGCAATGGGTCATCACCGCCTACGCGCTGGCGTTCGGCAGCCTGCTGCTGCTGGGCGGAAAGCTGTCCGACCTGCTCGGCCAGAAGGTGACGTTCCTGATCGGCCTGATCGGGTTTGCTGCCGCCTCCGCCATCGGCGGCGCCTCGGTGAACTTCACCATGCTGATCACCGCGCGGGCTTGCCAGGGCGCCTTCGGCGCGCTGCTGGCACCGTCGGCGCTGTCCCTGCTCACCGTGACGTTCAGCGATCCCGACGAGCGCGGCAAGGCGTTCGGCCTGTACGGAGCGGTTGCGGGCGCGGGCGGTGCGATCGGGTTGCTGCTCGGCGGGGTGCTCACCGAGTTCCTGTCCTGGCGCTGGTGCCTGTACGTGAACCTGATCTTTGCCGGGCTGGCCGTTGTCGGCGCGGTGATGCTGCTGCCCAGGCATGAACGGCAGGCCAGGCCAAGGCTCGACCTGCCCGGGGCGGCGCTGGTCTCGGCCGGCATGTTCTGCATCGTCTACGGCTTCTCCAATGCCGCGACGCACGGCTGGCACGCGCGCTCGACCTGGGGCTTCCTGGCCGCCGGGGTCCTGCTGCTGGTCCTGTTCGGCTGGCGCCAGGCCCGCGCGGCCCAGCCGCTGCTGCCGCCGCGGATCGTGGCCAACCGGAACCGGGCCGGCGCCTACCTGACCATCCTGATCGCGTCGGCGGGGATGTTCGGGATCTTCCTGTTCCTGACCTACTTCATGCAGCAGACCCTTGGCTTCACCCCGGTGATCACCGGCGTAGCGTTCCTGCCCATGGTCGGCTGCCTGATGACGGTCTCAATCACGACGAACATCGTGCTGATGCCGAGGTTCGGCCCGCGGCCGCTCGCGCCGACCGGCCTGCTGATCGCGGCGGTCGGCCTCACGCTGCTGACCAGGATTACCGTGCACTCCACCTACGTCGGCAACGTGCTGCCTTCGCTGCTGCTGATAGGCGTGGGGCTCGGGCTGGTGTTCGCGCCCGTCTTTAACTCGGGCACGTTCGGCGTCGGGCCGCGCGATGCGGGCGTGGCCTCCGCCACCGTCAACACCGGGCAGCAACTCGGCGGCTCGGTCGGTACCTCGCTGCTGAACACGATCTTCGCCAGCGCCGTGGCCGCGTACATCGCCGGGCACCTCAGCCCGGCCACGCTGGTCGGCGGCAAGCCAGGCCCGGCACTGCGGGCGGCTGCGCTCATCCACGGTTACACGATCGCGTTCTGGTGGTCGGCCGCGATCTTCCTGACCGGCTCGGTCGTGGCGCTGGTCCTGTTCCGCAACGGTCCGCTGACCCTGGCGCGGCCCAGCGAAGACAAGCAACCGGAGGTCGCGGCCGCGGCCGCGCCACCCCTCGGCTAGCCCGGGAGAACCCAGGCCGCAGCGGGGCAGCTCCCCCTGTTAGGCCATCATCATAAT
>JBPCKO010000141.1:0-10853 GCA_051004215.1 Streptosporangiaceae bacterium | reverse complement strand
CTGGCTCCCCGGGTCATCCCACTGGGCGGCGACCTGGTCGGTAGCCCTGATGGAACTCGGCGCGCTGGTCTGCACGGCCGCCCGGCCAGAGTGTGACCGTTGCCCTGCCGCCGCCCGGTGCTCGTGGCGGCAAGGCGGCCGGCCCGCCGCCTTGAGCCCGCGCAAGGCCCAGCGTTACGAAGGCTCGGACCGCCAGTGCCGGGGCGCGCTGCTCGCGGTGTTGCGCGCCGCGGGCGGTCCCGTGCCCGCGGCTGGCCTCGGTGCCGACTGGCCGGATCGCGCGCAGCGAGATCGCGTCCTGGTGGCCCTGCTCGCCGACGGCCTCGCCCAGTCCTACACCCGCGACCGGATCGGCCTCCCCGGCGACCACCCCGCCTAACGCCCGCTTCTCCGCGGCCGCCGGGACGGCCACCACGGCCCGGCCCGGGCTGGCTGGCGGCCGGACGGCCGACCCGGACGGCCGACCCGGACGGCCGACCCGGACGGCCGACCCGGACGGCCGAGGGCCCCGGCACGGTTGCGTGTCGGGGCCCTCGGAGTTCGCTCGGGCTTGAGTTCGCCCCGGGCTCGGCTGGGTTACGAGGCCGAGGCCTGGCCGCCGCGGTCCGGCGCCTCGATGCCGGAGCCTGAGGAGCCAGCGGCCTTGGCCAGCTCCACCGGCGGCGTGTCGGGCAGGATCTCCGGCTTCGGGACGCCCTTGAAGGTGAACTTGGCTTCCTTGCCGGTCCCCTCGGCGTCGACCATGACGATCTGGCCGGCCTTGATCTCGGAGAAGAGGATCTTCTCCGACAGCGCGTCCTCAATCTCCCGCTGGATCGCCCGGCGCAGCGGCCGGGCCCCGAGCACCGGGTCGTAGCCCCGCTCGGACAGCAGCTTCTTGGCCGCCGGCGTGAGCTCGATGCCCATGTCGCGGTCCCTGAGCCGCTCCTCCAGCTTCGCGACCATCAGGTCGACGATCTCGAAGATCTCGTCCTGGGTGAGCTGGTGGAAGACGATGATGTCGTCCACGCGGTTCAGGAACTCGGGCCGGAAGTGCTGCTTGAGCTCATCCTGCACCCGGTTCGTCATCCGCTCGTAGGAGCCGGTCGATTGACCAGCCGAGGCGAAGCCGGTCGAGATGTTGCCCTTGGAGATGTCCTTGGTGCCGAGGTTGGTCGTCATGATGATGACGGTGTTCTTGAAGTCCACCACCCGGCCCTGGGCGTCGGTCAGGCGGCCGTCCTCCAGGATCTGCAGCAGCGAGTTGAAGATGTCCTGGTGGGCCTTCTCGATCTCGTCGAACAGGACCACCGAGAACGGGCGCCGTCGCACCTTCTCGGTCAGCTGGCCGCCTTCTTCGTAGCCGACGTAGCCAGGAGGCGAGCCGAACAGCCGCGACACCGTGTGCTTCTCCATGTACTCGCTCATGTCGAGCTGGATCAGCGAGTCCTCGTCACCGAACAGGAACGCCGCGAGCGTGCGGGACAGCTCGGTCTTGCCGACGCCGGACGGCCCGGCGAAGATGAACGACCCGCCAGGGCGCTTGGGGTCCTTCAGGCCAGCCCGGGTACGCCGGATGGCCTGGGACAGCGCCTTGATCGCGTCGTTCTGGCCGATGACGCGCTTGTGCAGCTCGTCTTCCATCCGCAGCAGCCTGGCCGACTCGGCCTCGGTCAGCTTGAACACCGGGATGCCCGTGGCCGTCGCCAGGACCTCGGCGATCAGGTCCTCGTTCACCTCGGCGACGGCGTCCATGTCGCCGGCCTTCCATTCCTTCTCGCGGGCGTCCTTCTTGTCGATGAGCTGCTTCTCCTTGTCACGGAGGGCAGCAGCCTTCTCGAAGTCCTGCGAGTCAATGGCCGATTCCTTGTCCCGGCGCACTTCGGCGATCTTCTCGTCGAATTCGCGCAGGTCCGGCGGGGCCGTCATGCGGCGGGTGCGCATCCGCGAGCCAGCCTCGTCGATCAGGTCGATCGCCTTGTCCGGCAGGAACCGGTCGCTGATGTAACGGTCGGCCATCTGCGCCGCGGCCACCAGCGCGTCGTCGGTGATCGAGACCCGGTGGTGGGCTTCGTACCGGTCACGCAGGCCCTTGAGGATCTCGATGGTGTGCGAGATCGTCGGCTCGGCGACCTGGATCGGCTGGAACCGGCGCTCGAGCGCGGCGTCCTTCTCCAGGTGCTTGCGGTACTCGTCGAGCGTGGTCGCGCCGATCGTCTGCAGCTCGCCGCGGGCCAGCATCGGCTTCAGTATCGAGGCCGCGTCGATCGCGCCCTCGGCCGCACCCGCCCCGACGAGCGTGTGGATTTCGTCGATGAACAAGATGATGTCGCCGCGAGTGCGGATCTCCTTGAGGACCTTCTTCAGCCGCTCTTCGAAGTCACCGCGGTACCGGGACCCGGCGACCAGCGCGCCCAGGTCCAGCGTGTACAGCTGCTTGTCCTTCAGCGTCTCGGGCACCTCGCCCTTGACGATGCGCTGGGCCAGGCCCTCGACGACGGCGGTCTTGCCGACACCGGGCTCGCCGACCAGGACCGGGTTGTTCTTGGTCCGGCGGGACAGCACCTGCATGACCCGCTCGACTTCCTTCTCGCGCCCGATTACCGGGTCGAGCTTGCCCTCGCGGGCCGCGGCCGTCAGGTTGCGGCCGAACTGGTCAAGCACCAGCGACGTGGAAGGGGCGCTTTCTGACGAGGTTCCGGCCGCCGCAGGCTCCTTGCCCTGGTAGCCGTGCAGCAGCTGGATCACCTGCTGGCGCACCAGGTTCAGGTCGGCGCCCAGCCTGACCAGCACCTGGGCCGCGACGCCCTCGCCTTCGCGGATCAGGCCGAGCAGGATGTGCTCGGTGCCGATGTAGTTGTGGCCGAGCTGCAGCGCCTCGCGCAGGGACAGCTCGAGCACCTTCTTGGCCCGGGGCGTGAAGGGGATGTGGCCGGACGGGGCCTGCTGGCCCTGCCCGATGATCTCCTCGACCTGCTGACGCACGGCCTCCAGGCTGATGCCAAGCGACTCAAGTGCCTTAGCTGCGACGCCTTCGCCCTCGTGGATCAGGCCAAGCAGGATGTGCTCGGTACCGATGTAGTTGTGGTTCAGCATCCTGGCCTCTTCCTGAGCCAGGACCACAACCCGCCGCGCCCGGTCGGTAAACCTCTCGAACATTCTCGCTCGCTCCCTCACCAAGCGACAGGTACGCGACCTGAGGGTCCCGTCACTGTCGCACACTAGCCCTTACACGGGGGAAGGCTGGGTAGCGGCAGACCACGCAAGCAAGCGGCCCACCGCACTCCAGAGAGACCTTCCCCGCTACACGGGCGTTCACCCTCATCCAACCCACGGTGAGGGGACACTGTTCCCTGGTACGCCGCTAGCGAACGCGCAGCGGCTGACGGCACACCGGATATCGATCGTTTTGGCATGCCGTCAGCCACTTGGTTCAATCGGGCCGCCCCGGCCCGGCGGCAGCAAACCGCGGAATCCAGGGCGGGCCCGGCATAGCGGCCCTGCGGCCGCCGCCGGTCAACCGGGACCGCGATTAGTGCGCGGCCTCGTACTCGGCGATGATGTTGCCGGGAATGCGGCCCCGCTCGCTCACCTTGTGACCGCGCTGGCGGGCCCATTCCCTGATCTCGGAGCTGCGCTCCCGGCCCGGGCCCGTCCTGGCCTTACGGCGCCGGCCCCCAGCGGTGGCCCTGCGGGCGTGATCAGCGAATGCGCCGATCTTCTCCCTCAGTTCCTTGCTGTGCGGCCCACACAGATCGATCTCGTACGCGTTGCCATCAAAGGCAAACGAAACTGTCTCAGTTCCTTCGACCTCCCCGTCATGAGGAAGGTCACACACCACCGTCACTACAGTCTTCTGAGCCATGCAGCCTAAGCCTTTCCCGTTACTGCGTTACTGCCTAGTATTAAAGCAGCTTAACCTATACCGGGCAGGCCGCAGCCAGTAATTCAAGTGAACTCGAAATCGGAACAGTTACGAGATCCGGCCGGCCGCCAACTCAGCACGAGCAGTAACGCGCCGGACTCGCTGAGTAGTCAATCTTGCGAGCCGTCATCCGGCTTGTCATGGACCGATGACTGAACCGACCGCTGGTCAGCCGCATCTTCCTCGGCTTCGGGGGCGGAATCTAGCCTCGACTCGGTCGCGGCATCGTCTTCCGTGCGGTTCTTGCCGGCCCGCATCTCGTGCCGCACGAAAGCCCCCGCCGCGATCAGAAACGCGGCCGCCATCAGGAACGGAGGCGTCAGCGCGGACAGGTTGTTGAGCATCGTCCCTCCAGCGTGCGCGCTCCACGCCCCGCGCCCTCGCGGTCGGCCGGCCCGCCGCCACCCGCCCGCAGGCCTGGCTGGCGGGAGGGCCTCGGGCCCGTTGCGAACGGGCTGGCCGCACAGGATGCGGCCCTCCGGCCGTCCCGGCCAGGACCAGGGCCGGCCTCACCAGGGCATCCAGGCACCGGATTCGGCGACCACCGGACAGCCATCAGCCTACGCCGCCGATGACCGCAGGCATGACCAGGCCAACCTCCTGCCGCCGTTAGCCGGCCGCGCACACAGGTTCTCCATGCAAATTCCATGCAATCGCTTGCGAACGCATCCGATAACGTCCGGCCACCGCCGGCGTGATCATTCAGCAGGGCCGGCCGCGACCCGCAAACGTTCGCACGGTGACGGCGTATCACGGGTGCATGTTTCTGACCGGCAAGTGCGCATCCATTCGCGCGGGGTCGGCCCTGGCAAACACGGGCACTTCGCGCCCGATTCTGGCTCTGGAATGAACTCGCGAGGCCACCGGCCGCCCAGCGAACTGCCGAGTTCCAGTTCCGGGCGGACCCGTCGTTAGATGCCCCAGCCGCTGCAAACGCCGGCCGCGAGCTGCGGTTCTGGTCGGCTATGTCGAACATTTTCTATTCCAGGGATATCAATTTTGCGGCATCGCCGAACTGCTATCGGAGTATTGCGATCCACGGACTGACCACCTGGCCGGCCTTGCGGCGCCTGCCGCCCGTCGTCCCGGCCGATGCTCTCCGACGATATGTTACTTGCCGGTTACCCATAGTATGCGTGGGCGTACCGCCCTGTCTACGGCTGCATCACGGTCAGATCACAACGCGGCGGAACCACCCTAGACACGCACTGTGAGCTGGGAAGACACCCTTAATGCGGAGGCCGGGACTACACCGGAGCACGATGGTAGTAAGTACATGATGCCGGGATTGGGCGAAAGTCAGTGCTTCACCCGTAGTGTCCGGGAGAGAACTTTTCTGATCAGCGGTACAGGCGATAGCTCGGTCTATTAATGTCCATCGCTGACACCCCGTTCCCGCTGACGTGTCCTGGGCTGCAAGGAGACGGAGGCCAAGAAAGGAGCGCCACCGTGGCGCGGTCGCCCGATGGCTGGCACTCCCGGCTCCCCCAGCCAGGCGCGGGCCCCAGCCGGAGGTCACGGCGGGCTCGGCTGGCCGGCCGCATGGCCGTTGCGACCGGGATCGCCGCGGTCGTCGGGCTCGGGATCCCCGCCTCGCTGGCCGGCCCGGCTTCGGCCGCGCCGCAGCCCACGCTCAAGCAGCTGCTCGCCGCGGCGGGCAAGCTGTCCCGGCAGATCGACGATCTGAGCCAGCAGTACGACGCATTGCGGATCCAGTTCAAGCAAGCCAAGGCCCAGGTCAGGGTGGCGCGCCTGAGCGTGCGTACGGACGAGGCGCTGCTCGCCGCCGATCAGGCGTCGATCGCCCAGATCGCCGCGGCCGGCTACATGAGCGGCAACGTCAACCCCGCGGTCAGCCTGCTCGGCAGCAAGAACCCCCAGTCGATGCTGAACCGCGCGTCGATCCTGGGCGAGCTGCAGAAGGAGAACGGCGACAAGGTGCGCCTGGTCACCTCGGCCCGTGCCGCGGCTCAGCGGGCCCGCCTGCTCGCCGTCCAGGAGGAACGCAAGGCCGCCAGGCTGTCGACGTCGATGAAGGCCAAGGTGGCCAGCATCCAGGGCAAGGAGAGCAGGCTCAACACCGCGGCCTTCGCAAAGGCGCTATCGATTTACCGCAACACCGGCACGTACCCGGCGATGCCGGTCAGGGGCAACTCGGTCGGCGCGCAGGCCCTGCGCGATGCGATGACCAAGATCGGCGACGCCTACGTCTGGGGCGCCGCGGGCCCGACCACGTTCGACTGCTCGGGCCTGGTTGTCTGGGCCTACGCCCAGCTCGGGATTGGCCTGCCGCACTACACGGGCGACCTGTGGAACTCCGGCGTGCACGTACCGCGCTCCCAGCTCGAGCCCGGGGACCTGGTGTTCTTCTTCCCCGATATCGGGCACGTCGGCATCTACGTCGGCAACGGCTTCATGCTGGACGCGCCGACATACGGCATCCCGATCGGCATCCACCCGGTGTTCTGGGGCTCCTACGACGGCGCGGTGCGGATCGCCTGAGCGGCCAGAACCGGCCAGGGCTTAGGTCGGGCGCACGATCGGGAACAGAATGGTCTCCCTGATCGACGCGCCGGTCAGCATGATCAGCACCCGGTCAATGCCCATGCCCATCCCGCCGCTCGGCGGCATGCCGTACTCCAGCGCGCGCAGGAAGTCCTCGTCAATCTGCATCGCCTCGACGTCGCCGCCCGCCGCGAGCAGCGACTGCGCGGTCAGTCTGGCCCGCTGGATCACGGGGTCGACCAGCTCTGAGTAGCCGGTGCCGATTTCCGCCCCGAACGCCACTAGGTCCCACTTCTCGGCGAGCCGCGGATCGTCGCGGTGCTGCCGGGTCAGCGGCGACACCTCGACCGGGAAATCGCGGTAGAACGTCGGCCGGACCGTCTGGGACTCAACCAGGTGCTCGTACATCTCGATCAGGACCTGGCCGGCGTTCCACTTCGGCTCGAGCGCGATGTTTGCCTGTCCGGCGAGCTTGCGCAGCTGGTCCTCGCCGGTGTCCGCGGTGACCTCCTCGCCGAGCGCCGTCGAGACGGCCTCGTGCACGCTGACCGACGGCCAGTCCCCGCCGATATCGTGCTCGGAACCGTCGGGACGCCGCACCACGGTGCCGCCCAGGCCCGCCCGGGCGGCGCTGAGGATCAGGCTCCGGGTCAGCGCCCCGATCGTGGTGTAGTCGCCATAGGCCTCGTACGCCTCCAGCATGGTGAACTCGGGATTGTGGGTGGCGTCCGCGCCCTCGTTGCGGAAGTTCCGGCCGAGTTCGTACACCTTCTCCAGGCCCCCCACCATCAGCCTCTTCAGGTACAGCTCGAGCGCAATCCGCAGGTACAGCTGCATGTCGTAGGCGTTGATATGCGTGCTGAACGGCCGGGCATTAGCCCCGCCGTGCAGCGTCTGCAGCATCGGCGTCTCGGCCTCGACATAGCCCTGACTATGCAGTTCCTCGCGGATCGCGCGGGTGACCGCGGCCCGCAGCTCGGCCAGCCGCCTCGCCTCGGGATTGACGATCAGGTCGACATAGCGCATCCGCACCCGCGACTGCGGATCGGTCAGGCCGGCGTGCTTGTCCGGCAGCGGGCGCAGCGACTTGGACGTGATCGCGAACGAGTTGGCCAGCACCGACAGCTCGCCGCTCCGCGAGGTGATGATCTCGCCGGTCACGCCGACGTGATCACCGATGTCGACGTCGGACTTCCAGGCCGCGAGTGCATCCTCGCCGACCTTGTCGCGGGCGACCATCACCTGGATTTCGCCGGTGCCGTCCTTGATCGACGCGAAACACAGCTTGCCGCCGGTCCGGTAGAGCAGCACCCGGCCGGCCACGCCGGCGACATCGCCGGTCGCGGTGTCGGCGGGCAGGTCGCCGTGCCGCTCTCGTACCTGCGCGATCGTGTGCGTGCGCGGATACCCGACCGGATAGGGCTCGATCCCGGCGGCCTTCAGCCGGTCCGCCTTGGCCAGCCTGACCCGCATCTGCTCCGAGACGTCGGCGGCCAGCCAGGAACCGGGCCCGGGCGCCTGCTCGCCGTCCTCGCCTGGACTACGTTCGTCGTTCATCTGCCTGAGGCTACCGGCGCGGCCCCGGGACCGGCGACCGGGATTCATGGGGCGGTATTGCGCTCCCAGACCAGGCGCAGGCCGATCAGCGTCAGCCACGGCTCGTAGGCGTCGATGACCTTCACCTCATCGATCACGAGCGGCGCCAGGCCGCCGGTCGCGATCACCGTCACCGCGCCCGGCTCCTCTGGATGCAGTTCCCCGGCCATCCGGCGCACGATGCCCTCGATCTGGCCGGCTACGCCGAAGATGATGCCGGACTGCAGGGCCGCCACCGTGTTCTTACCGATGACCCGGCTCGGCCTGGTCAGCTCGACCTTGAGCAGCTGCGCGGCCCGCCTGGACAGCGCGTCCACCGAGATCTCGATCCCGGGCGCGAGCGCACCGCCGACGAACTCGCCCCGCGCGCTCACGGCATCGAAGTTGGTCGACGTGCCGAAGTCCACCACGATCGCCGGGCCGCCGTACAGGTGCACGGCCGCGACCGTGTTCATGATCCGGTCGGTGCCGATCTCCTTGGGGTTGTCGTACCGGACCGAAATGCCGGTCCTGACCCCGGTCTCGACGATCAGGGAGGTGATGTCGTCGTAGTACCGGCCCACCATCTCGCGCATCTCGTGCAGCACGGAGGGAACCGTCGAGCAGACCGCGATACCGTCTAGCTCTCGCTGGCCGACGGCCGGACTTTGCGACAGCAGCCCGCGCAGCGTGATCGCGAGCTCGTCGGCCGTCCTGACCGGGTCGGTCGCGATCCGCCAGTGCTCGACCACGTCCTCGCCCTCGAACACGCACAGCACCGTGTTGGTGTTGCCGACATCGATCGTGAGCAGCATGGGACCTCTCGCATTAGTACCGGCCATCAGGTCGCCCCCGTAGCCGCCGCTCCGGCCCTGACCAGGTCAAGGCCGATGTCCAGAACCGGCGCCGAGTGCGTCAGCGCGCCCACGGCCAGGAAGTCGACGCCCGTCGCGGCGACCGCGGCGGCGGTCGCCAGCCGCAGCCCTCCGCTGGCTTCCAGCAGCGCCCGCCCGCAGTTCACCTCGACCGCCCTGGCCAGGTCGGCCACGGTGAAATTGTCCAGCAGGATCAGCCCGGCCCCGGCCGCGACCGCCTCCTCCAGCTGGTCCAGGGTGTCGCACTCGACCTCGGCGGGCAGGTCGGGCGCGAGCTTGCCGACCGCGTCCAGCGCGGCCGTGACCGATCCGGCCGCGGCGACATGGTTATCTTTGATCAGCGCGGCGTCGGACAGCGACATGCGGTGGTTCACCCCGCCGCCGCAGCGCACCGCGTACTTCTCCAGGGCTCGCAATCCGGGCAGGGTCTTCCTGGTATCCCTGATCTTCGCCCGCGACCCGGCGACCGCGCTCACCCACGTCCTGGTGAGCGTCGCGATCCCCGACAAATGGCCGAGCAGGTTGAGCGCGGTTCGCTCGGCTGTCAGTATTTCCTGGAGCGGTCCCGCCACGCGCATCACGACCGCGCCCGCCTCGACTGCCGTCCCGTCGGCTACGGCCGGAACACAGGTGATGCCGGAGGACTGGCTGGCCGTCCCGGCCAGGCTGAAGACGGCCTCAGCGATCAGCAGGCCGCACACCACGCCCGGGCGTCGCGGCACGACGTTGGCGTCGCCGGTCTCCAGCGGCGAGATGGTGGCCAGGGTGGTCACGTCGGGACCGTCGGCCAGGTCTTCGGCGAGGGCGGTCTCGATGAGCTGCTGGACGGCGGCGGGCCGGAGACCGGTTTCTTCCAGCTGTCTCACTAGCCGGCCTGGCAGGTCAGGCATGATCCGGTTCTCCGGGTTCGAACTGAACGCTGATCCCGTCCCCCAGGGTCACGATCAGGTGACCGAGCCAGTCGTCGGCGGGGGCCGGGTAGTCCTCGCGCCAGTGGCTGCCCCTGGTCTCGGTCCGCAAGGTCGCCGCGGCGACGAGCGCGGTGGCCAGGAGGTGCAGGTTGGTGGCCTCCCAGGCGGCCAAGCTGGGCTTGGCCGACTGCTGGTCGCCGATCTCGCGGAGCCTCTGGGCAGCCCTGGTGAGGCCGGGGCCGGAACGCAGGACGCCGGCCAGGTCGGTCATCAGGCGCTGGATCTGGTCCACGGCCGATGGCTCGAGCAGGCCTGGCCGGCGGCCGTCCCCGGCCGGGATGGCGGGCGGCGGGAAGCCGGCCGCGAGGTCGGCCGCGATGTGCTCGGCGAAGACCAGGCCCTCGAGCAAGGAGTTGGAGGCGAGCCGGTTGGCCCCGTGAACCCCGGTGCAGGCGGCCTCGCCGCACGCATACAGGCCAGGGATGCTGGTGCGGCCGCGCAGGTCGGTCCGGATGCCGCCGCTGGCGTAATGGGCCGCGGGCACGACCGGGATCGGCTCGGTGACCGGGTCGATTCCGTGCTCGGCGCAGCTGGCCAGGATCGTCGGAAACCGGTGCTCCCAGACCGGCCGCCCGAGGTGAGTGCCGTCCAGGTAGACGTGGTCGGTGCCGGTCTGGGCGAGCACGCTCATGATCGCCTTGGCGACCACGTCGCGCGGGGCCAGGTCGGCCAGCTCGTGCAGGCCCGTCATGAAGCGGTTGCCGCCGTCGTCGAGCAGGATCGCGCCCTCGCCGCGGACAGCCTCGCTCACCAGGGGCTGCTGGCCGGACGCCGCGCCGCCCAGCCACAGCACGGTGGGGTGGAACTGCACGAACTCCAGGTCCGCGAGCTCGGCGCCGGCCCGCAGCGCAAGGGCGACGCCGTCAGCCGTCGCATCGGGCGGGTTGGTCGTCGAGCGGTACACCCGGCCGATGCCGCCGCTGGCCAGCACGATCGCACGGGCGGGCAGCTCCTGGGTGCCGTCGGGCCCCGCGACCAGCACGCCGCACGCCGCCCCGCGGGCGTCGGTGAGCACGTCCACGG
>JBPCKO010000140.1:0-35407 GCA_051004215.1 Streptosporangiaceae bacterium | reverse complement strand
GGTGCGGGCTGGCCGGGTGGTGCGTGGCCGGGGGGTGGCTGGCCGAAGTCAGGCTGGCCAGCTGGTGGTTGCCGCGGCGGCTCGCCCCAGCCTGGCGCTTCCTGGCCCGGCGCCTGCTGCGGGGCCGTCGGCGGCTGGGCGGGCGGGCCGACGCTCGTCTGGCCGGCGTACGGCCGGTCGCCGCCTGGCTGGTCGCCTGCTGGCTGGTCGCCTGCTGGCTGATCGGCCGCGGTCGGATCGGCGAAGAAGAGCCTGGGCAGACCGGGAAGCGCGGGCGTCGCGGGCGCGATTTCCTCGTCTGGCCGAGCCGCCGCGGCGGCGTCGGCTGGCCGGGTCGCGCCGGGCCCGCCGGAATCGCCCTGCGGGTCTGAGGCCTGCTGGTCTGGGCCCTGCGGGTCTGGGGCCTGCTGGTCTGGGCCCTGCGGGTCTGAGCCCTGCTGGTCTGGGTCCAGGTGGCCGGACTCGGCCGGGGCCGGCGCTGGGCTGGGGCCGGGTGCTGGCGGCGGGCTGGTGTCGGCGGGCAGTGCCGTTCCTCCCGGTGTCGCGGCTGCTCGGTACGCAGTCCTATTTCATCACTACCTGGCGGGTGCGCCGGTGCGGCGCGAACCCCGCCCGGCCGCCGTCGGCGGTGCTGGCCCGGCGGAGCTGCCGGCCCGCCAAGGCTACGCCCGCCAGCGCCCGCCCGGCACATCGCTGCCCGCCGATCCAGCCTGGTCGAGCACCTCCCGGGGCCGACGGCGGACCGCCTTGTCTAGGGTTGCCTCATGGCGCGATCACGCCTGGTTGTCCTGGCTTCCGGCGAGGGAACGCTGCTCGCGCACCTGATCGAGGCGTGCGGCAGTGACCCTGGCGGCCCGCAGATCGTGGGGGTCGGAGCCGACCGTACCGGCGCCAAGGCGCTTAGCCGGGCCGAGGCGGCCGGCCTCGACACGTTCGTCTGCCGGGTGTCCGACTACCAGGACCGGTCCGGGTGGGACGCGGCGCTGGCCGGGGCGTGCGCCGCGTTCGGCCCCGATCTCGTCGTATCGGCAGGCTTCATGAAGCTGCTGGGGCCGGCCTTCCTTGACCGCTTCGGCGGCCGATGCATTAACTCCCATCCCGCGCTGCTGCCGTCCTTCCCCGGAATGCACGGCGTGCGGGACGCCCTGGCCTACGGGGTCAAGGTCACCGGGTGCACCGTGTTCTTCGTCGACGACGGCCTGGACAGCGGGCCGGTGATCGCTCAGCAGGCGGTACCGGTGCAGGCCGACGACGACGAGCAAACGCTGACCGAGCGGATCAAGGCGGCCGAGCGGGTGCTGCTCGCGCGGACCGTGCGGGACATGCTGCTGCAGGGGTGGTCCGTCACCGGGCGGACGGTCAGGATCGGGCGATGAGAGGGAACCAGCCAGTGAGCACGATTGCCGTGACCAGGGCGATCATCAGCGTGTACGACAAGACGGGCCTGGACCGGCTGGCTCTCGAGCTGCACCAGGCCGGGGTGGAGATCGTCTCGACCGGCAGCACCGCGGGGGCGATCGCCGCGGCGGGCGTTCCGGTCACGCCGGTCGAGCAGGTCACCGGATTCGCCGAGTGCCTGGACGGCCGGGTCAAGACGCTGCATCCGGCCATTCACGCTGGCCTGCTGGCCGACCTGCGCGAGCCGTCCCACGCCGATCAGCTCGCCGCGCTCGGGTTCGCGCCGTTCCAGCTCCTGGTGTCCAGCCTCTATCCGTTCAGCCAGACGGTCGCCAGCGGCGCGAGCCCGCCGGAGTGCGTCGAGCAGATCGACATCGGCGGCCCCGCGATGGTCAGGGCGGCGGCCAAGAATCACGCCAACGTCGCCGTCGTCACCAGCCCGGACACCTACGGCCTGGTTGAAGCGGCCCTGGGCCGGGGCGGGTTCACGCTGGCCGAGCGACAGCGGCTGGCCGCGCAGGCGTTCGCGCACACGGCGGCCTATGACGCCGCGGTCGCGTCCTGGTTCGCCTCGGCCTACGCGCCGGACGACACCGCCGCCCAGACAGGCTGGCCGGACGTGGTCGCGGCCACCTGGCGGCGCCGCGAGGTGCTGCGCTACGGCGAGAACCCGCACCAGCGAGCCGCGTTGTACGTGCCCTGGCCGGGTGTTGGCGAGCACGGGCCGGGCCAGGCAGCCCGGGCATCGGGGGCGGGCGGCATCGCGGCGGCCGAGCAGCTGCACGGCAAGGCGATGTCGTACAACAACTATGTGGACGCCGACTCGGCCTGGCGGACCGCGAACGACTTCGCCGCCCCCTGCGCCGCGATCATCAAACACTCGAACCCGTGCGGGATCGCGGTCGGGGCCGACATCGCGCAGGCGCACCGCAAGGCGCACGCCTGCGACCCGGCGTCGGCCTTTGGCGGCGTCATCGCGGTCAACCGGGTCGTCACCGCGGCGCTTGCGGCTCAGATCGCTCCCATCTTTACCGAGGTCATCGTCGCGCCCGGCTACGACCAGGCGGCGCTGGACGTCCTGACCGCGAAGAAGAACCAGCGCCTGCTCCGCTGCAACCCGCCGGCCAGCGCCGGCGCGGCCGCGGGGGGTTCCGGCGGGCCGCCTTCCCTGGCTGGCGCCGTGGCATCGGAGTGGAAGCAGGTCGGGGGCGGGCTGCTGATGCAGTCGGCCGACACCGCCGCCGAACCGGGCGATCGGGCCGGCCGCTGGAAGCTGGCCGCCGGCCCGGCCGCCGGCGAGGACGTGCTGGCCGACCTGGAGTTCGCCTGGCAAGCCTGCCGCAGCGTGAAATCCAATGCGATCCTGCTCGCCGCCGGCCTGGCCTCGGTCGGCATCGGCATGGGCCAGGTCAACCGGGTGGACTCGGCCAGGCTGGCGGTCAGCCGGGCCGGCGACCGGGCGGCCGGCTCGGTCGCGGCCAGCGACGCCTTCTTCCCCTTCGCGGACGGCCTGCAGGTGCTGGCCGGCGCCGGGGTGCGGGCGGTCGCCGAGCCAGGCGGTTCGGTCCGGGACGAGGAGGTCATCACGGCGGCCGACGCGGCCGGCCTCAGCTTGTACTTCACCGGCGTCCGGCACTTCTGGCACTGACGCCGACGCTGGCCGCGGCCGCGCGCCCGGGCTGAGTCGCCGGCGCCGCCGGCGGCGGGCAGAATGAGCGGGTGACCGCGATCATCCTGGACGGCAAGGCCACCGCCGCCGCCATCCGATCCGAGCTTGCCGAGCGGGTAGCCGCGCTGCGCGCCCTCGGCATCGTGCCTGGCCTGGCCACCGTGCTGGTCGGCAACGACCCGGGCAGCGCCGTCTACGTGGCCGGCAAGCACAAGGACAGCGCCGAGATCGGCATCGCCAGCATCCGGCGTGACCTGCCCGCGACGGCCAGCCAGCAGCAGGTCGAGGACACCGTGGCCGAGCTGAACGCGGACCCGGGATGCACCGGGTTCATCGTCCAGCTGCCGCTCCCGGCCGGGCTGCTCAGCCAGCCGGTGCTCGAGCTGATGGACCCGGACAAGGACGCCGACGGGCTGCACCCGATGAGCCTGGGCCGGCTGGTGCTCGGCGAGCCAGGCCCGCTGCCGTGCACCCCGCTCGGCATCGTCGAGCTGCTCCGCCGCTACCAGGTGCCGGTCGCCGGGGCGAACGTGACGGTCATCGGCCGCGGCGTCACCGTCGGGCGGCCGCTCGGGCTGCTGCTGACCAGGAAGAGCGAGAACGCCACGGTGACGCTGTGCCACACCGGCACCGCGGACCTCGGCGCGCATACCCGGCCCGCCGATATCGTGGTGGCCGCCGCGGGCAGGCCCGGCCTGATCACCGCGGACATGGTCAGGCCGGGCGCGGCCGTGCTGGACGTGGGCATCACCCGCACCGACGCGGGCCTGCGCGGCGACGTGGATCCTGGCGTCGCCGAGGTGGCCGGCCACCTGGCTAGAGTGCCCGGCGGAGTCGGGCCGATGACCAGGGCCATGCTGCTGTCCAACGTGGTCGCGCTGGCCGAGCGGCAGGCCTGAGCGCGCGAATGCTACTAGCGAGTAACCTAAGCGGAAGGCCGCCAGGCCGGGACCCCGGATGCGAGCGGCCGGGCCGGTTTGGCAGGCTTGCACTGCCTGGCTGGGACGATCAGGCTGGCTGGCTGGCCTGAACCGGCCGGCCGGCACGGAACCGGCTGGCTGGCCCGGAACCGGCTGGCTGGCCCGAACAGGGAGGTTGGCGCCGGTCATGAACATCGTCGTCTGCGTGAAGCAGGTTCCCGACACGTGGTCGGAGCGCACTCTCAGGGAGTCGGACTCCACCCTGGACCGGGACGCCGCCGACGCGGTGATCAACGAGCTTGACGAGTACGCCATCGAGGAGGGCCTGCGCCTGGCCGAGGCCCACGGCGGCGAGGTGACCATCTTGTCGATGGGCCCCGACCGGGCGACCGAGTCGATCCGCAAGGCGCTGTCGATGGGCGCGGACAAGGCCGTGCACCTGGTCGACGACGCGCTGGCCGGCTCGGACGTGCTCGGCACGTCGGCCGCGCTCGCCGCGGTCCTCGGCCAGATCGGCTTCGACCTGGTCATCCTGGGGTCGGAGTCGACCGACGCCCGGACCGGCGTGCTGCCGGCCATGCTGTCCGAGCGGCTCGGCGTGCCGCAACTGTCGTATGCCAGCAAGGTGCAGATCGACGGCTCGTCGATCACGATCGACCGGCTGGCCGACTATGGCTATGACACGGTGATCGCCACGCTGCCCGCGGTCATCAGCGTGGTCGAGAAGATCAACGAGCCGCGGTACCCCTCCTTCAAGGGGATCATGGCGGCCAAGAAGAAGCCGGTGCAGACGATGAGCCTGGCCGACACGGGCGTGGACGCCAGCGAGGTCGGGCTGGCCAACGCGACCTGCGAGGTGACCAGCTTCGCCAGGCGCCCGCCGCGCCAGGCCGGCACGGTCGTCACCGACGAGGGCGACGGCGGCGGCAAGGCGGCCGGGTTCCTGGCCGAGCGCAAGTTCATCTGACCTGACCGACCGATCCGAGCAGAGGGTTAAGGGGCTGCCTGATAATGGCCGAGATCCTGATACTGGCCGAGCACGACGGCGAGACCGTCAAGAAGGTCACTCTCGAGCTGGTGACGCTCGCGCGGCGGTTCGGCGAGCCCGGCGTGGTCTGGACCGGGCCCGGGGCCGAGGCGGCGCAGGCCAAGCTGGCCGAATATGGAGCCGCCCGGGTCTACGTCGCCGCTGACCAGGACTACGACGACTACGTGGTCGCGCCGAAGGCGGAACTGCTGGCCGAGCTGGCCAAGCAGAAGTCACCGGCCGCGGTGCTGCTGGCCAGCACCGCCGAGGGCCGCGAGGTCGGCGGCCGGCTGGCCGTGAAGACCGGCTCGGGCATCCTGACCGACGTGGTCGGCCTGGACGACGACCTCACCGCCCAGCAGGTGATCTTCGGCGGCGCCATCAACGTGACCGCGCGGGTGAAGGCGGGCATGCCGATCATCGCGGTCCGGCCGAACGCGATCAGCCCGGTCCCGGCCTCCGGCGAGGCGGCGATCGAGCCGGTCAGCATCCCGGTGAGCGAGGGCGCCAAGCAAGCCAAGATCACCGACCGGGTGGTGCAGCAGCGCGGTGCCCGGCCCGAGCTGACCGAGGCCTCGATCGTGGTGTCCGGCGGCCGCGGCGTGGGCTCAGCCGACAACATGGCGCTGATCGAGAAGCTGGCCGACTCGCTCGGCGCGGCCGTCGGCGCGTCCCGGGCGGTCACCGACGCAGGCTGGTACCCGCACCAGTTCCAGGTGGGCCAGACCGGCAAGACCGTCTCGCCGCAGCTCTACGTGGCGGTCGGGATTTCCGGTGCGATCCAGCACCGGGCCGGCATGCAGACCTCGAAGACGATCATGGTCGTGAACAAGGACCCGGAGGCGCCGATCTTCGAGCTCGCGGACTTCGGCGTCGTCGGCGACCTGTTCAAGGTCGTGCCGCAGCTCGTGGAGGAGATCGAAAAGCACACCTCCTGAGGTCCGCCCGCCCGGGCCGCGATCGGCCGGCGGTGCCGGGAAGGTGCCTGACAGGGTCTTATGGTCATAGCTTCCCGTTAGGCTGGACTCACCATGGGGAACCTCGCACCCGCCCGCGACGGTGCCGCTAACGGCCGGCCCGCTGGCGATCGTCCAGGCGTCGCGGGTGCTCAGCCGGCCGGCGCTCTGGTCTACCTGGACCACGCGGCGACCACTCCCATGGCGCCCGAGGCCCTGGCCGCGATGGTCACCGAACTGGCCCGCACCGGCAATCCGTCCTCCCTGCACAACGCCGGACGCCAGGCCAGGCGGGTGGTCGAGGAGTCACGTGAGCAGATCGCCTCGGCCTTCGGCGCCCGCCCGAGCGAGGTTGTGTTCACCAGCGGCGGTACCGAAGCCGACAATCTGGCGGTTAAGGGCCTGTACTGGGCGCGCCAGGAAGCCGGCCAGGCCCGGCCCCGGGTGCTGGCCACGGCGATCGAGCACCACGCCGTGCTCGACTCGGTGCAGTGGCTCGGCGACCACGAGGAAGCCCAGGTCGAGTGGCTGCCGGTGGACGGCTCCGGCCTGCTCAGCCCCGGCGCGCTGCGAGCCGTGATCGAGCGGGATCCGGCCAGCGTCGCGCTGGTCAGCGTCATGTGGGCGAACAACGAGGTGGGCGCGATCCAGCCGGTCGCCGAGCTGGCGGCGGTCGTGGCCGGCTTCGGCATCCCGTTCCACAGCGACGCCGTGCAGGCCGCCGGGCAGGTCCCGGTGAGCCTGGCCGGGAGCGGCGCGACCGCCCTGACGATTACCGGCCACAAGATCGGCGGTCCGGTCGGGGCGGGTGCCTTGCTGCTGGCCAGGGGCGAGGAGCCGGTACCGGTGCTGCACGGCGGCGGCCAGGAGCGCGACGTGCGGTCCGGCACCCTGGACACGGCCGCGATCCGCGGCTTCGCGGTCGCCGCCGAGCTCGCGGCGACCAGGCGCGAGGCGCACGCGGCCCGGCTCGGACAGCTGCGGGACACGCTGGTCGACCGGGTCAGGGCGGCCGTGCCCGACGCGGTACTGAACGGGCCGCCGCCGGGGGATCAGCGGCTGCCCGGCAACGCGCACTTCTCGTTCCCCGGCTGCGAGGGCGACGCGCTGCTGATGCTGCTGGACGCCAAGGGCGTCGCCTGCTCGACCGGATCGGCCTGCACGGCCGGCGTCGCCCAGCCCAGCCACGTGCTGCTCGCGATGGGCGCCGATCTCGGCCGGGCCCGCGGATCGCTGCGGTTCTCGCTCGGCCGGTCCAGCACGGCGGCCGACGTCGAGATGCTCGGCGCGGTCATCGGCGAGGTCGTGGAGCGGTCCAGGCGAGCGGGCCGCCAGGGCGGCGCGACGCAGCCTGGCCGGGCAGGCCGGACCGCTCCGGCCGTCGTGCCGGCCGGGCGGGCGGCGGCTTCGTGACCGGCTTGCGCGTGCTCGCCGCGATGTCCGGCGGGGTCGATTCCGCGGTGGCCGCCGCCCGGGCCGCGGCCGCGGGGCATGAGGTGACGGGCATCCACCTGGCGTTGTCGGCCAACCCGAAGTCGTACCGCACCGGCGCCCGCGGGTGCTGCACGCTGGAGGACGCCAGGGACGCCAGGCGCGCGGCCGACGTGATCGGAATCCCGTTCTACGTCTGGGACATGGCCGAGCGGTTCGCCGCGGATGTGGTCGACGACTTCATCGCCGAGTACGCGCGCGGCAACACCCCGAATCCGTGCCTGCGCTGCAACGAGAAGATCAAGTTCGCCGCCGTGCTGGACCGCGCGCTCGCGCTCGGCTTCGACGCGGTGTGCACCGGCCATCACGCCAGGCTGGAGCCGGCCGGACCGGCCGGTCCGGGCGGGACGGTCCGGCTACGGCGCAGCGTCGACCTGGCCAAGGACCAGTCCTACGTACTCGGCGTGCTGACCAGCGAACAGCTCGGGCGGGCGATGTTCCCGCTCGGCGACAGCACCAAGGACCAGGTCAGGGCCGAGGCGGCGGGCCGTGGCCTGGCCGTCGCCGGCAAGCCGGACAGCCACGACGTGTGCTTCATCGCCGACGGCAACACCCGCGGGTTCCTGCGGGACCGGCTCGGGGCCGCGCCCGGCGCGATCGTGGACTCCGGCGGCCAGGTGCTCGGCCGCCACGAGGGCAGCTACGGTTTCACCGTCGGTCAGCGCCGGGGCTTGCGCATCGACCGGCCAGCTGCGGACGGCCGCCCCCGGTACGTGCTGGACATCGAGCCGGTCTCGGGCAACGTCCGCGTCGGGCCGGCCGAGGAACTCGACGTCGATGAGATCACCGCGGTCCGGCCGGTCTGGTCCGGCCGGACCCCGCCCGGTGAGCCGGTCGGGGCCGACGTTCAGCTGCGCGCCCACGGCGAGACCTTCCCGGCGACCTGCTGGCTGGACGGCGGGGAGCTGCGGATCCGGCTGCACGCGCCGGCCCGCGGTGTCGCCCGCGGCCAGGCCGCCGTCCTGTACGACGGCGACACCGTGCTGGGCTCGGCGACGATCGCCTCGACCGCCCGTACCCCGGCCCGCGCCTGACCCCCGGCGGGGGGATCGGCGGGCCGGGAGTGACGGAGGGCCTCGCTAGGATGTGGCGGTGAGCGGTGGCGGACGGTCCTTCCCCTGGCCTGCGGGCAGCGCGACCGGTGTCGGGTCGATGCCGGGCACCGACGCCGACGAGGCCACGGCGGTCGTGCTCGGCGAGCTGGCGGATCTGCCCCATCTGGCCGAGTTGCCCGCCCGCGGGCCGGGGGCGGATATGGTCGGCCGGACGGCCGCGCTGCTGGTCGACCTGCCGGTCGAGACCACCGCGGTCGGCTGGCGGCTGGCCGAGCGGCGCGGCCGTGACCTGGCCCGCGCGGCCGGCTACCTGTCGTCGGACCTGGATGCGCTGGAAGCCGCGACCCAAGGCTACGCCGGCCCGCTGAAGATCCAGCTCTGCGGGCCGTGGACGCTGGCTGCCTCGCTGCAGCTGACCCGCAGCGTCGAGCCCGCCCTGTCCGATCCTGGTGCCCTCGCCGACCTGGCCGCCTCGCTTGCCGAGGCCGTTGCCGGGCACGTGGCCGCGGTCCGCCGCCGGGTGCCTGGCGCGGACGTGCTGGTGCAGTTCGACGAGCCGGCGCTGCCTGGCGTGCTGGCCGGCTCGGTGCCGACCGCGAGCGGCCTGCGCCGGCTGAGCGCTGTCGAGGAGCCGGTTGCCGCCGACACGCTGCGGGCTGTCGGCACCGCGGGGTCGGCGCCCTACCTCGTGCACTGCTGCGCGCGCCGAGTCCCTTTTAATGTCCTAACAACTGCTGGCGCCACTGCCGCCTCGTTCGATCTCGCCGTGGTTGGCGAGAGCGAGCAGGACGCGATCGGCGAGCTCGCCGAGGCCGGGCTCGGCATCCTGGCCGGAGCCGTGCCCGCGCTGCCGCCGGCCGGGTCAGGCCAGGCCCAGGAGCGGCCGGCGCAGGACGGCGCCCGCGGGACCGCGGCCGGGATCATCAGGCTGTGGCAGCGGATCGGGCTGCCCGCGGACTGGCTGACCGGCCAGGTCGTGGTCACGCCGGCGTGCGGCCTGGCCGGGGCCTCGCCGGGCCGGGCCCGGGCCGTGCTCGGGCAATGCCGGGAGGCGGCGCGGATGATGCCCGAGCTGATCGAGGAGGGAGTGCGGTGACCGGACCCGACCCGGCTGAGCCGGCCAGCAGCGCGCAGGCCGAGGGCGCGCTGGCCCAGGGCGATCAGGCCGAGGGCGAGCAGGCCATCCCGGCGGCAGACGAGGGCACCGAGGTGAGCCAGGCCACCGACGAGGCCAGGCACCGGCACGCCGACCTGTCCGATCAGGTCACCGAGCACAACTACCGCTATCACGTGCTCGACTCGCCCGTGGTCTCCGACGCCGAGTACGACGCGCTGATGCGCGAGCTGCGCCAGCTCGAGGCCGACTATCCGGGCCTGCGCACGCCGGACTCGCCGACCCAGCGGGTCGGCGATGTGGTCGCGGCCGGGTTCGCGCCGGTCCGGCACCTGGAGCGGCTGTTCAGCCTGGATAACGCCTTCTCCGATGACGAACTGGACAACTGGTACGCCAGGGCCGGGCGGCTCGGCGGCACCGGACCTTTCCTGTGCGAGCTGAAGATCGACGGGCTGGCGGTCGACCTGGTCTACCGCGACGGCACGCTCAGCCGGGCGGCGACCAGGGGCGACGGCGTGACCGGCGAGGACGTGACCGCGAACGTGCGGACGATCGCGGCCGCGCCCGCGCGGCTGTCCGGGTCCGGGTGGCCCGCCACGCTGGAGGTCAGAGGAGAGGTGTTCCTGCCCGTCAAGGCGTTCGGGGAACTGAACGAGCGCCAGGCCGCCGCGGGCAAGCCGCCGTACGTGAACCCGCGGAACACGGCCGCCGGGTCGCTGCGGCAAAAGGACCCGGCCGTGACCGCGAGCCGGCCGCTCGGCCTGATCCTGCACGGTGTCGGCCGGATCGAGGGCGAGGTCACCGGCCGGCCGGACAGCCAGTCCGGCTGGTACGACCGGCTGCGCGAATGGGGGCTGCCGGTCAGCGAGCTGTACCGCGTGGTCAGCGATTTCGCCGGGGTACGCGAGTACATCGGTCACTACGCCGAGCACCGGCACGACCCGCCCTACGAGATCGACGGGGTCGTGGTCAAGCTGGACCCGACCGCCGTGCAGGAGCGGCTCGGCTTCACCAGCCGGGCGCCGCGCTGGGCGATCGCGTTCAAGTACCCGCCCGAGGAGGTCACGACCCGGCTGCTGGACATCCGGGTGAACGTCGGCCGGACCGGCCGGGTCACCCCGTTCGCGGTCATGACCCCGGTCAAGGTCAGCGGCTCGACCGTCGAGCGGGCCACCTTGCACAACTCCGACGAGGTCGCCCGCAAGGGGGTGCTGATCGGCGACATGGTCGTGCTGCGCAAGGCGGGCGACGTGATCCCGGAGGTCGTCGGCCCGGTGCTGGACCTGCGGACCGGCGACGAACGGGCGTTCGCGTTCCCCGATGCCTGCCCGAGTTGCGGCACGCCGCTGGCTCGCGAGGCCAGCGAGGTCGACTGGCGCTGCCCGAACACCAGGTCCTGCCCGGCTCAGCTGCGCGAGCGGCTGTTCCACGTGGCCAGCCGGGGCGCCTTCGACATCGAGGTGCTCGGCTACGAGGCCGCCGCCGCGCTGCTCGAGGCCGGCCTGGTCAGCGACGAGGGAGACCTGTTCGGGCTGAGCGCGGAGAGCCTGGCCGGGTCGCCGTTCTTCGTGACCATCGGCGGCGAGCTCACCGCCAACGCGATCAGCCTGCTGCGGAACCTGGACGAGGCGAGGACCAGGCCGCTCTGGCGGGTGCTGGTGGCCCTGTCGATCCGGCACGTCGGCCCGACCGCAGCCCGGGCGCTGGCGGCCGCCTTCGGTTCCATCGACGCGATCGCCGCCGCCCAGGCCGAGACGCTCATGCTGGTTGACGAGGTCGGGCCGACCATCGCGGCGTCCGTCATCGACTGGTTCGCGGTCGACTGGCATCAGGCGATCGTGGCGAAGTGGCGCGATGCCCGGGTTCGGCTCGCCGACCCCGGATTCGCCGGGTTCACGCTGGGCGAGCCCGGGCATGGCGGCCCGCTGTCCGGCATCACGGTCGTGCTGACCGGCAGCCTGGCCGGCCGCACGAGAGAAGAGGCCGCCGAGGCGATTCAGTCCCAGGGCGGGAAGGTGTCGGGATCGGTCTCCAAGAAGACAAGCTTCGTGGTGGCCGGGGAGAGTCCGGGCTCCAAGCTGGACAAGGCGGCGACCCTGGGCGTGCCCGTGCTCGACGAGGCCGGGCTCGGGGTGCTGCTCGGCGACGGCCCGGAGGCCGCGGCCCTGGCCGCCGTGCCCGCCGAGCCCGGGCCGGCTGAGCCCGGTGCGGCTGAGCCCGGGCCGGCCTGACGATCCGCTCGGCGCTGGCGAAATCGGGCGTTGGCCGGATGCTGTGCGATCTGTAGTCAGTTAACTACGACAAGGCATCTAGTAACAGATAGTATGCGTATGGCTCCGTCAAGTGCAGTGCACGGTTACGCTGCCTGACAAGCATTCGGCAGCCGGTACCCCCGCCGGCTGATCCGGCCGCCGTGAGGACGCAATGAAGAACCCGAACGACACTCGCGACGTCACCCCCAAGTTCGGTTCCCCGCCGTGGTTCTACATCACCGCGGTCAGCCTGGCCGGCGCGGCCGTGCTGGGGCTTGCCGTCGCCCGGCTTGTCGATATGCAGCAGACGAGGCATCTTGTCGATGAGCTGACCCGCCAGCCGACGTTCTGGATCGTCGCCGTCATGATCATCACGGCCGAGATCTGGCCGGTCAGCATTCCCGGCCGGTCCACGTCGCAGGCGCCTGCGGTGTCGCGCACGCTGACCCTGGCGGCCCTGCTGTTCTGGGGCTTCCCGGTCGCGGTAGCGCTCCGCGCGATCGGGATCTTGCTGGTCGGGCCGGCTCGCCACTCGATGTTCCGGGTCGTCTTCAACGCGGCCCAGCTCAGCCTGAGCCTGGGGGCAGCCCAGCTGGTGCTCAGGTCGCTCGGCCAGAGCCCGAGTCCCGACCACCCGCTGCTGCCGGCCGGCCAGACCGTACCGGTCTTCCTGGCCGCCGCCCTGGCCTACTTCGTCGTCAACTTCTGCCTGGTTACCGGTGCGATCTCGATCAGCACGCGATCCAGGCCCTGGCCCATCGCCCGGTCCCGGCTGACCTACCAGGCGGTCGTGCACCTGGTCTTGTTCTCGATCGCGCCGCTGGTCGTGCTGGCCATGCACACCAAATCGGCCCTGGTCGTGAGCTTGCTCGCGGTCCCGCTGGCCGCGGTCTACGTCAGCGCGTCCCTCTCGGTCAAGCGCGACCACCAGGCCAACCACGACGAGCTGACCGGGCTGCTCAACCGCAAGATGCTGGCCAAGCAGAGCGGCGAGGCCCTGGCCGGCGCCAGCCGCGAGGACGCCAAGGCCGGCTTCTTGCTGATCGACCTGGACCGGTCGACCGGCTTGAAGCAGGTCAACGACACGCTCGGGCACGCTGTCGGCGACCGGCTGCTGAAGCTGGTCGCGCACCGGCTCGAGCACAGCGTCCGGCCGGGCGACGTGGTCGCCAGGCTCGGCGGCGACGAGTTCGCCGTGCTGCTGCCGACGGTCAGGGAGGCCAGCGCCGCCCGGGAGGTCGCATCCCGGCTGCGCGCGGCGCTAGCCGAGCCGGTGCGGCTCGAGGGGATGACGTTCCAGGTCGAGGCGAGCGTCGGGATCGCCATCTATCCGGACGACGCCGGCAGTTTCGACCTGCTCATGCAGCGCGCCGACGTCGCCATGTACGTGGCCAAGGAACGGCACAGCGGCATCGAGCGGTACACGCCAGACGCCGACCGGAACTCGGCCGAGCGGCTGGCCCTGGTCAGCGACCTGCGCATGGCGGTCACCCGGGGCGCGATCGAGCTGTACTACCAGCCCAAGGTGCGGCTGGCCGACGGCAAGACCATCGGCATGGAGGCGCTCGCCCGCTGGCCGCATCCGCGCCGCGGCGTGCTCACGGCGGCCGAGTTCATCGGCCTGGCCGAGCAGTCACAGCTGATCACCGAGCTGACCGAGCAGGTGATCGACCAGGCCCTGCGCCAGACCGCGACCTGGTGGGCGGACGGCCTGGCCGTCCAGGTCTGCGTCAACCTGCCGGCCAGGGACCTGCACAGCATCCACCTCACCGACATGATCGGGCAGGCGCTGCGCCGGCACGGCCTGCCGCCGGATGCGCTGCGGCTCGAGGTCAGCGAGCAGGTGCTGGCCGGCAAGCCCGCGCAGGCCGCCGCGACCCTGCGACAGCTCGCCGACCTGGGCGTCGGCGTCAGCCTCGATGACTTCGGCACGGGCTACTTCTCGCTGGCCCAGCTCACCAGGCTGGGCATCAGCGAGGTCAAGCTCGCCCCCGAGCTCGTCGCGGGCCTGCCGTCCTGCACGGAAAACGGAATGGCCGTGAAGTCGCTCGTCCGGCTGGCCCAGTCGCTGGGCATCCGGTCGGTCGGCGAGGGGGTCGAGACGGCGGAGACCGCCGAGGCTCTCCGCTCGATCGGCTGCGACGGCGCCCAGGGCTGGCATTTCGCCAGGCCGCTGAACCCGATCATGGCGACCGAGTGGCTGGCCGAGCAGTCGGTGCGGGGTTCTGGCGCGGCCGGCGGTGTCGGCGAGGACGGCCAGGCTGAAGCCGGCCAGGTCGGCCAGGTCGGCCAGGTCGGCCAGGCCGGCCAGGCCGGCGAGCTCGGCGCGGCCGGGCCGTTGCGCTCGGCCGCCGATCCCGCCAGGGCCCCGTCGTTCGAGTCGGCGCGCGAGATGGGCTCGGTCACGCCGATCAGGCTGGCCGGGGCGGCGCCGGGCGGGTAAAGCGTTCGGCGGCCGGCCAGGCGGCCTCTAGGATGTCGGGGTGTCCATTACCCGTGACGAGGTGGCGCACCTCGCGAGGCTGTCCAGGCTGGCCCTGTCCGAGGACGAGCTCGAGCGATTCGCCGGCCAGCTCGACGTGATCATCGGCGCCGTGGCCAGGGTCCAGGAGGTCGCCGCGGCCGGCATCCCGCCCACAACGCACGCGGCCGAGCTCACCAACGTGTTCCGGGCCGACGTCGTGGAGCCCTGCCTGAGCCCAGGCGTCGTCCTCGCCCAGGCGCCCGCGTCCGAGCAGGGCAGGTTCAGGGTTCCCCGGATCCTGACGGAGGACTGAGATGAGCAGTCCGAGCGAGCTCACCGCGATGACGGCGGCTCAGATGGCGGACGCCATGACCGCCGGCCAGGTCACCTCGGCCGAGCTGACCAGGGCGCACCTGGACCGGATCGCTGCCACCGACGATCAGGTGCACGCGTTCCTGCACGTGGCCGGCGACGCGGCGATGGCCGCCGCCCGGGCGGCCGACGAGCGCCGGGCCGCGGGCGAGCCGCTCGGGCCGCTGGCCGGGGTGCCGCTGGCCGCCAAGGATGTCTTCACCACCGGCGACATGCCGACCACCTGCGGGTCAAGGATCCTGGACGGCTGGCAGCCGCCCTACGACGCTACCGTCATCGCGCGGCTGCGCGCGGCCGGGGTGGTGATCCTCGGCAAGACCAACATGGACGAGTTCGCGATGGGCTTGTCGACCGAGAACTCCGCCTTCGGCCCGTCGCGCAACCCGTGGGATCTCGGCCGCGTTCCCGGCGGGTCGTCCGGCGGCTCGGCCGCGGCCGTCGCCGCCTACCAGGCGCCACTGGCCATCGGCACGGACACCGGCGGCTCCATCCGGCAGCCCGCCGCCGTGTGCGGGCTGGTCGGCGTCAAGCCGACCTACGGCGGCTCATCCAGGTACGGGGTGGTCGCGTTCGCGTCGTCGCTGGACACGCCGGGCCCGCTGACCAGGACGGTGCTGGACGCGGCGCTGCTGCACGAGGCGATGTCCGGCCATGACCGGCGCGACTCGACGTCCCTGAACGCCCCCGTGCCGCCGGTCGTCGCCGCGGCCCGGCATGCCGACGTGGCCGGGCTCCGGATCGGCGTCGTCGCCGAGCTCAGCGGTGACGGATACGCCCCCGGCGTGCTGAGCAGGTTCAACGAGGCGGTCGAGCTGCTCGAGGCGCTCGGCGCCAAGGTCACCGAGGTGTCGTGCCCGCATTTCGGCTACGCCCTGCCCGCCTACTACCTGATCGCGCCGAGCGAGTGCTCGTCGAAACCGGCAAGGTTCGACACGAGGCGGTGCGGGCTGCGGACGGGTGACGACGGCACGGCGAGCGCCGAGGACGTCATGAGCCTGACCAGGGCGACCGGCTTCGGCGCTGAGGTCAAGCGACGGATCATGCTCGGTACCTACGCCTTGTCCAGCGGGTATTACGACGCCTACTACGGCAAGGCGCAGCAAGTCAGGACGCTGATCGGGCGGGACTTCGCGGCCGCCTTCGACCAGGTCGACGTGCTGGTCTCGCCGGCCACGCCGACCACCGCGTTCCCGATCGGCGAGCGGGCCGACAACCCGATGGCGATGTACCTGGCCGACCTGTGCACTATCCCGTGCAACCTGGCCGGGAACGCGGCCATCTCGGTGCCGTGCGGGCTCGCTCCCGAGGACGGCCTGCCCGTCGGCCTCCAGGTGATGGCGCCGGTGCTGGCCGACGACCGCCTGTACCGGGTCGCCGCGGCCGTGGAGGGCGCGCTCGACCAGCGGCGCGGCCATCCGCTGCTCGCCGAGGCGAGCGGCATCAGGGCAGACCGGGAGGGCGGACGATGAGCACGCTCAGCGTGGTGCCGTTCGATGAGGCGGTCAGCCGGTACGAGCCGGTGATCGGGCTGGAAACCCACGTCGAGCTGGGTACGGCATCGAAGATGTTCTGCGGCTGCCCGACCGTGTTCGGCGCCGAGCCTAACTCCGCGGTCTGCCCGGTCTGCCTGGGGCTGCCCGGCTCACTGCCAGTGATCAACGAGGCCGCGATCGAGTACACGATCCGGATCGGCCTGGCGCTGAACTGCTCGATCGCGAGCTGGTGCCGGTTCGCGAGGAAGAATTACTTTTACCCGGACATGCCGAAGAACTTCCAGATCTCGCAGTACGACGAGCCGCTGTGCACCGACGGCTGGCTCGACGTCACGGCCGGGGGCCAGAGCGTACGGATCGGCATCGAGCGGGTGCACATGGAGGAGGACACCGGCAAGTCGCTGCACGTCGGCGGGCTCACCGGCCGGATCCACGGCGCCGACTACTCGCTGGTGGACTATAACCGGGCCGGGATCCCGCTGGTCGAGGTGGTCACCAAGCCGGTGGCCGGCACCGGCGCGCTGGCGCCCGTGGTGGCCAGGGCTTACGTGACCGAGCTGCGTGACCTCTTGCGCGCGCTCGCGGTGTCCGATGTGCGGATGGACCAGGGATCGCTGCGCTGCGACGTGAACACCTCGATCGCCCCGGCCGGCTCGGGGCAGTGGGGCACCAGGACCGAGACCAAGAACGTCAACTCGCTGCGCTCGGTCGAGCGGGCGGTCAGGTCCGAGATCGAGCGGCAGGCCGCGGTGCTGGACGGCGGCGGCCGGATCGTGCAAGAGACCAGGCACTTCCACGAGGAGACCGGTACCACGACGTCCGGCCGGAGCAAGGAAGAGGCCCAGGACTACCGCTACCTGCCCGAGCCCGACCTGGTGCCGCTGGCCCCGGCCGGGCCGTGGGTGGACCAGATCAGGGCCGCGCTACCCGAGCTGCCCGCCGCCCGGCGGGCCAGGCTCGCCGCCGAGCTCGGCCTGTCCGAGACCGACCTGGCCGCGCTGCGCAACGCCGGGGCCCTGGACCTCGTGGCCGAGACGGTCGCGGCCGGGGCCTCCCCCGAGCAGGCCCGCAACTGGTGGCTGACCGAGTTGTCGCGCCGGGCCAACGACGCCGGCCTCCCGCTGGACGCGCTACCGGTCACCCCGGCCCAGGTCGCCAGGATCTGCGCGCTGGTCGAGTCGGGCGCCCTGAACAACAAGCTGGCCAGGCAGGTGCTGGACGGCGTGCTGGCCGGCGAGGGATCGCCTGACGAGGTGGTCGCGGGCCGTAACCTGGCCGTGGTGACCGACCCGGGCGTCCTGGCCGCGGCGGTCGACGGGGCGATCGCGGCCCACCCCGATGTCGCCCAGAAGGTGCGCGACGGCAAGGTCGCCGCAGCCGGCCCGCTGGTCGGCGCGGTGATGAAGGCCACCGGCGGTCAGGCCGACGCGGGCGCCGTGCAGGCGCTGATCCTGGCCAGGCTCAGCTCCTGAGCCTGGCCGCGAAGCCGGAGCGGCCGGACAACTGATCCCGTTCACCAAATCACCGGCTAATCCGGAGGGCCTCCCCAGCACTTTGTCGTCGCTCCTACGTCTATCCTCAATCGAAGCGTGACCTGAGGGCCGTAGAGTCCTTGCAGTCGTTCAGCCGGCGCGCTGTCTCCGGCAGACCGCAGTGCCGCGTCTGCACGGGAGAGCCAGGGCTGGGCAAGCAGATTTGTGATGATGGCCGGGGAAATAACCTGGTCGGCCCCAATGGCGGGACCGCACATTTCAGTACTGAATGGTGAACGGACCGCGGTCCTGCACGCCTTCTTCCGCTGACGCTGACGGCGGAAGCACTCCAGGCGGGATGGGCCGTGGTCACGGCGTACAGACATCTGGACGGGAGGTGGCCTGGCGATGCTGGCCTGGTCAGTGGCGTGGGCGCTGGCGGCCGCGCTGGCCTGCTGGCGGCTGGTCCGCGCATCCGGCCATCCCGAGCCCTCGGTCAGGAACGGCTACCGGTGGTTCGCGGTGGCCGCCGTCTGCCTGGCCGCCGGGGCCATCGTCAGCCAGCAGTTCGGCGGGCTGATCGGCGGCGCTCAGCCGCTGCGGGTTGCCGACCTGATCGGCCTCGCGGCCCTGCCGGCCGTCGTCATCGGCCTGGCCACGCTGACCGCCGACTTCGCCCCGGCGGACCAGGGCGGGCCGCGGTGGACCCGGCTGCTGCGCGAGCACGGCGGGCGCGCTCCCGGCGGCCTGGCCGCGGGCATCGCGATCGACAGCCTGCTGCTGGTCGGCTCCCTGTTCCTGATCCTCCAGGTCGCCATGTTCGGACCCGACTTCGTGCACGGGGACGCCGGGCGGGCGGCCTTCGCGCTTGCCCTGCTGCGGCCGCTCGCTGACCTGGCCGCGCTCGGCCTGCTGCTGCGCTTCGTCGTGCGCAGCCTGCGGCTCACTCTTCCGGTCATGGCCGCGCTCACGGCAGTGACCGTCGGGGACGCGCTGGCCGTAGCCGACCGGACGACCGGCCAGGTCGCGGGCCTGGGCTCGCGGCTGGCCCTGCTGGCCGCCCTGCTGCTGCTCGCGGCCGCGCCGACGGCCACGGTCGCGCTGACCGCGCTGGCCGCCACCCGGGTCAGCAGGCTGGCCAGGCCGGGCAGTACCTGGTCGAGCCCGGCGACGGTCGCGGCCCTGTGCGCCAGCGCGGTCGCCGCGGTCGTGCTGACCGGCTTCGCGATCACGGCCAGGCCGCTCACGACCCGGCCGCTCGCGCTCGCCGGGGCACTGGTCCTGCTGTTGCTGGTCGTCCGCCTGGCCGGGCTGACCAGGCAGGCGTCGGCGGTGGCCGAGGCGGCCCAGGAGTCGGACTGGATGTTTGCCGCCCTGGCCGCGACGACCAGCGACGCGGTCCTGATCTGCGACCGGGCCGGTATCGTCCAGTACGCCAGCCGGGCGGTCGCGGAGTTCGGCTACGGGCCGGCCGAGCTGACCGGGCAGCGCATGGCCTGGATCGTTCATCCCGAGGACCGTCCGGCCGGCATCAGGGCGGCGGCGACCGGGCTCAGGTCCGCCTCCGGTACCGCCATGTTCACCGGCCGGGTCCGCGGGGCCGACGGGTCCTGGCGTCATGTCGAGGCCACGCTGTCCAGGTACGGCCTGGCCGGCGAGCCGGCCAGGCTTCTGATCACCTCGCGGGACGTCAGCGACCGGGTGGCCCTGCGCCGGCAGCTGGCTCAGCTCACCTTCCATGACGGGCTGACCGGCCTGCCGAACCGGGCCTACGTCGAGGACCGGGCCAAGGAACTGGCCAGGCAGGCGGGCGCGGTATCCGCCAGCGCGGTATCCGCCAGCACGGTGTCCGCCAGCACGGTGTCAGCCAGCACCGGGCTGGCCGGGGCGATCCTGGTCGACTTTGACGGCTACACGGCCGTGAACGACGTGGCCGGGCGCGCGGGGGGCGACCTGGTGCTCGCTCAGGCCGGCCGCCGCCTGCGGGCCGCGGTGCCTGCCTCGGGCACGGTCGGCCGCTGGGGCGGCGATGAGTTCGCCATCCTGCTGCCCGCCGCGGCCGCCGCCGAGGACGTGATCGACCTGGCCGAACGTCTGGCCGGGGTGATCGCAGCCGAGCCGTTCCCGGCCGGCGGCAAGGAGATCGCGGCGACCGCGAGCATCGGGGTCGCGGTCTCCACGGCCGCCCGGGCCGACCAGATACTCAGCCACGCCGAGGTCGCGCTGGCCAAGGCCCAGGAGGCCGGCGTCGGCCGGGTCGAGGTCTTCGTCCCGGCCATGCACGCGCGGGCGCAGCGGCGGGCCGAGCTCACCGAGGAACTGCGCCAGGCGATCGGCGAGCACCGGCTCGAGATCGAGTACCAGCCGGTGATCGAGCTCGCCAGCGGCTCGGTCCGGTCGGTCGAGGCGGTGGTCCGCTGGGCCGGCGACAGCGCGGAAGTCCCGGCCGGGGAGTTCCTGGCCGTGGCCGAGGAGACCGGGCTGATCGTCCAGCTTGGCGACTGGGTACGTACCAGGGCCTGCCGCCAGGTCGCGGCCTGGCGCGGATCCGGCATCGACGTCGGCCTGGCCGTCGCCTGCACGGCCCGGCAGTTCAGCGCGCCCGGCTTCGTCACCTCAGTGCTGGCCGCGCTGGAGGACGCCGACCTGCCCGCGGCGGCGCTGACCATCAAGGTGAGCGACCAGATCCTGGCCGCCGGGCCGCCGGCGGTCGGCGCCGAGCTGGCCGTGCTGCGGGGCAAGGGCGTCAGGCTGGCGCTCGGCTCGTCCGGGATCGGGCTGATCTCGCTGGCCAGCCTGCGGCGGTCCGCGATCGACGCGATCACCATCGACGCGGCCTGCGTGACCGGCAGGCAGGCTGATCCCACCCTCCCCATCCTGGTCAAGGCGATCATCGGGCTGGCCCGTGACCTCGGCATCGAAGTGGTCGCCGACGGCGTCGAGCGGCCGGAAGAGCGCGGACTGCTCGAGGCGCTTGGCTGCGCGTTCGGGCAGGGTCCCGGGCTCGCGGGCATGGTCAGCGCGGGCGAACTCGAGCCGCTCCCGGCCGCTCAGGCGGGGGACACCGCCTGCAGCGCGGCCACCTGACCGCTAAGATCCGCGCATGGACCGAACAACGCGCATTGCGGTGATCGGCGGCGATGGCATCGGCCCAGAGGTGATCGCGGAGGCCGTCAAGGTGCTCAAGGCGGCCTCGGGCGAGGCCGCCGTCGAGACCACGAGCTACGACCTCGGCGCCCAGCGTTATCTGCGCACGGGCGAGATCCTGCCGGAGTCCGTGCTCGCCGAGCTCGCCGGACATGACGCCATCCTGCTCGGCGCCGTCGGAGATCCGAACGTCCCGAGCGGCCTGCTCGAGCGCGGGCTGGTGCTGCGGTTGCGGTTCGAGTTCGACCAGTACGTCAACCTGCGGCCGGTCCGGTTGTACCCGGGAGTCGACTCGCCGCTGGCCGCCACCACGGCGGCGCCGATCGACATCCTGGTCGTCCGCGAGGGGACAGAAGGCTCCTACATCGAAGCCGGCGGGATCCTGCGCAAGGGCACGCCCGCCGAGATCGCGATGCAGGAGAGCGTCAACACCGCGTTCGGCGTGGGCCGCGTGGTCCGGCACGCCTTCGGCTGTGCCAGCGCGCGGCCCAGGCGCAAGCTGACGCTGGTGCACAAGACGAACGTGCTCACGCACGCCGGCGACCTGTGGCGGCGCACATTCGAGGCGGCCGCGGCCGAGTTCGGTGACGTGTCCGCGTCGTACTGCCACGTCGACGCGGCCCTGATGTTCCTGGTGACCCAGCCCGACCTGTTCGACGTGATCGTGACCGACAACCTGTTCGGCGATGTGGTCACGGCGGCCGGCGCGGCGATCGCCGGCGGCCTGGGCCTGGCCGCGAGCGCGAACATCAACCCGGAGCGGACCGGGCCCGGCACGTTCGAGCCCGTGCACGGCAGCGCGCCGGACATCGCGGGAAAGCAGAAAGCCGATCCGACGGCGGCGATCCTGTCCGCGGCCATGTTGTGCAACCATCTTGGCATGACCTCGCAAGCGTCCCGGATCGAGCTGGCCGTGGCCGAGGACCTGCTGGAGCGCCAGGGCGAGTGGGCCTCGCGCACCACCGCCGAGGTCGGCGACGACATCGCCGAGCGAGTAGCCGGCTAGGCGCCGCCTACGGCCAGGGCCGGTCGGCGACGTCAACGCGACTGGCCTCGCCGGAGCCTGCCGGCCGGATGGCCGGCCGCGCGGGTGGGTCCAAGATGGAAGATGCGGGCCGTCGGCAGGGACGGCAGCCGCAGCGGGTCGAGCAACGGCGCTCCGCCCGTGCATAAGGAGGATCATTCACGATGAACGCCAGCGCCGAACCCACGATCAGCTTCGACCTGCACCCTGCCGAGCAGCGGGTGCCCGACGAGGTGCGGGCCAGCCTGCTCGCCTCGCCCGGCTTCGGCCAGGTATTTACCGATCACATGATCACGCTGCGCTGGTCGGAGCAGCACGGCTGGCACGACGGGAGGCTGGAGCCCTATGGCCCGCTGGTGCTCGACCCGGCCACCGCGGTGCTCCACTACAGCCAGGAGATCTTCGAGGGACTGAAGGCCTACCGGCAGGACTCGGGGCCAATCGTGGCGTTCCGCCCGTATGCGAATGCGGCGAGATTCCGCCGGTCGGCGGCCAGGATGGCCATGCCGCAGTTGCCTGAGGAGGCGTTCGTGCACGCCCTCGAACTCCTCGTCAGCCACGACAAGGAGTGGGTGCCCGCAAACGCCGACCAGAGCCTCTACCTGCGGCCTTTCATGATCGCCACGACCGTCGCGCTCGGCGTCGGCCGGCCGGCCGACTCGTACGTGTTCCTGGTGATCGCATCCCCTTCCGGCAGCGTGTTCGCCGGCCGCGGGCTGCGCGCGGTGTCGGTCTGGCTGGCCGACGGCGTCACCCGGGCGGCGCCGGGCGGAACCGGGGAGGCGAAGACGGGCGGCAACTACGCGGCCTCGTTCACCGGCCAGCAGCAGGCCATCGACCACGGCTGCGATCAGGTCGTCTGGCTCGACGCGACCGAGCACCGCTGGGTCGAGGAGATGGGCGGCATGAACCTGTTCTTCGTCTACGGCGCGGGTCCTGACGCGCGGATCATGACGCCGCCGCTGACCGGCACCCTGCTGCCCGGCGTTACCAGGGACTCGCTGCTGACCCTCGCCCCTGACCTGGGCATCCCGGCCAGCGACGGCATGATCTCGGTCGAGCAGTGGCGCGCGGGCTGCGCGGCAGGCGAGATCACCGAGGTGTTCGCCTGCGGTACTGCCGCCGTGATCACCCCGGTCGCCCAGGTGAAGAGCGCGGCCGGCGGCTGGACGATCGCGGACGGCCAGCCCGGCCCGGTCACGATGCGGCTGCGCGAGCACCTGCTGGGCATCCAGTTCGGGCGGCAACCCGACCCACACGGCTGGGTTCACAAGATCGCCTGACCCCGGATGCTCGCTAGGGTGGGGGCATGGACGACAAGGAGATCCTCGGGCGCATCGACGACCTGATCGGCACCGAGCACGCACTCCGGGCCAGGCTGGCCGAGGGAAAGCTGAACAGCGCGGAAGAGCAGGCGGCCCTGAAGTCGGCCGAGGAAGCGCTGGACCAGTGCTGGGACCTGCTCCGCCAGCGCCGGGCCAAGCGCGAGTTCGGCAGCGACGCCAGCCTGGCCGAGCCGCGTCCCACCTCAGAAGTCGAGGGCTACCTGCAGTAGCACCCGGCAGGCCGCGGGACGGCGGCCTGCCGGTCACGGGCGGCCGCGGGCGGCCTGGTTAGGCTGTCGTCATGCGGATCGCGAGGTTCTCGCACGATGGCGAGGTCAGTTACGGGCTGGTGCTCGCGGGCGACGCTGACGGCGCGGACCGGGCCAGCCGGGACGGCCCGGCGGCCGGAGCCGGCCCCGCGAACGGCTCGCCTGCCGCCCGCGACCAGGCCGGGGCCGACGGTCGGCAGCTGATGATCGCGCAGCTCGCCGGGCACCCGTTCGGCGGCCGGCCAGCGGACCTCAAGCTCACCGGGCTCAGGTTCCCGCTGGCCGACGTGCGGTTGCTGGCACCCATGCTGCCCAGCAAGATCGTGTGCATCGGCAAGAACTACGCTGATCACGCCAGGGAAATGGGCAGCGAGCCGCCGCCTGAGCCGGTCATCTTCCTCAAGCCCTCGACCTCGGTATGCGGGCCGGGGGACCCGATTTTCCGGCCCGCCGCGATCAGCGAGCGGACCGACTACGAGGGCGAGCTGGCTGTCGTGATCGGCCGGCTGTGCAGCCAGGTTCCCGCCGAGCTGGCCGCGTCGGTGATCTTCGGCTACACCTGCGCGAACGACGTCACGGCCAGGGACCTGCAGGCCAGGGACGGCCAGTGGACCAGGGCCAAGGGCTTCGACACGTTCTGCCCGATCGGCCCGTGGATCGAGACCGATGTCGATCCCGCCGATCTCGCGCTGACCACCGAGCTCAACGGCGAGATCAGGCAGAGCTCGCGGACGTCGCTCCTGCTGCACGGCGTGCCGGCCCTGATCGAGTTTGTCAGCCAGGTGATGACCCTGCTGCCCGGCGACGTGCTGCTCACCGGCACGCCCGCCGGGGTCGGGCCGATGGACAAGGGCGACCAGGTGCGCGTCACGATCGAGGGGATCGGATCGCTCGCCAATCCGGTCACCGACCGGGACTGACCAGCCAGGGGCCGGCGCCGGCCAGGTGCGGCCGGCCGGGAACGGCAGGCGCGGCGGCGCCGGGTTGGAGGTACCCGCGCGGGTCGGCTAAACTTCACAGGCGGCCGGGCCCGGCAGGGTCCGATCCCATGGGGTATGGGGTAATTGGCAGCCCGACGGGTTCTGGCCCCGTTAGTCTAGGTTCGAGTCCTGGTACCCCAGCGATGTGCGTTCGAGCGATCGCCCGGCAGGGTGAGCGCACTAGCATGTCAGTAAGGCTGCGGCCCGGCCGGGAGACTGGCCAGCCGCAGAGTTCTGTCTCTGGCCCCGTCGTCTAGCGGCCCAGGACGCCGCCCTCTCAAGGCGGTAGCGCCGGTTCAAATCCGGTCGGGGCTACTTCGCAAGTGCAGGTCACAGGCCCGGTCGCCACGCATGGTGATCGGGCCTTGCTATGGCCAGCCCGGCGCGCCGCCCGCCAGCTCGGGTCGCTGAACTCGCAGCCGGAGGAAACGAATCAGGGCGTGATGGCGGCCCGTTCGAGGACGACGTGGCCATGATCGCCCTGCGCCGGAGCTACGTTCGCCCGGGCTGACGGTTCGCTGCTGCGGGCCGAGCAGAACGGCCGGGCGCCATTGTCGGCGGGTTGTTGTTGAATGGCGGGGTGAGCGTAGCCCGGGGCCAGGCCCTCGCGGAGGAAGAACTACGCGCCGTCGCCGGTGACCGGTCGTTCGAGCGCGGTCTCGGCTACGTCCGCGCGGTGACCGGGCTGGAACGAGCCGGTGACCAGGTACTGGCCACCGTGCGCGGGGCGCAGGACTACCTGGTCGTGCTGACGTTGCCAGACGGGCGGGTGGCCACCGGGCTGCGCGGCGAGTGCGGCTGCCCGTACGGCCAGGAAGGCTTCTTCTGCAAGCACTGCGTCGCGGTCGGGCTCGCGGTCGCCAGGGGCGCCGTGGCGGTTCCCGGCCCGCGAGCGGGCGGAGGCCGCACGAGCCGGTCCGCGCCCGGGCCGGGCGGGAGGGGCGCGGACCTGTCCTCGTGGCTCGCCCGGCAGAGCCGGGAGGAGCTGCTCACGCTGATCGGCCACCAGCTCCTGGAAGACGAGGAGTGGCGGCACCGCCTCGGGCTTCGGGCCGCCGCGGCGGCGGCCGACCTGCCGGCGGTGAGCGAACGGGTGGCAACGCTGCTCACCCCGGCCGAGGAGCCAGCCGTCGGCCGCGAGTACTACGGGTACCTGGAGGGCGCGCAGGCCCGCCGGTACGGTTGCCGGATCGCCGAGATCAGCGAGGTCGTGACCGGGCTGGCCGGCCGTGGGCAAGCCGATGCGGCCGCCATCGTCGCCGAGGAGGCGCTCGGCGCGGTCGCCGCGGCCGCCAGGCACGCGAACGACCCGGCTGGATCGATCGCGGCGGCGGCTGGCGAGCTGACTCGCCGGCACCTGGACGCCTGCCGGGCCGGCCAGCCCGATCAGGTCAGGCTGGCGGCCTTCCTGGCCACGCGGCTGGTGAGCGGTGACTCCATTCCGGCCATCCGGCTGAGCGACTACGCGGGCGTGCTCAGCCCGGCCGGGCTCGAACTGCTTGGTGAGCTGGTCACGGCGGCCTGGGAGCGGCAGCCGGCCGGCGGCCCGGCCCGGGACGCGCTGATCGACGTGCTCACCGCCGCCCGCGACGTGGACGGGATCGTCCGGGTGCTGGCCGCGGGCCAGGACCCGTGCGGTCACCATTACCTGCGCATCACCGCGGAGCTGGATATGGCCGGCCGGCCTGGCGATGCGCTCGCCTGGGCCGAGCGCGGGCTCCGGGAGGCCAGCCGGCCCGATGCCGACCTGGCCCGCTACGTCGCCGAACGGTACCGCGAGCACGGCCGGGACAGCGAGATCGAGACCGTCCTGCGTTCCTGGTTCGCGACCGACCGCAGCGTGGCCGGGTACCGGCGGCTGCGCGAGCTGGCCGAGGATGCCGGGTGCTGGGCCACGGTCAGGCCCTGGGCCCTCGGCAGGCTGCGGGAGGACGCCAAGTTGGCCTCCGCTCAGGGCCGGGCCCGCCGCGAGCCGGCGATCGTGGACGCGCTGATCGGCGACGGTGACATCGACGCGGCCTGGCCGGAGGCCACAGGCCTGGCCAGCCAACGGCAATGGCTGGCGCTGGCCGATCTGGCCGCATCCGAGCGCCCGGCCGACGCCCTCGCGGTCTACCGGCGCCAGATCGAGGAACTGCGCAAGAGTCCTGGCCCAGCCGGATACGAACGCCTCGCCCGCCTGCTGGAGTCGGCCAGGGACTGCTGCGAGCGGCTGGGCAACCTGGCCGAGTTCGAGACGTATGTGCGGGCCCTGCGTGATGATCACCGGCGTAAGCCCAGGTTGATCCGGGTGCTGGACGCACACCAGCTCGGGAGTCACGCGTGATCCGACTCTTCTGCTAATTTCCGATATGAAATGTCGGATGATCCGAAGATCACCTATTCTTGACTCGTGATCCTTGACGAGCTGACCGCCACGACAGCCACCGCCCTGATGGCGCCGCCCGATCCCGCGCGCGCGGTCATCGTGATGGCCGCCAGCCGCCCGGGCGGGCAGAACTGGATTGGTTCTCCGAGCGCGATTCTCGTCGGCGACGAGATCTACCTCGCCTACCGGCTCCGTGAGGTCGACCGGCGCGGCTTCGCGGTCGAGGTGGCGAGGTCCGCGGAATGCGTCCACTTCGAGACGCTGGTCACGATCACCAAAGAGCAGATGGACTGCGAGTCGCTGGAGCGCCCGGCGCTTGTGCGGACCGAGTCTGGCCGCTGGCGGCTGTACCTGAGCTGCGCAACGACGGGCACCAGGCACTGGCGGATCGAGCTACTCGAGGGATCCGCACCTGACGCGTTCGACCCCGCGGCGGCCACGGTCGTGCTGCCGGGTGACGCCTCGCTCGGCGTTAAGGCCCCGGTGATCGAGCAGCGTGACGGAACCTGGCACCTCTGGGCGTCCGTTCACCCGCTGGACGACCCGGACCAGACCGACCGGATGACGACGGACTACGCGACCAGCCGGGACGGACTGGCCTGGACCTGGCACGGTACGGCGCTGGCCCCCCGTCCCGGCGAGTGGGACGCCAGGGGCGTACGGGTGGCTGCGGTGCGGTTCACCCCGGCCGGCTCGCACGACCTGGTCACCGAAGTCCGGCCGGCCGAGCCGGCCGGCTCCCGCCTCGCCTAGGTCGCTGACCAGCCCGACCAGGCCGTCACCCGGATGACAATGACCGGCCCAGGCGGCGGGCTGATCAAGTAGACCGGATACCGGCTGGCCAGGAGCCCGAACGGTCCGGCCATGGCGACCTGGTCATCTACGATCGTGGCCACGCCATCCGCCCGGGCCCACCACAGCCGGGACCAGTCCTCGTCGTAGTGGTCGGCCAGCACGGCGACCAGCGGGTTCGCTCGGATGTTGGCCAGCCGCCGCAGGCTGCGGGTCGTCTTCGGCTTGGCGTCGACGGCCGTGACGATTCGGTCGCCGCTGACCGCGAAGGTGATCGGGACCAGGTGCGGGCGGCCGTCGGCCGCGACCGTTGCCAGCCGCGCGACCCTGGCCCGCGCCAGCAGGCCGCGCGCCTGTTCCGCGCTCATTCGCACCGGTCGCTCCTCGGCCGCACTTGGTCCGTACCAGGGTCAGATTAGTCCGGATCAGTCTCGTCCCGGGTCAGGCTAGTACTGGCGAGGACGGCCGTTGCGAGCCTGGCGCTGTCCGGCCGGCCGGGCCCCGACCAGGCCGCCGGACGCTCCGCGCGGCCGCCTCCAGTCGCTGAAGTCCTCGCCGGTCACCTCTTCGAGCAGGCCGATGTCGGTCTCGAACTGCGGTAGCAACGCTTCGCGCTCCTGCCAGGTCAGCGGCTGCCGCGGCGCCGCGTCCTGCTGAAGCAGGTGCTCGAGCGGGTCGGTGAGACCGGCGCCGAGGTGCCCGGGCAGGAAGGCGGTCAGCGCCGCGCTCGTCCGGCGGCCCAGGGAGACGGCGGCGTGCCGGGCGCCCGGGCGCGGGTGCGCGGTGACGTTCTCCCTTGGCAAGTCGGCCAGCACGCCGACCGGCACGCCGAGCAGGGAGCAGACCCGGTCGAGCGTCTGAGACGACTGCCCCAGCAGGTCCTTGTAGCGGACGACCAGCACCTGGTCCCGGTCGAACAGTGTGTACAGGTCGCGCAACTGCTCGCCATACTTGCCCAGGTCGGTGTAGCGCCAGAATTCGGCCCAGCCCGCCTCGGCCCGCGCCTCCTCCAGCGCGCAGGCTTTCAGGAAGTCGCGCACCGGTTCCAGGCCCGCCGACCACAGATGGGTCCAGTTCGAATGCGCGCGCTCGACCGGATCGCGGAGCACGACGATCAGCTTGGCGTCAGGGACCAGCGCTTTGATCCGGCCCTGAGCCTCCCGGTTGTGCAGGTAGAACGGCGTGGACTCGCCGCGCAGCAGGCCGGCCGGCGCTCCGGCGAAAAGTGCTTCGTAGTCGGCCCGCCGCCAGATGTGCTCGCGGTAGGTCTTGGCGTCGCCCGGGCCGCCTTCGGCCGGCGGCGGACCGTCGGTCAGGAAGAACTTCGGTTCCTTGACGGGAGACATGAACAGGGCCGGGTGCGTAGCCAGCGCCGAGTGCAAGGCCGTAGTGCCGGCCTTCGGCACACCTGCGATGAAGAAGTCTGGAAGTGCCACGATATCTCCCTACCACCGGGGCACCATATTATTCCCACTATTTCGATAGCTAATCCAGCTTGGCCGCGGAGCTGGGCCGCCCGGTCGCTTCAAGGTCGGTGTCGGGCGAGCCCACCGGGAGTAATCTTCCGTGCGGATCGGATGGTGCTGGCGGTTATGGAACTAGACGTCCGCTGCCGGACATAAAGGAGCGTGGGCATCGACTGGGCCTCGGCGAGCGATCAGGTTCTATGGTCGCAGGCCGCCGACGAGCACGCGGGCGAGGCCTTCGGCGAACTGTTCGAGCGGCATGCGAACCGCGTCTACGCGCATTGCTTCAGCCGGACCGGCTCCTGGTCGATGGCCGAGGATCTCACCTCGGCCGTCTTCCTCGAGGCGTGGCGGCGGCGCGGCGAGGTGCGGTTCAGCAGCGACTCTGCCTTGCCCTGGCTCCTCGGGGTCGCAAACAACGCGACCCGCAACGCGCAGCGTACCCTCCGCCGGCACAACCTGCTGCTGGCGAAGCTGCCGCCGCCCGGCGAGGAGGCGGACATCGCGGCCGACGCGGCCGCGCGCGTCGATCAGGAACGACTAGCCCAGCATCTGCTGTGCGCCATGGGGGGTTTGCGCCAGTCGGAGCGAGAGGTGCTTGCGCTCTGCGACTGGGCCGGGCTCAGCTACGCCGAGACGGCGGTGGCGCTGGAGGTGCCGGAAGGCACCGTCCGCTCCCGCCTGTCCAGGGCCCGGCAGCACCTGCGGGACCTAGCCGCCGATGGCCAGGTCCCGGCGGTGCGCCTGAACCGATCCCCCGCGAGCCTGTTAGCCGGAGGCCCAGCATGAGTTACTTCCACCCCCAGCGCACGCCGGCCTTGCCGGCCCGCAGGCGGGCTGCGGCGCGGCGTCAGCTCGAGGACCTGGTCGCCAGGTCGGCGACGTCCGGGCGGAGACGGCGGCGGGTGCGGCACCCGGCCGTGATCGCCGCCGTCATGGCCGCGATCGTGGTGGGCACCGGCGCCGCCGCCGTGGTCGTGTTCGGCCCGGTCACGAACCATGCGACCGTGCGCTGCTTCACGGCCCCGCGGCTGTCGGGGGGCTACGACCTGACCGTCGCCGCGCCCGCCGGGCCGTCCGCGCCGGGGAGGATCAGGCACGCCAGGCAGGTGTGCGCGGCCATGTTCAGGGAGGGGATCGTGAAGCTGGGGGCGAAGGTACGGATGCCGTCCCGCGGGGCCGTACGTGACCGCGCCCCGCGGCTGGTCGTGTGCGTATGGGGAGACGGAACCGCGGCGGTGGTTCCCGGCCGGGCCGCGAGGGAGACCTGCGAGAAACTCGGCCTTCAGGCAGCCGCTCGGCAGTAGGACGGCTCAGTCTGCCGACGGTGAGGCGTGACGGCCCCGATTCCCTGAGCCAGATCGGGGCCGCCACGCCGGTACTAGGGCGTGTTTCCTGGATCTTGAACTCGGGCGGGTGTAGATCCGGTTGTCATGTTTACGGGTCATGATCTTGCCGATGAGCAGTGGGCTCGTCTGGAGCCGTTGATGCCGGCCGATCCGGGGCGTGGCGGCCGGCGGGCTGATCACCGGCGGACGGTGAACGGGATCTTGTTCCGCACCCGGGCCGGGTGCCCGTGGCGGGACCTGCCGGCGGAGTACGGGCACTGGCTGACGGCGTACAAGCGGCATCGCCGCTGGTCACTGGACGGCACGTGGGAGGAGATCCTGGGCCGGCTGCGGGCCGGCTGCGATGCGGCGGAGGGGCCGGACTGGACGGTCGGTGCCGGCTCCACGGTGGTGCGCGCGCACCAGCACGCGGCCGGCGCCCGCCGCGTGATCAGGGCGGATGCGGGCACAGGGGGCGGAACCGAATGACAAGAACCCGCCGGGAGGCAGGACGAACCGGGAGGCTCTGGGCCGGTCCCGGGGCGGGCTGAGCACGAAGATCCACCTGGCCGCCGACCGGCGGTGCCGCCCCGTCACCCGGATCCTGACCCCCGGCCAGCACGGCGACTGCCCGCAGTTCATCGCGCTGATCGACTCCGTCCCGATCGCCCGCCGCGGCACGGGCCGGCCCCGCACCAGGCCCGGGACCGTCATGGCGGACAAGGCGTACTCGGCCGCCGCCGCCCGCGCTTACCTGCGCCGCAGGCCCATCAAGGCCGTCATCCCCGTCAAGGACGACCAGAAAGCCCACCGCAAGGCTCGCGGCAGCGCAGGCGGCCGTCCGCCCGGCTTCGACGCGCTTGCCATCGACCAGGATGAGCTTGCAGTCAGGGGAAAGGGTCCCATGCGCGGTGATGAGCTGCAATGCGACGGATTTGCCGCCGCCGGGTTCCCCGCCGATGAGCATGTTGCGCTCAGCGAGATTGACATACACCGGGTGGCCAGTTTCGTCGGTGCCCAGGTGGATCGGGTCCCAGATCGACAGTGGCGCTACCGGTACGGACACGGCGGTCATGACGTGTCCTCGCTTTCGAGTTCCTGCACGCAGCCGCAGCACAGCCCGTCATCGGGGCGCTCGCCCCACAGGCCGTCGCCGCAGCGGACGCAGTTCCATGAGTCCATGACGGGTTTTCTCCTTCGTTAGGTAGGAATGGCGGGCAGAAACCCCGGGGCGGGGAAGGTCCCCGGGGTCTCCTGCCTTCGTGGAATGCCGCTAGGCGGCGTTGGGACGGCGCTTCGTTCCGCGGGCCTGGGGCGCTGTGGTGGGCGCGAGGCTTGGCGCGATCACGTGGTGCGCGGCGAGGGTGTCGCGGCGCACGATGTGCACGACGACCAGCTGTGCCCACCGCTTCGACTTCTCGACGCGGGCTTCGCGGGCGTAGCAGGCGGCGGCGAGTTCACCGGTGTGCGCTTCGAGGTCCTCGAAGCAGATACCGGCACGGCACCAGATCAGTGCCCTCTCACCGACCTCGGTCGGGCGGATCCACAGCACCAGCGACAATCTGCCGGATCGTGTGTGCATGCGGGTCTCGTAGAACGTCCGCTGGATGCGGTGCCGGGAGACCACGCACCACCAGCGACGGGTGATGAACCGACGTGACCACGGCAAGGCCAGCAGGACGGCGACGATGACCGCCAGGACGACAGCCGCCGTGATCAGAGACAAGGACGCGGCCCGGTACAGGGCCAGGTAACCGCCACTAAGGGCGGCCAGGACGAGGACTTCGGTGCGGAACCTCCACAGAGCACCAGCGGTGCTGTGGTGGAAGGACGCGGCGAAGCCATCCAGCATGTAGGGGTTGTTGCGGTGATTGCGCGGGTTGGCCTTAGCGGGCATCGCGGTCACCACCCTGAAGCAGCCGGCCATCGGAGCCCCGGCGGGAGATGCGCTGAACCAGCGCGGCCCGGGTCCACGTGCTGCCGTTGCGGGTGTAGATGCCGTCCAGGACGCGGTTGTCGATCCAGTCCGCGACTTTGCCGTCGCAGTGATCGCAGTCCGTGGACCAGCCGTTGCGGTCGATGACGAGCTGGGTGAACCGCGGGTCGCGGTACTGCCAGGTGCCCGGGGAGGCCTGAACGGCTGTCCAGCCGTACCAGGTGGCGTATTCGTTGACCTGGCCATTTCGTAGAGCCGCGAGCTTGCGGGCGAGACGGTTCAGGCGTGCGCTGATAACGTGGAACATGCCACGTACCCCTTTCTTTGGTTAGCGCTAGGGATGGGTTTTGCGAGGTGGGCCGGGCTGGAGGAGGGCAAGTCCTCCAGGCCCGGCATCCGTATGAATCGGTCAGAACGGAGCCTCGGACTCGCCCCGTAGGTGCAGGTTGACGCTGGCCAGATAGGTCAGTGCCAGGGATGCGCACTCGTAGGCCTCGTCCAGAACCGGCAGGGCCTCGTTGGCTTCGACCGGCTGGGCACCCTTCTTGCCGTCCCAGTCGATGAACCGCTTGTAGGCCCCGTCATGGACCTTCCTGACCAGGTGCTCGGCCTCGGTCAGGCAGTTCTGGATAAGACTGGTGAGGTAGTAGCACTCCTCCTCGCGGACACGGCTCAGCCCACGCAGGCGCTGTGCGGTCTCCTCGTTGGTGCCGTCGTTGTCGGGGACGGTCTTGATGGCGGTTTCCTTGCTGCTGGTCATGGCAGCGTGATTCCTTCCGTGCAGGATGCGGATGACACAGATGGCAGGTCCGCGCCCATCAGCGGCGCGCAGGCTTGCCGAAGGTGGCGGCCTGGACTCAGGCAGCCTTCGCGGCGGCAGAAACGACCGAGGCGGCACGGTAGGCCACACCCGACGTCTTCTTCTCGTGCTGACTCCACGGGATCGCCTCCAGGTCCTCGACGCGGACCGGCTGACCCTGGATCACTCTTGGCTGCTCACCAGCCACGGAGATCCGGATCACCTGGCCGCCATCAGGCTCCAGGGCGAGCACATCCAGCACCCAGATCGGGCGGCCGGTGTCCCGCTCGATCTTCTGCTCCGTCTTGCCGAAGTCCTTGCGCGGCTCCGGTGCCTTGGTCACCGTGAACGCGACCCTTGACGTGTCCAGCATCAGACGCATGATCAGCGGCCAGCAGGCGTGGGGCCGTGACAATGACTCATAAGGCGGGTGACCTGGCGGAGGACGCGGCTCGGTGGTGGCCCCGCGGTGATCGACTGATCTCTTCCGTGTCAGGTTTCTCGGCGGAGTCCGCGACATGCGGACTCGCAGGTGGCGTCGGATCGGACTGTCCTTGGTTGACCGTGACGCCCCGCTGGTGACCGAGCGATCGGGCACGCCACGGGCACGGCAGGCCATCTGATCCGTAGGCATCAGTAAGGCTTCCGCGCCCGTTCAAATCGGTCCGCACGCTCGGCTTCGCGCCGGACTGCTGTTCAAATCCGTGCGTCTTGGCGGCAGGTCGTCCGCCCGGGTGGCTCCCAACGTGGCTCCTGCGGGCTCGCTGATCACCTGCTTGCAAAGATCGTGGATGCCGGGGCCTGACCTGGCCTGGTGCAGGTGGGACCCCGTGTGGCGTGTCCGTGAGCGACCGTGATTGACCGCTGATCACCGTCTGATCGGGCACGCCACGGGCATGGGCTGCATGCCAGCCGACGCGCCCGGCTAGCTGGTGTGAGCGGTGTGGTTGCGGTCTGTTCGCGTAGCCAGGTGACGAGGTTCTCTGCGGGTGTCGAGAGAGGCGGCGGCCTCGGCATGTGTCTGGTCGCTGTACCCGGGGTGGCGTTGAGATCTGCTCCGCGGGACAGGAGGTGCTCGGCGGCCCGGCGCTGGCCGCCGTGGCGGTATCGATGTGAAGAAAATCGACGGCCAGGATCCCGGCGGCCTGCCCGTGCAGAAACTGCCCCCAGGTCGGGCCGTTCCGGCGCGGTGCAGGATCGATACCCGAAGAACGCAGGATCTCGTAAACAGTCGATGGCGCGATAGTGATGCCTAGCTTGGTCAGCTCGCCGTGAATCCGCCGGTATCCCCATAGCGGGTTCTCTTTCGCCAGGCGGACGGTGAGCAGGGCGATGCTGCGGACCGTCGCCGGACGCCCAGGCCTGCGCCGCTTGCTCGTGTCGTACTTCCTCGCGGCGAGCCTGCGGTGCCAGGCCAGCAGTGTCGCGGGCGTCACCGGAAAGACCCCGGCCCATTGCCGCCGCGGGATGAACCGTGTGAGCGCGGTGAACCAGGCCCGGTCACCTGGTTCGTACCGCACGCGGCGGGCGTTCCGGCGCAGCACCGCGTTCTCGTGCCGGAGGACCAGCAGCTCGGCGTTCTTCGCCTGGTCCCCGCGGAACGTCATGGCAGCAAGGCCAAAAGTCCATCGCATGAGCAGGTAGGTGATCCTGAGCAGCACCCGGCCAGCCAACCACCACCGTTTCAGGCCTGCAGCCGAAACCAGCCGGTCAGGACCCACGATCGAGTATTCGGGCGGCACAGGATTGTCCCGCCGACGTGAGGTGCGAAACGAGGACTGCGCGTCCAGCCAGGAAGCAGCGACGCACATCGAGACGTGGCTTCTGCCAGCGAATCGGCCGACGCGTCGAAAGCGTGGTGCGACGCGCGGACGCTCGCGAGCGTCTCGGTCATCATCAGATCACCGTACTCACAGCCGGTAAGCGGTGCAGCAGGGTCCGGGTACGCACGGGGAGTCCTACCCGTCGTGGTTCCGTGACTGTACTGATGTGGCAGCCGGGAGTGCCAGCTTACGGTCGCTCACAAGAATCCTGACCGAAGGGGAGATCAGAGATGAACCCGACCCGCTGGCCCGCATGGGTGCTAGCTCTTGTTGGTGTCGTGGCTGCAGTAGCTGGAGTGCTGGGGGTAATACACGCTCCTCCGACTGTCGGCAAGGTGACGTGGGGCGTTATAACCGCGCTCGGCCTCGTGGCCATCGTCTGGGCCATCCTGCGCAGCAAGGCAGCGGCCGCATCAAGGCAGTGAGATGTCGCCGGTGAACGCCGCGGAAGCCGAGGGCGGAGTGAC
>JBPCKO010000139.1:0-3386 GCA_051004215.1 Streptosporangiaceae bacterium | reverse complement strand
CAGAGGCGTCAGCGGAAAAGATTAGTTTCTCGGTGGATTGGCACTCCCCGTTCCTCGTCGCACCCGCCCGCGGCGCCCGGGCCCGTGCGCACCTGGACGCGGGCTGGGACAGCTACGTCGTACCGGGATTCGGCGTGCGCTGCGTCAACGACGAGCCCTGGGTGACCGCCGCCGAGACGGCCGAGCTGGCGATCGCCCTGGAGGCCGTCGGGGACGCTCCGACCGCCCTTGACCTGCTCGACCAGATCCAGCGGCTGCGCGACCCGAGCGGCGCCTACTGGACCGGCTGGCAGTACGTGAACCAGCGCCATTACCCGGACGAGCAGAGCAGCTACACCGCGGCCGCGATGGTGCTCGCGCCCGACGCCCTGTGCGGCGCGAGCGCCGGGTCGTCGGTGTTCCGTGACCTCGGCGCCGATCCGGCCCTGGCCGGCCGGGCCGGCGATCAGGCCTGCGGCTGCGAGCCGCCGGTGTCCCGGTAAATTGCTTTGCCGCCCGCACCCGGCCCTTGCGACACTCACCGCGTGGACATCGAGCACCGCTTCCGGCGCAAGCCGCTAGACCAGACCGAGGTCGCGGCCTGGGCCGCCCTGGTCGCGCGACCGAGGCGGCCGACCACCAGGACGAGTTCCTCGGCGAGGAGGAGCTGTCCGGTTTCCTCGACGATCCGGATGACGACTATGAGCGCGGCTCGCTGGCGATCTACGACGAACAGGCGATGGCCGCCTTCGCGATCTTGTCGCCCCGGACTTCGGCTGACCCCGTTCACCTGATGTTCCTGACGGCCGCCGTGCATCCCGGCTACCGCGGCCAGGGCATCGGCGGCTACCTGCTGGACTGGGACGAGCGGGCGGCGCGGCCGCTGCACGACGAACGCTTCCCTGGCCGCCCGCTCAGCCTGGCCGGGTCGTGCCAGAGAGCAACCCGGACGCGGTCGGCCTGCTCAGCGGGCGCGGCTACCATCCGGCGCGCTGGTTCCTGCGGATGACCTGCGAGCTGACGACCGAGCCGTCCGCCGTGGCGGTCCCGGCCGGGATCCGGATCGTCACATTCACCCCGGAGCGCTCGGCCGACGCGCGGCAGGTCCACGACGAGGCGTTCCGCGACCATTGGGGTAGCACCGATTCGTCGGAGCCGGGCTGGGACCACTTCATCGGCTGGCCGGCGTTCCGCCCCCAGTACAGCTTCCTGGCCTACGAGGCAGACGAGCCGCTGGGCCTGGTGATCGGCCACGACTACGACTCCTATACCAAGGCGACCGGACGCCGCGACCTGTACATCCCGACCGTCGGCACCCGCCGGACCTCGAGGGGCCGGGGCGTGGCCACGGCATTGCTGGCCACCGCGCTGCGGGCGGCCTGGGCCGACGGGTTCGACGCGTCGACGCTCGACGTGGACGCGGACTCGCCGACTGGGGCGGGCCGGATCTACGAGCGGGCCGGCTTCACGGCCAGGGACCGGCGGATCACGATGGTCAAGGACCTGACCGGCTAAGGGCCGGGCGGTCTAGCCGATGCCGTCGGCGACGCGCTCCAGGACCCGCAGCGAGCCGGCCTGCCTGACCTCCTTGAACGCGCCCGAGGCGAGCGCCCGCTGGTAGACCCGGTACGGCGCCTGGCCGCCGTCGGCCGGATCGGCGAACACGTCGTGGATGGCCAGCGCGCCGCCGCGGCCGATCCGCGGAGCCCAGCCCACGTAATCGGCGGTCGCGGCCGCGTCGGTGTGACCGCCGTCGATGAACAGCATCCCCACCGGCTCGTGCCACAGCCTGGCCACTGCGGCCGACCGGCCGACGATCGCGATCACGTGCGGCTCAAGCCCGGTCGCGGCCAGGGTGGAGCGGAACCACGGCAGCGTGTCCATCAGCCCGACCGCGGGATCGACCAGCCCGGCGTCGTGGTACTCCCAGCCTGCCTGGTTCTCCTCCGAGCCCCGGTGGTGGTCGACCGTGACCACGACCTGGCCCGCCTGGGCGGCCGCGGCCGCGAGGTAGATCGTCGACTTGCCGCAGTACGTGCCGACCTCGACGATCGGCCCGGCGGCGGCGTACTCGGCCGCGACCTCGAACAGCGCTTCCCCCTCCGGTGGCGGCATGAAGCCCTTCGCCGCCTCGGCGGACCGGCGGTGCTCCTCGGGCAGGGCGTACCTCATGAGCACAGTCTGCCGTCTCACGGGCCCGCCGCACCCCTGCCCGCGACTCGCCCTGGTCACTAAGGTGAGATACGAGGCAATTCATCCGGGCTGGAGGCGAGCGGTGAAGGTACAGGTCGATCGCGACGCCTGCGAGGCCAACGCGATCTGCGAGGGACTGGTCCCCGAGGTCTTCGAGGTCGACGATGAGGACGTGCTGCACATCAAGGCCGAGCCGGTCCCGGCCGGGCTGGCCGACTCGGTGCGGCATGCGGTCCGTTCCTGCCCGAAGGCGGCCCTGAGCCTGACCGAGTGACCGGCCACGGCGCTGGCCTGGCCGCCGCCTGAGCCAGCCGGCCGGGTTCAGCCCAGCGCGCCGAAGCCGACGGCGACCCCGACCGCGATGACGATCACGCCGCCGATCAGCTGCCCGCGCTCGCCCGCCCGCAGCCCGATCCTGGCCCCGAACTCCAGCCCGGCCAGCAACATCGCCACGCTGACGACGCCGAATATGATCACGCCGGCCAGCACGCTGACCCGGTAGGAGCCGAGCGCGAACCCGGCCACCAGGTTGTCAACGCTGAGCGCGAGCGCGCTGAGGCTGAGCGTCATCGTCTCGGTCAGGCCGCGGGCGGCTCGCTTCGCGCGCCGGTCCGGCCTGCCCCGCAGCGCGCCGGCGACCGTGTAGCCGCCGACCGCGACGAGTAGCCCGGCGGCGAGCCAGTGCGCGGACCGGCCGATCGCGCTGGCCACGCCGTGACCCAGCAGCAGGCCGGCGATCGGCATGCCCGCCTCGAACAACCCGAAGATGATGCCGACCCGCAGCCTGGTCGCCCGGTCGACTCCGCCCGCGCCGATGCCGATCGCGGCGGCCAGGTTGGAGAGCCCGACCGACAGGGCGACCAGCGTGAGCGCGAGCATGACCCGACCGTAGCGAACGTCCCGGCGTTCCCGGTCGAGGCCGAATCGGCCGCCGTGGCCTGCCTGGATAGCGGCGTGGCGGGCGGCCTGAGCCGCTAGGGTAGCCGCGGCCGGCGCTCCGCGCCCTGGCCACGTCGACGGGGAGAGGTAGGCATGCGCGCACCCAGACCGATCGTTCGCACGGCCGGGAGCGGCCTGGCCGCGGCGGCCCTGCTCGCCGCCGGCGCGGCCGGCGCGATCGGGATGGCCCTGCGCCTCACCGCCCAGGTCGCCCTGACCGAGCAGCTGCAGACCGCGCTGGCGTCGCGGGCGGTCATCGACCAGGCCATCGGCAT
>JBPCKO010000138.1:0-24564 GCA_051004215.1 Streptosporangiaceae bacterium | reverse complement strand
GACCTGGCCGGGCCCGCCGTCAGGACCCGGCCGGGCGCCGGTCGCTGACCGCGCTCTCGCTCCGGCTGCCGTTCCGGGCGCCGATGTGCCCGGACAACCTGTTCGGGCACCTGGCCGCGACCGCGATTCCCGGCGTCGAGGAATGGCGCGACGGTGCCTACCGCCGCACGCTGCGGCTTCCGCGCGGACCCGGCGTGGTCGCGCTCCGGCCGGGCCCCGAGTACATCGCCTGCCAGCTCGCCCTGGCTGACCTGCGCGACCTGGCCATGGCGATCAGCCGGTGCCGGCGGCTGCTCGACCTGGACGCGGACCCGGTCGCGGTGTGCGACCAGCTGGGCGAGGACGCGGTGCTGGCGCCGCTGATCGCCAAGGCACCAGGCCGCCGGGTGCCGCGTACGGTCGACGCGGCCGAGCTGGCCGTGCGGGCCGTGCTCGGCCAGCAGGTCTCCACGGCCGCCGCGCGCACCCACGGGGCCAGGCTGGCCCAGCGGTTCGGCGAGCCGGTCGAGGACCCGGCGGGCGGCCTGTCCAGGCTGTTCCCCGACATGGCGGTGCTAGCCGGCGCCGGGACGGCGGTGCTAGCCGGCGCCGGGACGGCGGTGCCAGCCGGGGGCGCCGAACCGCCGGCCCTGGCCATGCCGGCCGCGCGCCGGCGGACCGTGCTCGCGCTGGCCCAGGCGATTGCCGGCGGTCAGGTCGATCTGGACCCTGGTGCGGACTGGGAGCGGGCGCGGGCGTCCCTTGCCGCGGTGCCGGGCATCGGCCCGTGGACCGTGGAGATCGTCGCGATGCGTGGCCTGGGCGACCCCGACGCGTTCACGCCGGCGGACCTCGGTGTCCGCCAGGCGGCGGTCGCGCTCGGGCTGCCGTCCTCGCCTGCGGCGCTAGTTCGCCGCGCGGACCGGTGGCGGCCCTGGCGCGGCTATGCCGTGCAGTATCTGTGGGCCACCTCAGACCATGCCATCAACCAGCTCCCGGCCGCCTGAGCGACCCGGGCCGGCCAGACAGGAAGGACGCAAGATGAGCGTGCCGACGACCGCGAAGCAGCGGGCGCACACCGTGATCGAGAGCCCGATCGGGCGCCTGACGCTGATCGCGCACGACGGCCGGCTGGCCGGCGTGCTGATGGAGGTGAACAGGTACGACCCGGACGCGCACGAGCGCGGCCAGGCGGTCGGCCCCGGCGAGGAGCCGGTCCTGGACGAGGCCGCCGCCCAGCTCGACGCGTATTTCGCGGGCGAGCTCACCACCTTCGAGCTGCCGCTGACGCTGCGCGGCACCGGCTTCCAGCGGACCGTATGGGCCGGGCTGCAGGGTATTCCGTACGGCCAGACGATTTCCTACGGGGAACTCGCGCGCCGGATCGGCCAGCCGTCCGCATCCCGGGCGGTCGGGCTCGCAAACGGCCGGAACCCGGTTTCCATCGTGGTGCCCTGTCACCGGGTAATCGGCGCCGACGGCAGTCTCACCGGTTATGGCGGCGGGATGGAACGGAAGCGTTTCTTGCTCGGCCTCGAGGACCGGGTCAGCGGCCGTACGCTGCTCTGAAACCGCAATTGCCGGCCGCCGCAACCTGGCCAGTCAGGCACTTCTGTCTGGTTAGGCGCTGGTACCAGACATAGCAGGCTTCCTATCAGTTTGTATTTCCTATGCCTGTCTCGCACGTTACCGTGACTACTGGATCGCAGGCGGGAGCCCCAAAGGCGCCGGGCAGAAAGCCTTGTGCGGGAGTCATGGAATTCGGTAGTCACGGTATGGCGGGCGACGAGCTCAATGCCTTCGTCGGCCGCGAGCGCGAGCTGAGCGATCTGCGCCAGATCGCGGCCGACGCGCGGGCGGTCACGCTGTGCGGTGCGGGCGGGATCGGCAAGACCAGGCTGGCGGTTCATCTCGCGGCCAGCCTGTCGTCCGGCTTCCCGGACGGCGTCTGGTTCGTCGGGCTGGCCGACTTGCGCGAACCCGAGCTGGTGGCATCCAGGATCGCCACCGAGCTCGGCGTCGTGGAGGAGCCAGGACGGCCGCTGCTGGCCACGATCGCCGACGCGCTGCGGCCCCGGCGGGCGCTCATCGTGCTGGACAACTGCGAGCACCTGATCGATGCCTGCGCCCTGGCCTGCCAGCGGCTGCTGGCCAGCGCGCCCGGCCTGCGGATCATCGCGACCAGCCGGGAGCCGCTGCGGGTCGCCGCCGAGACGGTCTGGCAGGTACCGCCGATGGCCATGCCGGCCCAGGCGGAACCGCCGGACCAGCGGCTGCTGGACTCCGACGCGGTGCGGCTGTTCGCCGACCGGGCGTCGGCCGTGAAGCCGGACTTCACGCTGGGCCCGGCGAACCTGGCCGCGGCCGGCGCCATCTGCCGTGCCGTCGACGGCCTGCCGCTGGCGATCGAGCTGGCCGCCGCCTGGGTCGGGGTACTGACCGTGGAGCAGATCGCGACCAGGCTGCAGGACCGGTTCCGGCTGCTCAGCTCGGCCTCGCGGATGGCCCCCGAGCGGCACAGAACGCTGCGCGCGGCCATCGACTGGAGCTACGACCTGCTCTCCAAGCCCGAGAAGGTGCTGCTGCGGCGCCTGTCGGCGTTCGCCGGATGGCCGCTGGAAATGGCCGAGCAGGTATGCGCCAGCGATGGCGAGGACGCCGAGGCGCTCTCCGCCGGCGACGTGCTCGACCTGCTGACCGGCCTGGCCGACAAGTCTCTGGTCGTCGCCGAACCGGATATCCACGACGAGTTCCGGTACCGGATGCTGGACACGATCAGGGACTACGCCGCGGCCCGGCTGACCGAGGCCGGCGAAACCGAGATGGTCCGGGCCAGGTTCCGCGTGTATGCCGTCGCCGAGGTCGAGCACCTGGCGCTGATCGGCATGGCCATCGTGCCTGCGAGCTGGGCAGCCCGGGTCGGCACGTTCCGGCGGTTCGAGGCCGAGACCGCGAACTTGCGGCAGCTGCTGAGCTGGTGCCTGGCCAGCGGCGATACCGAGTCGGGCCTGCGCATCTGCGTGTCGATGCGGCCGGTCTGGATCGTCCAGGGATCATTCGCCGAGGGCACGGCCTGGATGGACAGGTTCCTGGCCGCGGAGGCCGGCCCGCCCGCCCGCGTGCTCGGCCCGGCCCTGGTCGGGCGGGCGCAGCTGACTCTGGCCACCGACCACGCCGAGGCGGCCAGGCGGGCCAGGGCCGGCCTGGCCCTGTGCCGCGAGCCCGGCCTGGAGTTCTGGGCCGCCTCGGCGCTGAACCTGCTGGCCGAGGTCGCGCTCAAGGTCGGGCAGATCGACGAGGCCGAGGCGCTGGCGGCCGAGGCGATGAAGCTGGCCACGGGCTCAGGCGACGGCTTTAACGTCGGCTACGCGACCGGCACCCGGGCCACCGTCGCCGCCTACCGCGGCGACGTGCGGGCCGCACTGCGGCTCGGCGAGCTGGCGCTGGCCTGCGCCAGGGAGATCGATCAGCAGTGGGCGGTGGCCAGGACCCTGCTCGGCCTCGGGGACCTGGCCAGGCTGACTGGAGATCCGGTCCAGGCCAGGCAGCGCTACCGCGAGGCGTTCGCGATCTTGCGCGAGGTCAACGCGCGCCCGGAGATGGCCCGCTGTCTGGCCGGACTGGGCCGGATCGAGATCACCCAGGGTGAGCTGGCCGCGGCCAGGGAGTACTTCGCCGAGAGCCTGGAGCTGAGCCGGTCCACCGGCAGCCGGGTCGGGGTGATCAGGGGACTTGACTCGTTCGCCGCGCTCGCGATGGCCCAGGGCCGGCCGGAGCGCGCGGTCGAGCTGACCGCGGCCGCCGCCGCGCTGCGCGCTGCCGCGCACCTGCCCGAGCCGCCGGCCGGGCGCACCGAGCGGTTGCTCAGCGAGTCCCGCCTGGCCGATGCGGTCATCAAGGAACTCTGGGACGCGGGCTCAGATCTGGGCGGTGATGCCGCCGTCGAGCTGGCGCTGGAGCCGGTCGAGCCGGTGCCGGCGGCCGCGGCCGAGGACCTCACCGCCCGCGAGCTGCAGGTCGCGGCCGCGATCACCCGCGGGCTGGGCAACAAGGCGATCGCGAGCGAGCTGGGAATCGCGCCCGCGACGGTGGCCCGGCATGTGGCTAACATCATGGCCAAGCTGGACTTCAGCTCCCGGGCCCAGATCGCGAGCTGGGCCGCCAGTCACGGCTACTGAGCATGGAATAGCGCGCTGACCGACTCGCCCTCGTGAATCCGCCTGATCGCCTCGGCCAGGGCCGTGCCGACCGAGATGACATGCAGTTTCTCGGCGCCCTCGGACTCGCTCATCGCGACCGAGTTGGTGCAGACGATCTGCACCACCTCGGGCCGGGCGGCGATCCGCTTGAGCGCGCCGTCGCAGAACAAGCCATGCGTGCACGCGATGTGCACGGACCGGGCCCCGTTCTCGCGCAGCCGGTCCAGGATCTCGATGATCGTGGTCCCGCGGGCGATCTCGTCGTCGAGCACGATCACGTCCCGCCCGGCCACGTCGCCGATGATCGAGGTGATCGTCACCTTGTCGTCGCTGAGCCGCTCCTTCGCGCCGGCCGCGACCGGCAGGCGCAGCATCTTGGCCAGCGCTGCCGCCGCCTTCGCGTTGCCGAGGTCGGGCGAGACCACGACCGCGCCGGTCAGGTCCTGGCCGGAGAAGTGATCCGCGATCTCGCGCAGCGCGTGCAGGTGATCGACCGGCACCGAGAAGAAGCCGTGTACCTGCGGCGAGTGCAGCGTCATCGTGAGCACCCGGCTGGCCCCCGCGGTGACCAGCAGGTCGGCCACCAGCCGGCCGCCGATCGAGACCCGCGGCATGTTCTTCTTGTCCGACCGGGCGTAGGCGTAGTGCGGGATCACCGCAGTCACTCGCGCAGCCGATGCGCCGCGGGCCGCGTCGAGCATCAGCAGCAGCTCGACCAGGTGTTCCTGCACCGGCGCGGACAGCGGCTGGATCAGGAAGACGTCGCGTTCCCGGCAGTTGGCCTGCAGCTGAACTTCCAGGCAGTCGTTCGCGAACCGGCGGACGGTGGCCGGCCGCAGCGGCACGCCCAGATGACCGCAGATCTCCCCGGCCAGCTCCGGATGGGCCGTGCCGCTGAAGACTGAGATTTCCCGCACCTGCCCAGGCTAGAGGCATCCGGCCAGTTCCGTCCCCCCGTCAGCGTGGCCGCCCGGCCCGCCAGGCCGCGCCCAGCCCGGCCAGCGCCGCCGCCACGAGCAGCAGCGCGGCCGCCGTGGCCTGGAAAATCCAGTACCGGCCGGCGGGGCCAGAGCCCGGGCCGAACCCGTCGGCCAGCACGGCGACCAGCCCGAGGACGCCCGCGGTCACCGCCGCCCGCGACCGCGCTCGCCGTCACCAGCGAGGTCACCGTGAACTGGCGGTGAGCGGCAACGCCCTGAGTCCGCGCGAAACGATACGAGTCCGTCTCGGAATCCCGGCTGAGGGGCGGCGCGCCGATGAACGTGCCGGCCAGTACGGGCAGTACTGCAATGCCGCCATTGCGGGGGCCCGGGGTTGGCGCGTCAGCGGGGCTTGGGGCCGGGTGCCGGGGTGTATGGAACCCCGGTCTCATCACCGGAAATGTGTATGGAACCGGGGTTTCATACCGCCGACGGGCTGAGCACGGCGGCCAGGGCGTCGGTCAGGCGGGCTAGTTCCCGGCCCGACGGGTCGTGGGTCGGGTTGACCTCGGTGAGCACCAGGCCGGCCAGGTTCGGGTGCGCGCACAGCACCTGCAGGGCCCGGACCGCGTGTTCGAGCCGGACCCCCGAGCCGTAGTGCGGGAAGTTGCCGAGGGGCAGGTCGCCCGAGTCGACCACGTCGACGTCGAAGTGGACGAGCAGCGGCCCGGCGGCGCCACCGACCGCGGCTAGCGCGCGCTCGGCCGCGGCCACCGGGTCGGCAGCGAACGCTGGTGCCTCGCTGTAGCTCACCCCGAGGCCGGCTAGGAAGTCCCGGCCCGCGTCGGTGGTCTCGCGCGGGTCGGGGCCGAGGATGGCGAGCCTGGACGGCTCGAGCAGCGGCGGCGGCCCGCCCAGGCCGGCCAGCTCGGGTGCGCCCCGGCCGAGCAGGTGCGCGACGCCCATCGAGTCGAAGATCCCGTCGTCGTCACCGGGAACGCCTAGGTCCGCGTCGCCGTCCACGTACAGCAGGCCGAGGTCGGGGCGGCCCCGCCGCAGGCCGGCCACCACGCCGAGCGTGATCGTGCAGTCGCCGCCGAGAACCAGGGGCAGCTGGCCGGACGCGGCGACCTCGGCGACGCGGTCGGCGACCTGGCGGGCGACGCGGGCGACGGCGGGCAGGTTCCGGCCCGAGCCGGAGTCGGAGTCGTGGTCGCGCTCGAACACCGCGCCGGGCAGGTTGCCCTCGTCGGTCACCGTCATCCCGGCCGCCCTGAGCCGCCCCGGCAGGCCGGCGGCCCGCAGCGCGTCGGGGGCGAGTTCCTGGCCTGCGTGGTGCGCGCCCGCACTCGTCGGCACCCCGATGATCGCCCACTCCCTCATGCTGGCCTCCCTGGCTATTGATCACGTCACCATCTAAGTGATTTAGCTGGTTACGATCGACCGTAACCGATGGCGGTGCCTCGCGCAACCAGCTAAGCTCATGTGATGGTGACGCGAGGATGACGGCGCCGCGGGGAGGGCCGATGCCGGCCGAGGTGGCGCAGCCGGGGGCGGGGTCGAAGCCGCGGCCAGGGCCGGCGTCCGGGTCGCGGCCGGGGTCCGGGTCGGGGTCGAAGCCGGCGGCGGGGTCGAAGCCGGCGGCGCGGCGGGCCCCGGAGATCGGGCCGGCTCCTGGCCGCCTGGAACTGGTGCGCGCGTTCGTGAACACCCGCGACATCGAGCTGGGGGCCGACGAGCTGGGCTCGCCCGAGGCACTGGCCGGGTGGCTGACCGCGCGCGGTCTCGGCGACGGTCAGGCCGGCGGCGCGGCCACCGCGGGTGATCTGCGGACGGCACTCGGGCTGCGGGAATCCCTGCGCGAGGTGCTGCTCGCCCATGCCGTCCGGACCGAGCCGGGCCCGGCGGCGGCCGGGCTAGCGTCCATCGCCGCGGGCCTGCCGGTCCGGCTCGGGGCCGGGGCCGACGGGGCGGTCCGGATGGCCGCGGCCGGAGCCGGCGTTGCCGCCGGGCTGGCCGGCCTGCTGCTGATCGCGGCCGAGGCCGCTACCAGCGGTACCTGGGCCAGGCTCAAGGTGTGCGGCGCCGATGACTGCCGGTGGGCGTTCTACGACCGCTCCCCGGCGCGCAGCGGCTGCTGGTGCAGCATGGCCATCTGCGGATCCCGGGCCAAGTCGCGCGCCTACCGCCGCCGGTCGCGCCCGGACGCCGGCCAGGGCTAGGAGGCTGGGGCGGCTTCCGGCGACGGCGCGGTCCCGGGCGCCGGCTCGGTGCTCCCCTGCGGCTGCATACTCCGCGCCGGCTGGGCGTCGTCGGCCGGCTTGCGGTCGGCGGGCAGGCTCAGGCGCCGGCGGATCTCCTGCTGGATCTCCTCCGGGCCCGGCCGCGCGTCGACGGTGATCACGTACTCCTTGCGGGTGAAGATCGCCAGCACCGGATTGGTCTTCTCGTGGTACTCGCGCAGCCGCACCCCGAGCGCCTCTTCGGTGTCGTCTTCCCTGGTCTCCAGCGCGCTGCCGCAGGCGTCGCACCGGCCGGGCACGCGCGGGCTGCTGGCGATCAGGTTGTAGTCCATGCCGCAGCCCGAGCACAGCCGCCTGGCCAGCACCCGCCGGCGCACCTCCTGGTCGGGCAGGTCCAGGTGGATCACGCCGTCGATGTCGTAAGTCTCCAGGAAGAACTCCGCCTGGCGCTCGTTGCGCGGGAAGCCGTCGACGATGAAACCGTAGTTCCAGTCGTGCTGGGTCAGCCGGTCCTGCACCACTCCCTCGACGAGGTCGTCGCTGACCAGCAGGCCCCCGGCCATCGTGCGCCGGACCTGGGCGCCGAGCTTGGTGTGGTTCTGCACGTTCCAGCGGAAGATGTCACCGACCGCGATGTGCACCAGGTCAAGGGCGCCGGCGAGCATGGCCGCCTGGGTCCCCTTGCCGCTGCCCTGAACCCCCATGATGACGTATTTGCGCACGGAGCCAGGTTAGCTGCCCGGGGCCCGCTCATCCGGCCCGGTGCCCGGTCAACCTGACTGGTGCTCGGTCACTGCCGTTGTCGCTACGGCCGGACCGGCCTGGTCCGCGCGGCTGAGGCCGTACCGGCGCTCGCACCAGCGGGCCAGCCGGCCGTCCAGCGCCTTCCTGATCTCCGGCCAGTCCTGGCCCAGCCGGCCTGCGTTCACGAACCGGGCGACATCGTTGCGGGCGCCCTGGGCCAGCAGCATCCGGTACAGGCCCCGCCGGTCGGAGTCCTTGCTGATGTCGCACTCGCGCAGGCCGGGCATGGCCAGGTTCCTGGGCACCATGACCACGCCGCTGGCCGGCCCGTGCAGTTCCTCGATCCGCCCCGGTAGCCGGGTTGCCAGTCTCATCCGGCCGGGCAGCAGGTCCGCTACAAGCATGGGCCGATTATCGCCGGCCGCCTGGCTACGCTGCGTGATGACTCGCTGGCGTGCCCGATTCGTGGTGGTCCTGCAGGTCACGCCAGGACCGGCGATAGAGTCAATCCATGTCCGACGCGCCGCCTGCCCCGTCCTGGCGCATCCTGGTGTCCCCGCGCTGGATCAGCTGGCATCTGTTCGCTGTCGCGGCGGTGGCCGGGATGACCTTGCTCGGCGACTGGCAGTTCCGCCGCGCGATGGCAGGAAACACGCTGAGCTGGGCTTATACGTTCGAGTGGCCGATCTTCGCGGTCTTCGGCGTGGTGTTCTGGATCAAGACGATCCGCGACGAGCTGCACCCGGCGACGTCCGATGACGGCCAGGTCCCGCGGGTCACGCTGCCATCTGGCAGCTACGCCGAGCCGGCGGGCGTGGCGGCAGGCGGGGCCGGGGGCGGCGGCGACGACCTTGGCCCGGCCGGGGAGCCCGATCAGGAACTCGCCGAGTACAACGCGTACCTGGCTAAGCTCAGCAACGAGATCAAGGGTCACGGCCGGTGGCACGGCCTGCGCTAGGCGGCGGCGCCGGCGGGCCGGAGGAGGAATGACGGTGAACGCCGACCAGCAGCTCACCCTAGTGGTGCGCGCTTACCGGACGATGGCCTACGTGACCGGCACGGTGCTGATCATCTTGTGCTTCGTCGGTATCCCGCTCCAGGTTTTCGCGGACAACCTGGTGATCGTCAAGTATGTCGGCACCGCCCACGGCATCCTGTACATGATCTACGTGGTCGTCGCCTTCGCGATGACCAGGATGGTGCGGATGAAGGTGGCGAGCGCGGGCACCGTGATCGTGCTGCTGGCCGGGACCATCCCGGTGCTCACGTTCATCGTCGAGCGCTGGGTCAGCCGCACGTACATCGACCCGGCGCTGGCGGCCGCGGCCGGCCAGCCGGCGGTCACGGCCCCCGCCACCCGGTGACCGGCGAGCAGTACTTCACCAGCCAGCCCGCTTCCGCGCACCGGCCGGGCGTGGTCCATGTCCTGGTGCCGGGCCTGCACCTGGAGCTGGGCACCGACTCCGGGGTCTTCTCGCCCCGCCGGCTGGACCCGGGCACCCGGCTGCTGCTCGACGTGGTGCCGCCCCCGCCGCCGGAGGGAGACCTGCTCGACCTCGGCTGCGGTTACGGCCCGCTGGCCCTGACCCTCGCGGCCAGGTCCCCGGGCGCCCGCGTCTGGGCGGTCGACGTGAACGAGCGGGCACTCGCATTGACCGCCGCTAACGCCGCGAACGCGGGCCTGGCCAACGTCACCTGCGCGGCCCCCGGCGACCCGGCACTGCCGGCGCGGTTCGGGCTGATCTGGTCGAACCCGCCGGTCAGGATCGGCAAGACGGCTCTTCATCAGCTGCTGAACAGCTGGCTGGGCCGGCTCACCGCTGACGGCTCCGCCTATCTGGTGGTGCAGCGCAACCTCGGCTCGGACTCGCTGCACCGGTGGCTGGCCGGCGCGGGCCTGGCCGCCGACCGGATCGCCGCCCGGGCCGGTTACCGGGTGCTGAGGGTGACCGCGGCCGGCCAGCCAGGCGGAGCGCCGCGGTGACCCGCCAGCTCGGGCCGACCGAGGTCAAGCGGCTGAACCGGTCCTGGCGGCGGCTCACCGGAGCCCGGCTCGGCCTGCTGCTCGAGTCGGTCAGCCAGCCGTTCAACCTGGGCTCGATCGTGCGCACCGCCGCCGCGTTCGGGGTCGAGCAGGTCTGGCTGTGCGGCGACACAGCCGACCCCGACCATCCGGCGGCCCGCAAGACTGCCCTCGGCACCGGCCGGTTCCTGCGCTTCGGCCGGGCCGCGGGGACGGCCGAAGCCGCGGCCGGGATCCGGGCGGCTGGCCTGCGGCTGATCGCGGTGGAGCTGACCGACGCGGCCGTGCCGCTGCACCGCGCCGACCTGGCCGGTGACGTGTGCCTCGCGCTCGGCAACGAGGATCGCGGCTGCACTCCCGCCCTGCTCGCCGCGGCTGACCAGGTCGCTTACATTCCGCAGACCGGGCGTGTCGGGTCGCTGAACGTGGCCGCCGCGGCCGCTATCGTGCTGGCTGAGGCGCGCCGCCGGGAGTGGGCCAGCGACGCTGGCCAGGCGGACGGTGCGGAGCTGGAGGAGGGGCGTGCCGGGCGATTTTCTTGACCACCCGGTGCCGCTGGCGTTCGCGCACCGCGGCGGATCCGCGCACCATCCGGAGAACTCCTGGCCCGCGTTTGAGCACGCGGTGCGGCTCGGCTACACCTACCTCGAGACCGACGCCCGGGCCACCTCGGACGGCGTTCTGGTGGCGTTTCATGACGCCGCCCTGGACCGGCTGACCGACCAGGTCGGCGCGATTGCGAACCTGACCGCCAGTGCGGTCGCGGCGGCCAGGATCGGCGGTGCCGAGCCGATCCCGGTGCTGGCGGAACTGCTTGCGGCCTGGCCCGACGTGCGGTTCAACATCGATGTCAAGCACGCTCTCACGGCGCGGCCGCTGGCCGAGCTGATCCGCCGGGCCGCGGCCTGGGACCGGGTCTGCATCACGTCCTTCTCGGCGGCCCGGCTGCACGCGACCAGGCGGTACCTGGACCGCCCGGTCGCGATGGCCACCACCCTCGTCGGCGCCGCGGCGCTGGGGTCGGGGCTGCCCGGCCGCGCGCTCGCCCCCGTGTTCGGCCGCCGCGGGGTCCGGTGCGCCCAGCTGCCGGTCCGGATGGCGACGGCCGCGCTGCTCGCCCGGGCGCGCGAGGCGGGCCTGCAGGTCCACGTCTGGACCGTCAACGAGCGAGCACTGATGAACTCGCTCCTCGACCTCGGCGTCGATGGCCTGATGACCGACAACACCGAACTGCTGCGCGAGGTGCTGATCGCGCGCGGACAGTGGCATCCGCGGGCCTGAGACGCTTCCCGAGCTGCCGCACATTACCCGCGAAGCGCACATCTATTACGATCCGGTCTCGCCGATGCGGTTGGAACGTGCCCTCAGCGGGAATCTTTGCCGGTACCCCTGCCGTTGACATGTAGGAACGCCGAGCGCCCGGAGGCAACGAACTTATGGCCGAACGCGCACTACGCGGCACCCGACTTGGTGCCACGAGCTACGAGAACGACCGCAACACCGACCTGGCTCCCCGCCAGGAGGTCGCCTTCGACTGTCCGAAGGGCCATCGGTTCAGCGTGCCGTTCGCCGCGGAGGCCGAGGTCCCGTCGAAGTGGGAGTGCCGGATCTGCGGCGCGACCGCGACGACCGCGACCGGTGACCAGCCGGCCGCCGCGAAGGCGAAGCCCCCCCGCAGCCACTGGGACATGCTGCTGGAGCGGCGCACGATCTCCGATCTTGAAGAGGTCCTCGCCGAGCGGCTGGCCGTCATCCGCGGCCAGCGGGGCGAGACTCAGTCCACCACCAGGCCAGCGCGGCAGCGCAAGAGCGCCTGACCGGCGGGCGGTAACGGGCCCGGGCTTAACCACGGCCCTGGCGCTGCGGCTGGACTAGCCGCGGGCGCCTTCCCAGCCTGCGGGCGACGCCCCACTGGGCGACCCGCCACAGGGCCTCGGCTATCACGGCCCGGCTCATCTTGCTCGCTCCGCGGGCCCGCTCGGTGAAGGTGATCGGTACCTCGGCGATCGTGAAGCCGTGCTCGGCCGTGCGCAAGGTCAGGTCGACCTGGAAGCAGTAGCCCTGCGAGTCGACCTGATCGAGGCCGATCGCGCGGAGCGTCCCGGCCCGGTAAGCGCGGAACCCGGCGGTCGCGTCGTGCACGCCGATGCCGAGCATCATCCGGACGTAGACGTTGGCTCCCCGGGACAGGAACTCCCGGGACTTCGGCCAGTTCACCACCGTGCCGCCCGGCACATACCGGGAGCCGATGACCAGGTCAGCGGTCTGCAGCGCGGCCAGCATCGGCGGCAGGTCGGCCGGGTCGTGCGAGCCGTCGGCGTCGTGTTCCACGAGCACCCCGTAGCCGTTGTCCAGGCCCCAGCCGAACCCGGCGATATAGGCCGTGCCCAGACCCGACTTCCCGGCCCGGTGCAGCACGTGCACGCTGGGGTCGCTGGCGGCCAGCTTGTCGGCGATCTCGCCGGTGCCGTCCGGGCTGTTGTCGTCCACGACCAGGACATGGGCGTCGGGTACGGCGGAGCGGATGCGGTTCACGATCGGCTCGAGGTTGTCGCGCTCGTTGTAGGTCGGGACGACGACAGCTACCTGGCCAAGCGGCTCTGCGGGCCGCTGCGTGGAAGTCACACGTTCCTGCCTTGCGATGCTGGGTCTGTTTCGGGCATAAGACGATAACGATGCAGAGCCGCCCGCGGGCTCCGGCAAGCGTAGTCGATGACCCGGCTGCGCGAGGAAGGAGCCCAGGCATCCTTCGGACCGAAGACGTCCCGCCGGCAGCGAGACCGCCATTCGTTGTCTACTGGATGACTGGGCCCCTTCCAGGTCCAACCCGTCCGGCTCGCGCGTTCGCGCGCCGCTTCGACCAGCCGGCTGCGCCGGGCGGGCCTGCGCTTCCTCCCCGTCACGTCCGGTGCTGTGGTCGCGACCCGGTCCCGCCGGGAGCACCGGCACGTGACGGATCGAAGATACCGCCCGCTCACAGGGCCGCTCAACACCGAGGCCGCGACCGCAGCCGGATCGTTGCCTGGCGCGATGCGGCGGCCGCCAGGCCTGTCGAGTCTTGTGCGGCGGCGATACGATTTGGTAGCACTCACCGGCGCGGCACGGTCGGCTTGACGAGAACGGCATGGTCCACTCCGCGGAATCCCCTTGCAGCTGGAGGTTGAGCAATGGCGAACAACCCGGAATCTGAGGTTTCCGAATCCCAGATCGCGGTGCACTGGCGGGAAGAGGACTACTACCAGCCGCCGCCGGATTTCGTCGCTCAGGCCAACGCGGCGGATCCCGCTATCTTCGACCGGTTCGCGGAGGACAAGTTCCCCGACTGCTTTACCGAGTACGCGGACCTGCTGACCTGGGACGAAAAGTGGCACACGACTCTGGACACCTCGAATCCTCCATTCTGGAAGTGGTTCGTCGGCGGCAAGCTCAACGCCTCCTATAACTGCGTCGACCGGCACGCTCAGGCCGACCCGGACAGGACGGCGATCATCTGGGTGCCGGAGCTCGAGACCGACGAGCACGTGCACATGAGCTACGGCGAACTGCACCGGCAGGTGAACGAGTTCGCCGCGCTGCTGCGCGACTTCGCCGGGCTCCAGGCCGGCGACCGGGTCACGCTGCACATGCCGATGGTGCCGGAGCTGCCGGTGACCATGCTCGCCTGCGCCCGGCTCGGCGTCGTGCACTCGCAGGTCTTCGGCGGCTTCAGCGGCAACGCCTGCGGCACCAGAATCGCGGACTCGGGCAGCCGGGTGCTGATCACGATGGACGGCTACTACCGGTCCGGAGAGCTGATCGACCACAAGGTCAAGGCCGACGAGGCGCTCGAGGAAGCGGCGCGGCAGGGCCAGGAGGTCGACAAGGTGCTGGTCTGGCGGCGGCACCCCGGGAAGTACGCTTCGGCGACCCCGATGGCGCCAGGACGGGATTTCTACGTCGACGAGCTGCTGACCGAGCACTCCGGCGCGGTGGTCGAGCCGGTGTCATTGCCAGCCGAGGCGCCGCTGTTCCTGATGTACACCAGCGGCACCACCGGCCGCCCGAAGGGGGCCCAGCACTCCACCGGCGGCTACATGGCCTACGTCGCCGGCACCTCGAAGTACTACCAGGACATCCATCCCGGCGACGTGTACTGGTGCATGGCCGACATCGGCTGGATCACCGGCCACTCCTACATCGTCTACGGCCCGCTCGCGCTCGGAACGACGACGGTGATCTACGAGGGCGTGCCGAACTACCCGGACGGCGGACGGCCGTGGCGGATCGCCCAGCAGCTCGGCGTGACCATCTTCCACACCTCGCCGACCTCGATCCGGATGCTCCGCAAGGTCGGCCCCGATGAGCCGGCGAAGTACGACTACCACTTCAAGACCATGACGACGGTCGGCGAGCCGATCGAGCCTGAAGTCTGGCGGTGGTACCACTCCGCGGTCGGCAAGGGCCAGGCCGCGATCACCGACACCTGGTGGCAGACCGAGACCGGCGGCTTCCTGGGCAGCACGCTGCCGGGGCTGCAGCCGATGAAGCCCGGCAGCTGCGGGCCTGGCGCCCTCGGGATCTACCCGGTCATCTTCGACGAGGACGGCGAGGTCGTGCCGGGTGGCAGCGGCCGGGCCGGCAACATCTGCATCAGGAATCCGTGGCCGGGGATCATGCAGACGGTCTGGGGCCAGCCCGAGCGGTTCGTCGAGGTGTACTACGCCAAGTACAACAAGAACCCGGACAGCAAGGACTGGCACGACTGGCCGTACTTCGCCGGCGACGGGGCGCTGGAGGCGGCGGACGGCTACTTCCGCATCCTGGGCCGCGTGGACGACGTCATCAACGTGGCCGGCCACCGGCTGGGGACCAAGGAACTCGAGTCGGCGGCGATGACGGTGCCGGAGGTGGCCGAGGCGGCCGCGGTGCCGGTCGTCGATGACATCAGGGGCCGGATCGTGGAGATGTACGTCGCGCTCAAGCCGGGCGTGCCCGCCGACGGCATGGACGCGAAGGTCACCAGGGCGATCGAGGTCGAGATCGGCAAGATCGCCAGGCCGAAGAACGTCTGGATCGTCGCCGACATGCCCAAGACCAGGTCGGGCAAGATCATGCGCCGGGTGATCGCGTCGGTGTCCAATTTCACCGACGTCGGCGACGTCACCACCCTGGCGAACCCCGAGGTGGTGGAGACGATCAGGGAGCAGGTGCAGAGCGCGAAGGCAGCCAAGGGTGAGCAGCCGCCCGAGCTGAGTGAGACCGAGCACGAGGAGATCGCCACGTTCGGCCAGGCCGAGTAGCCGGGCGGCGAGCCTGGAGGCCGTGCCGGGGACGGGGGTTCCTCGGCACGGCCTCGGCTTGGGTTCCGGCGCCCGCGGGAGCGGGGAATCCCGCTGGCTCGCCGGGTCCCGGCTAGGCCGCCGCGCTGAGCTCGGCTTCGGCGGCCGGCCGGCGCGCGGCCCGCTGCCTGGCCAGGTCGACCGGAGGCGGGCCCGCTTCCGGAGCCCGCGGCCTGGCGACGGCACCGCGGCCTGGCGCGTAGGCGCTGAGCTTGTCGCGCAGCATGGCCCGGCCGCGGTGGATCCTGGACATCACCGTGCCCAGCGGGGTGCCCATGATCTCGGCGATCTCGTGATAGCGGTAGCCCTCGACGTCGGAGAGGTAGATCGCCTGCCGGAACGCCTCGGGCAGCTCGCCGAGCGCGCGCATGACGCCTGACCCGCCCAGGTTGTCCAGGGCTTCGGCCTCGGCCGAACGAGGCGGCCCGGTGAGCGCGTCCCTGGAGTCGCCGACGTCGAAGATCTCGGCCGACAGCACCTCGCCGACCCGGCGGTCCTTGCGCCGGCAGGCGCTGTAGAACGTACGGACCAAGATGGTGTACAGCCAGGCCTTGAGGTTGGTCCCCGGCTGGTACTGGTGGAACTTCACGTACGCCTTGGCGAAGGTTTCCTGGATCAGGTCCTCCGCGTCGCAGCGATTGCGGGTCAGCCGCAGGGCGGCGGGATACAGCTTGCTCATATACGGGACCGCCTCGGCGGCGAAGCGGGCCTCGGCGTCGCCGGGCTGGGGATGCCCGGTTACTTGCGGGGGTGGTGCAGCACTGATCGTCATGCGTCCTCCTTGCGGGAACGCCCCGGTCCGGCCGCCCGCCTGAGGCGGGCCGCCGGACCTTGCGCGAGCACGGGGGCGGCTCGCGCCGCTGGTCACCGCGGCCGGATCGGAGGATCCTGGCCGGCAGCCCGGCAGCGCCTGGTCATGTATTCATGTTCGCTGATCGGACGGCGCGTTCGCATCGGGTAAATCCTGAGCTACGGTGAGTGACGGCCTGAGTTAAGCCGAAGTTGCCGTCCGGTAACCGAGGGGCGGCCAGGCGTATCCGGCAGAACCGGACAATAGCCAGGTAGCCATTCCCGTCATAGTGCCTAGTGTCCCGCGCCTGAAGTTTCATTGGTTAGTCTTGCCGGTTTACGGGTGCCTGTTCCGAGCTTGGCGAGGTAGTCAGCGAGCGAGCTCAAGATCTCATCGGCGGTCTTGGTCCAGGTGAACGGCCTGGGGTTGTCGTTCCAGGTGGCGATCCAGTCCCTGATGTCGCTCTCCAGGGCCTGCACGGAGGTGTGGACGCCGCGGCGGATCAGCTTGTCGGTGAGCAGGCCGAACCAGCGCTCGACCTGGTTCATCCAGGACGAGCCGGTGGGAGTGAAGTGGACGTGGAACCGCGGGCGGCGGGCCAGCCAGGCCCGGATCTCGGGGGTGTTGTGGGTGGCGTAGTTGTCGCAGACCAGGTGCACGTCCAGCCCGGCGGGCACGGCCTTGTCGATCGCGGTCAGGAACTTCTTGAACTCGATGGCGCGGTGGCGGCGGTGCAGTTCGCTGATGACGGTGCCGTCGGCGATGTTGAACGCGGCGAACAGGCTGGTGATGCCGTGCCGCAGGTAGTCATGCGTGCGCCGCTCGGGCATGCCCGGCATCATCGGCAGCACGGGCTGGGACCGGTCCAGGGCCTGGATCTGGGACTTCTCATCCACGCAGAGCACCACGGCGCGCTCGGGCGGATTGTGGTACAGCCCGGCGACATCGACGACCTTCTCCACGAAGAACGGGTCGGCGGACAGCTTGAAGGAGTCCTGCAGGTGCGGCTTGAGGTCGAATTTCTTCCAGATCCGCCCGATGGTGGACTTGCTCAGCCCCGACCGGCTGCCCATCGAGGCGCGGGACCAGTGCGTGTCCTTGCCGGGGGCGGACTCCAGCGTGGCCACGATCACGTCCTCGACCTGGTCCAGCAGGATCGACGGCGGCCGGCCCGGCCGCGGCTCATCATGCAGGCCCTCCAGCCGCCCGGCGATGAACCGGGCCCGCCAGCGATCCACCGTCGACTCATCCACCCCCAGATCGGCGGCGGCCTGCTTGTTCGTCCCGCCCTCCGCGCAGCGCAGCACGATCTTCGACCGCAGCGCCAGGTACTGGGCGGTCTTCGCGCGCCGGGCCCACCGGATCAGCTGAGCCCGCTCCGCCTCGCCCAGGACCAGCTCAGCTTTCGGCCGGCCGGCCGGCGCAGCGTCCTCCAGCCCGGCCAGCCGCTCCACCGCGAACTTACGCCGCCACTTAGACACCGACTTGACCGCCACCCCCAGCGCCTGCGCCGCACCAGCATTCGACGTCCCCCCGGCACACGCCAGGATGATCCGGGCCCGGTCAGCCCGCCAGCGCCCCGGTGACCCCGCCCGGCGCATCAGCTCAGCCCGCTCATCTTCAGACAGCACGATCTGCACGGCAGAAGGACCCGGATGCGACATAGCCATATACTAGCAAAAATAACACTCAAAACTTCAGGCGCGGGACACTAGCGAGGCACGAAGCGCGCGGCGTGCGCGACCAGCTCGCGTCGCCCGGTCTGCCCGGTTTTGGCGATCAGGCTGGCGACGTGAGTCTCCACGGTCTTGGGCGAGATGAACAGCCGTTCAGCGATTTCGGAGTTGGAGTGCCCGCCCGCGACGAGGAGGAACACGTCCATCTCCCGGCTGGTGATGCCGAGCCGGCGCATCTGCGGTGGCACCTGGGCGACGCCGCGTCCCGACCGCGGCACTCGCTCGCCGGCCCGGCGCAGGATGCCGCGGCAGGCCGACGCGAGCCTCGCCTGCCCGGTGGACTCGAACTCCGCGGCCGCTTCCCGCATCCACGCGGCCGGATCGCCCCAGCCATCCTTCAGCGCGGCCGGCGCGGCCAGCCGGCGGGCCAGGTGATTCCACCACGGAGCGTACGGCCGCAGCAGCACGCTGCCTTCCGCGGCCAGCTCGGCGGCCCGCTGCCGGCGGCCAGCCCGGCCCTGCAGCACGGCCTCGGCGTAGGCCAGGTATCCCTGGTTCCAGCCGACCGCCGCGCCTGCCGTCCCGGCCTGGCGCAGCGCGCTCGCAGCGTCCTTGTCGAAGATCGCCTGCAGGAGTACGTAATATCCCCAGGCCCGGCGGGGCGAGACCAGCGCGGTGTCTCCGCCATAGGCGATGCCCGCTTCGCTCTCGCGCAGGGCCCTGGGCAGGTCGTCAAGGAACAGCGACGCGGTGACCCTGGACAGTCCCCAGGTCGAGAACAGCACCTCGGGGTCGCCGGGCACGATCTTCTCGGCCCGGTCGGCGAAGTGCGAGGTGGCCCGCCGGTCGCCGCGGATGGCGGCCAGCAGGGCCTGGATGTTGATCGCGATGGCCTCGGTCCGGCGCGCCGCGATCTGCCGGGCGCCGTGCTCGCAGGCGCGGGCCGCGGCCAGGGCGCGATCCAGGTCGGTGCCCAGGCTCCAGGTATTGGCCAGCTGTACATCGATCACGGTCGCGGTGGACACGGCCCCGGCCTCCTGGGCGAGGGCCCTGGCCTCCTGCAGGCGTCCGGTCTGCCCCTCGGTCAGCATGTCGACGGTGCCGAGCTCGTGCAGGGCCTTGATCCGGCCGATCACGAAATCCTCGTCCGTCGCGATCTGGTACGCGCGCTCGAACGCCGCCCGGGCGGCGGTCATATCCCGCGTCCGCTCCCGGCGGCCGAGCACCTCGAGCGCCTCGAAGGCGACCCCGGCCGCCCACGGCGCCTGGCCGGCCTCTTCGGCGCTGGCCAGGGCCTGGCTGGCCAGCTTCTCGGCGCCGTCGAGATCGCCCGAGTCGATCGCGCAGCGGGCCACGGCGGCATCCACCCGGCTCGCCAGGGCGACGTCGTGCAGCCGGTCGGCGATGGCCCTGGCCTGGGCGAGCTGGACCGAGCAGTGGCCGCAGTACTCTTCGCAGCTGGCCCGGGCGACCGTGATCATCACCATCGCCTGGCGCCGCGGATCGGCGCCTTCATCCGCGAGCTCACCGATCAGCCGGTCGGCCACCGGCCGTAGCCCGGCGAAGTCGCCGGCGTTGGCGAGCGCGTCCACGAGGGCCTCGTCGATCTCGACGGCCAGGCCAGCCTCGGCGTCGTGGCCGGCTCCGAGCAGGTCGTGAGCGTCGGCCAGCGAGGCGCTGGCGGTGCTCAGCGCACCTTGCCGCAGCGCATGCCGCCCGAGCTGGAGCAGCAGCCTGGCCGCTCTGGCCCGGTCGCCGGCCGCCCGGTACAGCTCGGCGGCCAGCTCGCACCAGGGTCCTGGCAGGCCAGGATAGGCGGCCTCGACCTGGGCCGCGGCCCGCGCGGACCGCCTGGCCAGCTCGGGGGGCAGCAGGCCGGACAAGATCGCGTGCCTGGTCAGGCTGTGCCGGAACCGGAACAGGTTCTGCCCGGCGGCGACCGGAATGATCAGCTGGACGGCCTGCGCCTGCTGCAGCGCTCCGAGCACCTGCGCCTCTGGCTGGCCCGCGATCACCGGCAGCAGCGTCCAGTCGAACTTGCGGCCGAGCACGGCCGCGGACGAGAGCACGTCAGAAACCACCGGATCAAGGGCGGCCAGGCGGTTCCTGACCGAGCTGGCGATGGAGGCCGGCACCCCGGTGGTGACCTGGTCGTTCACCAGCCATCCGGCTGGCTCGCTGATGAGCTGGCCGGACGAGACCGCCGCGGCGAGGAGTTCCTCCACCGCGAAAGGAAGCCCGTCGCAGTCGGCCAGCATCCGGGTCACCGGTTCGGGAAATTCTTCGCTGTCCAGGCACGCGGCCGCCATCTCCCTGACCGCCCAGTCCGGTAGCCGCCCGACCTCGACGCAGGCGGCCGCGCGGCGGGCGGTCAGCGCCCGCATCGAGTCGAGGCCGGCCGACGGCTCGGTGTCCCTGACCGTGCCGAGGCAGAGCACCCGGCCCTCGGTGAGGTTGTCGGCCAGGTATTCCACGATCGCGAGGGTCTCGGGGTCGGCCCAGTGCAGGTCCTCCAGGAGCAGCAGCGTCCCCGCGGCGCCGGCCGGGGTCAGCAGCCGGATCAGGGCCTCGCCCAGGATCAGCGGCGAGATCTCGGCCTGGCCATCACCTGGCCTGCCCCACTCGGGCACCAGCGAGGCCAGCACGGGCAGGTGGTTCGCCAGTTCCGGGGACGTCGGCATCACCCCGGCCCTGGCCAGTTTCATCAGCGCCTCGGCGACCGGCCGGAACGGCACGGGAACGCTGGATTCGGTCGCCCGGCCGATCAGAACGTGGAAGCCGCGCTCGGTGGCCATCGTGGTGGCCTGCCGGGCCAGCCGGGACTTGCCGACCCCGGCTTCGCCGGCCAGGAAGAGCACGCCGCCGGAGCCGCTCGCGGCCCGGTCCAGGCCGCCGGAGATAGCCTGGAGCTCGGCTTCGCGGTCGACTATGGTGGGGCACAGCATCGACCTCATCGCACCGATACTACCGGTAGCGACCAAGCAATTACTGTGTGTGCGTACGACAAAGAATAACCTCTGCGCCGCAGTTAACCGGCTAATCATCATTTATACCGACTAACCGGACGGAAGATCTCCCTAGCCGGCCGGGGCAACCACCGTGCCCGCCGCGGTCACCACCGTGACCGGCTCGGCGAGCACCTGTGAGGCGGACGGGCCGCGCCCCGGCTCGGCCCGGCACAGCACGCGCGCCTCGAACCGCAGCTGGCGGCTCCGCCGGCCGACCTTGACGATCGTCGCCGTGGCCTCGACCACGTCCCCGGCGAGCAGCGGGGCGAGGAACTGCACGTCGGAATAGGACGCGAACAGGCCTTCGTCGCCATCGGACCTGATGCAGACCTCGGTCGCTACGTCGCCGAACAGCGCCAGCACGTACGCGCCGTCGACCAGGTTGCCGCCATAGTGCGCATGGCTGTACGGGACGTAGCGCTGGTGCCGGACGGTGAGCCCGAGCCTGGGGTCGGCCTGCTCCGTCGTGGTCACGCTCCGGCCTCCTGCGCCGTGCCGATGCCGGGCCGCGGCTCGGCTGGGGCCGGGGCCAGCCGGTGGGCCAGGTAGCTGGCCACGTCCCTGGGCGTGGTGCCCTTGCCGAAGATCTTGTCGACGCCGAGCTGGGCGGCCATCTGGGGATCGAACCGCGGGCCGCCGATGATCAGCAGCGGCCGGCCCGGGCCGGCCGCATCGAACGCGGCCGACATCTGGGTGGCGTTCTTGATGTGCGCGTCCTTCTGGGTGACGACCTGGCTGACCAGGACCGCGTCGGCGCCCTCGGCCCTGGCCGCCGTGACCAGGCGCGGGATCTCGACCTGCGAGCCCAGGTTGACCACCTTGATCTCGCGGTAGTACTCCAGGCCCTTCCCCCCCGCGAAGCCCTTGATGTTGAGGATCGCGTCGATGCCGACGGTGTGGGCGTCGGTCCCGATGCACCCACCCACGACGACAAGCCGTCGGCGCAGCGCCTTCTTGACCGACGCGTTCACCTCCTTCGGCGTCAGCAGGGGATAGTCGCGCTCGACGACCTCCACCGTGCCCGTGGCGACGAGGTGCGTGACCTGGCCATAGACGACGAAGAACGTGAAGTCGGGTCCCATCGCCTTGGCATGCACGACGAGGGCAGGGTCGAGGCCCATCTTGCGAGCCAGCTGAGCCGCCGCCCCTTCAGCGCGCTTGTCGTGCTTCAACGGCAACGTGAAGGAGATCTGCACCATCCCGTCGCCGGTGGTGTCGCCGTAGGGTCGCACGATCCTCGGCTCGGGAGCAGTCCCGGTGGCGGGCATCTTTTTGCGCGTCATGAGCCCTCCAGGATCTCGGTTGCGGGGTTGTAGTAGCGAGCCGACTTCTTGGCGACACCTTCGAGACCACGCCCCGCGTCGGCGGGACGCTTCATCAGGCCGAACGTGCCGTCGGCGATCGCGTCGAGCAGGCCATTGTCATGGCCGAGGATCTTGTCGAGCAAGGCCACGGACTCGCCAAGCACCCGGTTCGCCCGCTCCGCGATGAACCCACCCGGCGTGGGCTGGAAGTCCTCGGCAAGCCGACCGGCGGCGTTCTGGACATAGCGCACGTTCTGCAACGCCAGGTCACGGTCGGACAGCCACGGCGTCACCACCGCCTCCGTCATCATCCCGACGAGCAGGATGTCCTGGTCGGTCAGGACTCCCGCCAGGTTGAAGAAGCCGTCCAGCAGGTAGCCGCGGAAGACGTCGCCTGTCATGTGCTTGGTCGGCGGCATCCACTTCAGCGGCGCCTTCGGGAACAGCGTGCGCGCCAGCAGGGCATGCGCCAGCTCGAGCCGGAAGCTGTCCGGCAGCTCGGGGTTGATCTCGAAGGCGTGCCCCAGACCGAGCTGCCAGTCCTCGAGACCGGCTTCCTTGGCGAAGAACTCGTTGAGCAGTTGGCTCACCGTCACCGTATGGGCGGCGTCGACGGCGTCGTCGGTCGTGAGGTAGTTGTCCTCACCGGTGTTGATGATGATGCCGGCGCGGGCGTGGACCTGACGGCTGAACCGCTGGTCGACGAACGTCCGGACCGGGTTGATGTCGCGGAACAGGATTCCGTACATCGAGTCGTTGAGCATCATGTCGAGCCGCTCGAGCCCGGCCAGGGCCGCGATCTCGGGCATGCACAGACCGGACGCGTAGTTGGTGAGCCGAACGTAGCGTCCGAGCTCGGCGCTGGACTCGTCGAGTGCCTCGCGCATGAGGCGGAAGTTCTCCTGGGTCGCATACGTGCCCGCGAAGCCCTCCCGCGTCGCCCCCTCCGGCACGTAGTCGATCAGCGACTGACCCGTCGACCGGATTACCGCGATGATGTCGGCCCCACCGCGGGCGGCGGCCTGGGCCTGCGGGATGTCCTCGTAGATGTCACCGGTCGCGGCGATCAGGTAGATCCACTGCTTCTGCTTCGGGTCGCCCCAACGCTTCACCAGCCGCTCACGTTCGCGGCGCCTCGCGTCGACCCGCCGAATGCCGGCGGCCACCTGCTTCTTGGCCGCTGAGCCGGCGCGTACGGCGTCGCGCCCTTCGGGGAGGCTGAACCGCACCTGACCGGTCGCCGCGCGCTTCGCGAGCTCGACAAGGTCGTAGCCGTCGTTCTTGCGCAGGGCGTCCCAGACCGGCAAGGAGACACCGTGCTCGAGCCCTACGTCGCCACGGACGGCGTCGAGCAGCCGGTTGACCCATGGGGTGCCATCGGGGTCGGCACCGCGAAGACCCGCGAGCCGAAGGGTCGCCCGCTCGACCGAGACCGTGGTGTGCTGTTTGGCGAGCCGGACGATGGGCCGTCCAGCCTTTTTGGCAAGGCTTCTGGCTGCCTTGACCGTGGTCGGGTCAAGGTCCAGCCGGGGTCGTGGACGGGTCGTCATGAGGCTTCCTCCGCATCGAAGCTGAGCCCACCCGAGACTACCGTTCGCACGCAACCAGGACTCGGACTGTCCATGGCCGTCTCCGGCAGGACACCTGGGTTACCCGCGGTGTCGATGTCCCATACCGCGTAGCTGGCGTCCGTGCCCGGCGCGAGCACACCACTCGCATCGTCGTGCCGCGCCCGGTGGCCGCCTTGGGTATGGGCCGCAAACGCTGCCCGCATGCTCAGCCGCTCATCGCGGTTGTGGTGCCAGACGGCCGCCCGGATGGCGCCCCACGGGTCGAGCGGCGTGACTGGACTGTCGGAGCCGAAGGCAAGCGTGACCCCAGCTCGCCGCATGCTGGCGAACGGGTTCATCGGAGCGGCCCTGGCCACGCCGAGGCGCTGCTCGTACAGCTCACCAGGCCCACCCCAGGCCGCATCGAAAGCGGGTTGGACGCTGGCGACAACACCGAGAGCGGCGAGGGTCGCGATCGCCGCCGGTGAGCACATCTCGACGTGCTCGAGGCGGTGCCGGGCTCCCACGAGGAGGGCTGCGCCAACCTTCTCGCTGGCCATCCGCAGCCCCGACGCGACGGCAGCCATCGCCAGGTCGCCGATGACGTGGAAGCCGGCCTGCACGCCGCGCTCGGTGCACCACACCACGTGGTCGCGGATCTGCCCGTCGTCGAGGTAGAGGTGCCCAGACGTTGTTGCGTCGGAGTACGGCGACGTCAGTGCCGCCGTACGAGAACCCAGGGCACCGTCGACGCACAGGTCGCCGGCGAACCCCGCGAGCCCGTCGGCCTCGGCGTTGTCACCGCCGAAC
>JBPCKO010000137.1:0-6809 GCA_051004215.1 Streptosporangiaceae bacterium | reverse complement strand
ATCCGTTTGTCCCGTGCGCGTTCACGCCGCTCATTCCGCTCATCCCGTCCGCCCCCCCCGGCCCCCCTCCGAGGTGCCCACGGCTCCTGCGTCAGCCCCGGCGCCTGGGGCTGCTGCCGCCGCCGAGCCGTCGGCCGCGCAGCCACTGGGCGGGTCCGCCGGGCCTGAGACCGGGCCAGCCGGATCACCGGGCGGGCCCGCTTGGCCCGCGACCGGGCCAGCCGGACCACCAGGCACGCTCGCCGGGCCCGCGACCGAGCCCGGCGCCGCCACCGGGCCCGGCGCCGCGACCGGGCCCGGAACTGCGGCCGAGGACCCGGCGATCGTCGAGCTCGAGCTCGGCTGGCTGAGGTTCGCGCCGCTGACCCTGACCGGGCTGGTCGTTCTCGGTGTGCTCTTCGGCGCGGTCCTGCAGATCACGAACGCGGCCGACGTCAATCTCGCCGCGGCCCGGCCGGTGCAGCGGGTGGTCGCCGACTTCACCGCGCTTTCTGTGGTCCAGCGGGTGGTCGTCGGCGGCTGCGTCGCGATGGCCGGGTACGTGCTGGTCGCGATGATTGGCTACGTACTGGTGTTCTGGAACTTCCGGCTTTCCGGGCTCGGCGCGCAGACCCTGCGAGTGACCAGGGGGCTGCTGTCGGTGCGGGCGACCACGATCTCGATGAGCCGCCTGCGGGGCGTGGAGATCAGCGAGCCGCTGCTGCTGCGGGCCGCGAAGGGCGCGCGCTGCATCGCGATCGCCACCGGACTGCACATCGGCCGCGGGGCCGAACGGGAGGGTTCGGTGCTGGTGCCGCCAGCCCCGCGAGCGGTCGCGCACCGGGTGGCCAGCCTGGTGCTCGGGGTGTCCGATGCGATTACCTCGGGTCCGCTGCGCCAGCACGGGCCGGCTGCGCGGCGGCGGCGCTATGTCCGCGCGCTCGCCGCCGCGGTGGTGCTCATCGCCGGGATCTGCATCGCGACCTGGGCCAGGCACGGGCCGGCCTGGGTCTGGATCGGATCGTTCATCCTGGTGCCGGGGGCCCTGCTCGTCGCCGCCGACCGGTACCGCAGCCTCGGCCACCTGCTCGCCGATGGCTGGCTGATCAGCCGCACCGGCAGCCTGGCCAGGCGCCGGACGATCATCTCGGCCGACGCGATCATCGGCTGGCGGGTGCACCAGACCTGGTTCCAGCGCCGGCTCGGCCTGATGACGCTGACCGCGACCACGGCGGCGGGGCAGCAGCACTACTCGGTTCGGGACGTCCCGGTCGCGGACGGGCTGGCGCTGGCCAGGTCGGCGACGGGCGACCTGGTGCTGCCGTTCCTGGAGCGGGCCGCCCGCCGCGACTTATCCGTCATCGGCCGCGGAACTCCACCTCGCGCGAGCTGCCCGGCGGGTCAGGCCGCCCGGCTAGCGGGGGGCCGCGAAGCCGTGGTCGTCCGGCTCGTCGCGCGGTCCTGACCCGGGCTCGGCCCCGGGACCGGCCGCATGCTTGGTCAGCGTGACCAACTCGTCCGGCCCGAGCGGCAGCGTCCCGGTGCGCGGACCGGGCGCCGGTCCTGACGGCCCAGGGCCGGCCTGGGGTGCGGGGCCTGACAAGGGTGCGGGGCCGGCCTGGGGCGCGGGGCCGGGCGGGCCCGGCCAGGCCGGCTGGCGGGCCCGGAACCTGGCCAGCTCGCGGTCCCGGCGCACCGCGAGCACAGCGGACAGGTACGCGGCCGGATCCGTGCCCGGCGGAGGCGGCGGGCTCACCTGGGCCGCGACCGTGGCGGCGAGCTGCAGGCCGAGCTGCTCACGGGCCGGGGAGCGCAGGTCGTAGTACCGGCGCAGGTAGCTGCTGGCGGCGGCGGCGGTCTGGTCAGAGATCCTGGACAGCTCCAGGTACGCGGCCCAGCCGGCCAGCGGCGGCGGCACCATCGTGAACGCCGGGGCCAGCTCAGGCCGGCGCGGCACCCGCTCCTGGATCACGAACGTCCCGGCGAACACGTCGCCCAGCCGCTTGCCCTTGGCCGAGACCATCGAGGTGATCAGCCCGGCGGGTAGTCCGATGACCGTGAAGGGCGGCAGCCAGATCTCGATGAACGCGGCCGACAGCGCCCTGATCAGCGCCTGCCTGAACCGCTCGGGTCCGCCGTCGTCGCTGACCACCCGCAGGCCGAGCGCCATCTTGCCGAGCGTCTTGCCCCGGCTCACCGTCTCGAAGATCAGCGGGTAGCCGACCAGGACCAGCATCAGCCCGGAAATGTAGATGGCCGCTGCCGAGGCCTGGTTCAGGCGCCCGGCGCCGCTGACGGTCACGACGACCGCCACGAAGATCAGGGCGGGGATCTGCACGGCGATGTCGATCAGCAGGGCCAGCAGGCGGCTCGGGAAGCGGGCGACGGCCAGGTCGAGCACGACCGCCTCGCCGGTCACTACCTCGGCCACTGTTTCCTCCGGATCCGACCGCAACGTCGGCATTCACGCTCCGCGCCAAGACTATCCAGATCCCTCGCTGTAGTCTCCAGCCGTGGACCTGGACGCCTTTGCCGCCGAGCACCGCGCGGACTGGGCCCGGCTGGACGCGCTGACCAGGCGACGGCGGCACCTGACCGGCGAGGAGATCGACGAGCTGGTCCGGCTGTACCAGCAGACGGCGACGCAACTGTCGGCGCTGCAGTCCGCGGGCCTGGACCCGGTCCTGGCCGCGCAGCTGTCCAGCCAGCTCGCCCGGTCCAGGGCCGCGATTAGCGGCGCCCCGTCCGCGGGCTGGCGGGCGGTCGGCCGGTTCGCCGCGATCTCGTTCCCGGTTGCCGCGTACCGGGTGCGGTGGTGGTGGCTGGGCTGCGCGGCCGGGTCCGCGCTGGTCGCCGTGCTGGTCGGGTTCCGGGTCGCAGGATCGCCCGCGCTGCAGGCCAGCCTGCTGTCCAGGTCGGCGGCCGCGAAGCTGGTGTATCACCAGTTCCGGCACTACTACTCGGCTTACAGCGGCCAGACGTTCGCCGCCCGGGTGTGGACCAACAACCTGGTCGTCGCGGCGGAAACGGTCGTCTTCGGCCTGCTGCTCGGCCTGCCGGTGCTGTTCGTCCTGGTCGAGAACGCGCTGAACGTCGGCGTCATCGGCGGCCTGATGGCCGCCTACGGGAAGGCCGGCGAGTTCTGGGCCTTCATCCTCCCGCACGGCATGCTCGAGCTGAGCGCCGTGTTCCTGGCCGCCGGCGCGGGCCTGCGGCTCGGCTGGGCGGTCATCGATCCCGGGCACCGGCATAGGATGCGGGCCCTGGCCGAGGAGGGCCGGGCGCTGGTCACGATCGCCCTCGGGCTGGTCGCGGTGCTGTTCGTGTCCGGGCTGATCGAGGCGTTCGTGACGCCGTCGCCGCTGCCCACCTGGGCCAGGATCGGCATCGGGGCGATCGCCGAGGTCGCGTTCGTTGGCTACGTGCTCGTGTTCGGCCGCCGGGCCGTGGCGGCCGGCGAGGCCGGCGACATCGCCGAGGCGCCCGACATGGTGCCGGTGGCGGGCTGACGTGATGCCGGTGGCGGGCTGACGTGGTGCCGGTGGCGGGCTGACGGGCCCGGGCTGGTCAGGCGGTTCTGAGCCGCCGGCCGGCGGCTCAGAGCCGGCCAGCGGACTTCAGGCTCAGGTAGGCGTCGGCCAGCGCGGGCGCGATCCGGTCCGGCGGTTCGTCCAGGACCTCGACGCCGTGGCGGCGCAGCAGCGCCGCGGCCCGTGTCCTGGCCGTTTGAGCGGACACGGCGGCGGCCGCGCCGTAGACGGCGGCGGCGTCGGTACGGTCCGCCGCCATCTCGGCCAGCCGGGGATCGGCGACCGCGGCCAGCAGCACCTCGTGCCGGGAGGTCAGCAGCCGGACCCTGGGTAGCAGGCCCTGCTCGATCGCGGCCGGGTTCAGGTCGGTCAGCAGCACGATCAGGGAGCGCTGCCGCACGGTACCGAGCACCGCCCCGATCATCAGCCCGATGTCCGGTTCCACCAGGTCGGGTTCGAGCAGGGCCAGCTCGCTGGTGAACGCGCCCAGCACGTTGCCCCGCCCGGCGCCGGCCACCCTGGTCCTGACCCGGCGGTCGACGGCGATCAGGTCGACCCGGTCGCCAGCCCGCACGGCCAGCGCGGCCAGCAGCAGCGCCGCGTCCATCGAGACATCCAGCCTGGGCAGGCCGCCGACCCGGCCGGCCGACGTCCGGCCGGTGTCCAGCACGATGACGATCCGCCGGTCCCGCTCCGGCCGCCAGGTACGGACCAGCACATCGCCGCGGCGGGCGGTGGACCGCCAGTCGATCGACCGGACATCGTCGCCGAGCACGTACTCGCGCAGGGAGTCGAATTCGGTGCCCTGGCCGCGCAGCATTGAGCGGTGCTGGCCATCCAGCTCGCGCAGCCGCGCGAGCTTCGCCGGCAGGTGCTTGCGGGACAGGAACGGCGGCAGCACCCGGACGGTGCAGGGAGCGGGCACACTGCGCTGCCGCCCGGCCAGCCCGAGCGGGCCGAGCGACCGGACGGTGACCGGGCCGGCCGACAGGTCCCCCCGGCGCTGCGGCGTCAGCGTCGTGGTCAGCCTGGTCCGGCCGCCAGGCCGCAGCGTGAGGCTAGCCCGGCCGGGGGCGGCGCCCGCGCTGGGCCGCCAGCCGTCCCTGATCGTGCCGCGCAGCGCCCGGGAGCCGGAATTGGCGACCGTGAGCGTGACCAGGCCGGCCTGGCCGAGATGGATGGTGGAGTCGGCCGCCCGGTTCAGGCTGAGCCGGGCGATGCTGGCCGCGAGCAGCAGATCGGCGGCGATCGCGGTTGCTAGCAGGGCATTCACCGCCAGCAGGGCCGTCCCGGTGCCGAACACGGCGATCATCAGGGCCCCGGCCGCGGCCAGCGCCCCCGCCCGGCCGGTCAGCGTCATCGCGGCACGGTGACGGCCGCGAGCAGGCCTTGCAGCACCCCGTCGGCGGTGGCGCCATCCAGCTCGACCTCGGGCCTGAGCTGCATCCGGTGCCGCAGCGTCGGCCCGGCCAGCGCCTTGACTTCGTCCGGGGTGACGTAGTCGCGGCCGAACAGCCAGGCCCAGGCCCGGCTGGAGGCCATCAGCGCGGTCGCGCCGCGCGGCGAGACGCCCAGCCGCAGGGAGGGTGAGGACCTTGTGGCCCGGCACAGGTCCACGATGTAGCCGGTCACCTCGGCCGCCACGTGCACCTTGCGCGCTTCGTCCCTGGCCTGCAGCAGGTCAGGCGGCCCGGCGACCCGGCGGATGCCGGCCGCGGCCAGGTTGCGGGGGTCGAAGCCGGCCGCGTGCCGCTCGACGATTGCGATCTCGTCGGCCCGCTCGGGCAGCGGCACCGTCAGCTTGAGCAGAAACCGGTCGAGCTGCGCTTCCGGCAGCGGATAGGTGCCCTCGTACTCGACCGGGTTCTGGGTCGCGGCGACCAGGAACGGCACGGGCAGCGGACGGGACTCGCCCTCCACCGAGACTTGCCGTTCGGCCATGGCCTCAAGCAGGGCGGCCTGCGTCTTCGGCGGCGTCCGGTTGATCTCGTCGGCGAGCATCAGGTTGGTGAAGACCGGCCCGGGCCGGAACTCGAACCGCGCGGTCCTGGCGTCGTAGATCAGCGAGCCGGTTACGTCGCCCGGTACCAGGTCAGGAGTGAACTGCATCCGCTTGCCGTCCAGGGCCAGCGCGTCGCCGAGCGCCCGCAGCAGCAAGGTCTTGGCCACGCCGGGAACGCCTTCCAGCAGCACATGCCCTTCGCAGATCAGCGCGATGAGCAGGCCGCTGACGACCGAGTCCTGACCGATCACCGCCTTGGCCACCTCGGCCCTGACCCGGCCGAGCGCGGCCCGCGGATCGGCCCCGGGCGCCGGGTTCCCGGGTACTGGCGGGTCATCGGGGATCACTGTGCCCGCACCTCCCTAATGAGTTCGTCAAGACTACGAGCGAGCCTGACCAGATCGTCGTCGGTCCCCGGCGCGGAGCCGAACGCGATCGCCGAGATCTCCTGCGTACTGAACCTGGTGCGCGCGGCCAGGGCGTCGCACACGGCGGGCGGCGGTGCGTCGCGGGATAGCCCGAGGGCCGGCAGGACGCGGTCGAGGAGTTCCGCTCTCAAGGCCGTCGCCGCCCGCCCGCGGGCGCGGCGGGACTGATACAGGCGCCCGTGCCCTTCCACGGTCTCGGACGCGCGGACGACTACCGGCAGGCGCTCCGCGATCAGCGGCCCGAGCCGCCTGGCCCGCCACGCCGCGATCAGCCCGACCGCGACCGCGAGCTGGATGACTACCAGCCAGGCGGCCCAGGGGACCAGGGCCAGGCCGGGCCGTCGGCCGGCGCCGGGAGCGACCGGCGGTGCCAGCGGGCGGCCCGGCTGGGGTACCAGCCAGACGATGTCGCGGTGCGCGCGCAGCAGGTTCAGCGCGAGCGCCGCGTTGCCGTCGCCAGCGAGCAGGCCGTTGGTGAGCACGGCGCCGTTGCCGAGCACGGTGATGCGCCGCCCGGCCTCGGTGTAGCTGACGAGCGGGTAGCCGGGACGGCCGGGCGCCCGGTAGCAGCCGGCCGCGCCGGGCGGCGGCCGGTAGGTAATGCCGTCAGCCTGGGCCGAGCCGGCCAGCCGGGCGCCGGTCAGACCGCAGCGGGGCGGCAGGGCCCGCAGCGACCCGGCGTCGGCCCCGCTCACGACCGACACGGCGGGCGCGAGCGCGGCCAGGGCCCGCTGACCGGGCTCGACCAGGACCAGGTCGGCCCCGGTGCGGCGCAACGCGGCGGGGTTGGCCCGGCTGATCCGACCGGGGGTGGTGATGATCAACGTCACCCCCTTCGCCCCCCCATCCCAGGCCCCCGCCCGGTAAAAC
>JBPCKO010000136.1:0-6295 GCA_051004215.1 Streptosporangiaceae bacterium | reverse complement strand
TTTTTTGTTCCGCGGTGGTCTGTTGATTGTGGTGCGGCCAGAAGAAAAAAAGCAGGGGGGGTTCGCGCTCGCCCCCACGCCGCCACTCGGCTAGCCCGGGCGAACCCGGGCCGCAGCGGGACAGTTCCCTTTGCGGTGCCGTCATAATACTGCGTATGCTACGTAGCATGATACGAAGTGAGAGCCGGTCGTGAGCGTCCGGCACGCGCTCCTCGCGCTGCTCAGCGACGGTCCCAAGTACGGCCTGCAGCTGAAAGAAGAGTTCGAGGCGCGTACCGGAGAGGTGTGGCCGCTCAACGTAGGCCAGGTCTACACGACCCTGCAGCGGCTGGAGCGAGACGGTCTCGTCGAGTCAGAAGGCGCCGACGAGGGACCGCAGAAGGCGTTCCAGATCACCGAGGGCGGCGCGGCCGAACTCGCGGACTGGCTGCGCACCCCGCCGGACCTGAGCTCGCCGCCCCGGGACGAGCTGGTGATGAAGGTCCTGGTGGCGATCCGGCTGCCGGGCACCGACGTGCCTGGCGTGATCCAGGTGCACCGGCGTTACCTCGTGCAGCTCATGCAGGAGTGGACGCGGATCAAGGAAGGCGGGGCCGAGAGCGACCTCAACCTCGCTCTGGCGGTGGACGCCGAGCTATTCCGGCTGAACTCGGTCGTCCGCTGGCTCGACGCGGTCGATGCCCGGCTCAAGCGGGCGGTTGCCGACGGTCATGTCCAGCCGCCGAGAGCGCCGCTGCCGAAGCGGCGAAGAAACCTGGGAGCGCACCGATGAGCATGCTCGACCTCCTCGAGGTGTCCAAGGTCTACGGCCAGGGCCCGGTCAAGGTGCGCGCCCTCAACCGGGTCAGCCTGTCGGTGGACGAGGGCGCCATGGTGGCAGTGATGGGGCCGAGCGGATCGGGGAAGAGCACGCTGCTGACGATCGCCGGCAGCCTGGAGGATCCGACCGATGGCGAGGTGCGGGTGCACGGCGCCGAGCTGTCCGGCCTGTCACGCAACGACAAGGCCCGGCTGCGGCGCCGGACGATCGGCTACGTGTTCCAGGACTTCAATCTGCTGCCCGGCCTGACCGCGGCGGAGAACGTCATCCTGCCGCTCGAGCTGGACCGGTGGTCGGCGAGCGCCGGCTGCTGCTAGCTGACGAGCCGTCCGGAGCACTCGACTCGGGCAACGCCGAGACGGTCATGCGCCTGGTGCACGACGCCTGCAAGAACGGCGGCATGGCCGCGGTCGTGGTCACCCACGATGCGCAACTCGCCGCCTGGGCCGACCGGGTCGTATTCCTGCGTGACGGCCAGGTCACCGATCACACCGGCCGGGCCCCTGGCCCTGAGTCGCTGCTGACGCCCGGGCGGCCGCAGTGAGCGCCCCGGTACGAGAGCGGCCCCGGCGGGCGCGGGCCGGCAACGGGGGAATCCCGGCCCGGCGGGCGGTCATTCGGTGGGCCTGGCGGCTGCTGCGCCGCGAGTGGCGCCAGCAGTTGCTGATCCTGGCCCTGATCACCGTCGCGGTCGCCGCTACCTTCGTCGGCTCGGCCGTGGCCACCAACACGCCGCCGCCGCCGGGCGCGGGCTTCGGCACCGCGACCGACCTGGCCACGTTCCCTTCGGCAGGCCCGCGCGTGACGGCCGAGATCGCCGCGCTGACGCGCCGGTTCGGCCAGGTCGAGGTGATCGAGAACGAGGAGCTCTCGGTGCCCGGCTCGGTCAGCACCTTCAGCCTGCGCGCGCAGAACCCGAACGGGCGGTTCGGCCGGCCGATGCTCTCGCTGGTGCGCGGGCACTATCCCAGCGGGCCGGGCCAGGTAGCCCTGAGCACCGCAGTGGCAGCGAAACTGCATCTCGCGGTCGGTGCGTCCTGGCGTGCCGGGGGAATGGCCCGGCGCGTGACCGGCATCGTGGCTAATCCGCAGGATCTACTGGACGACTTCGCGCTCGTCGCCCCCGGCCAGATCCGCGCGCCGACCGGGGTCACCGTGCTGTTTGACGCGCCGGGCGTGGATCCCCGCTCGCTCGGCCGGAATGTGATGGCGCGGGCGTCGGCCGCCAGCGCCAACCAGGTCAACCCGGTGACCGTCTCGCTCGCCGCGGCCACGCTCGGGATGATCCTCATCGGCCTGGTCGCCGTGGGCGGGTTCACGGTGCTGGCGCAGCGGCGGCTGCGCTCGATCGGCCTGCTGGGCGCGCAGGGCGCAACCGACGCGCACGTCGCGCTGGTGATCCGGGCTAACGGGGTCGCGACCGGGGTCGTCGGCGCGGTGGCCGGGTTCGCCCTCGGCCTGGCGGCCTGGCTGGCCTACCGCCCGAGCGCGGAAGCCAGCGCTCACCACGTCATGGGTGCCTTCCAGCTCCCCTGGCTGGTGATCTTCGTGTCGATGGCGCTGGCCGTGCTGGCCGCGTACCTGGCGGCGGTCCGGCCGGCCCGGGCGATGGCCAGGGTGCCGATCGTCGCCGCGCTCGCGGGGCGGCCGCCGGCCAGGACACGAGCTCGCCGTTGGACCGGGCCGGCCGGCCTCGGGCTGCTTGTCGTGGCGTTCGTGCTGATCGGGGTCGCGAGTCAGCAGGCGTCGGCCGCCGCGGGAGGCGGCAAGTCGGCTCTCTACCTGGCCCTGATCGCGGGCCTGATCATGCTGTGCGCCGGGGTGGTGCTGATCGCCCCGGCGTGCCTGTCGCTGCTGGCCCTGGCTGCCCGGCAGGCCCCGATAACCGTGCGGCTGGCCCTGCGCGACCTGGCCAGGTACCGGGCGCGCTCCGGAGCGGCGCTCGGGGCGATCAGCATCAGCGTGCTCATCGCGGTCATCATCTGCGTCATCGCCGCCGCGCGGTTCGGCAGCCCGCTCGACTACGTCGGGTCCAACCTTGCTTCTGACCAGCTCATCGTCTACCCGCAGGACGCGGGCACCACGCCGAACGCGCCCTGCCTGCGCGAGCCGAACGGATGTCCGGCCCTGACCGGCGCCCGGCTGGCCGCGATGGCCGCCGAGACCCGGGGCATCGCGGCGTCGCTCGGGTCCCGGAACATCGTTCGGCTCGAGGAAACGGACTCCGCGCTGCAGCGCGCCGCGGCCGGTCGGTCCTGGGGGGGAGCCGTGTACGTGGCCACCGCGCCGCTGCTGCGGGCCTATGGCATTGCGGCCGCGCAGGTCCGCCCGGACGCCGACCTCCTCACCAGGCGACCCGGCCTGTCGGGCTTGTCGAGGATGCAGCTCCTGTTCGGCGCGACCAAGTTCGGCCAGCCGGGCATCGACTCGCCCTGCCCGCCGAGCTACTGCCGGGCGAATCCGGTGATCCAGCAGGTCAGCGAGCTGCCGTCCGGTACGTCGGCGCCGAATACCGTCATCACCGAGCATGCCGTGCGCCGGCTGCACCTGACGATCACCACGGCCGGCTGGCTCATCCAGGCCCCTGGCTCGCTGACCGCCGGCCAGATCAGCACGGCCCAGCGCACGGCAACGGCGGCCGGGCTGACCGTGGAGACCCGCAACAGCATTCCGTCGTCGGCCGAGATTCTCGATGCGGCGACGTTTTTCGGCATCCTGCTGGCACTCGGCATCCTGGCCATGAGCGTTGGCCTGCTCCGGAGCGAAACCGCCAGCGACCTGCGCACGCTCACCGCGACCGGAGCCGGCCGCACGGCCCGCCGGGCGATCTCCGCGGCCACGGCCGGCGCGCTGGCCCTGATCGGCGCGGTCATCGGGATCGCGGCCGGGTACATCGCCGCGATCGGATTCTTCCGGGCCAGCCAGCTGGACACCCTGTCCTCGCTGACCAGCATCCCGGTGGCCAACCTGCTGCTCATCCTGGTCGGCATGCCGCTCGCCGCCATGTCCGGCGGCTGGCTGCTCGCCGGGCGCGAGCCCGGCGCGATCGGCCGCCGGCCGCTCGAGTAACCCGAGCCGCGCCGGCTGGAGGGCCAAGTCGATAGCGGCCCTTCCACAGCGCATGAGATCATCCCGAACTATGCGCAAAGACCTGCGGGAAACCCCTGAGTACGCAGCCGTCGCAGAACATGTCCGGCGGCTGCACGAGCCGGCGTTCGGCTTGCCGCACCAGGTCAGAGACCTCGTCATGACGCACGACGCCGGCCGCATCGTGGTGACCGGTTCGGTCTACGACGAACTCGACGGGCTGCCGCGCACGGCCCTGTACGAGGTGCGTGACGGCGGGCTGCACGCGCTCACCTCGGCCGGCGGGTCAGCCAGGGGCGCCCGGTTCGCGCCCGACGGATCAGCGCTGGCCTTCGTGTCCGACCGGGCCACGGCCGGCGTGTTCCAGCTCTACCTGCTGGCCGGCGAGCTCGGCGAGGCCCAGGGGGCGCCCGCTGTCCCCGGCACGGTCGAGTATCTCGCCTGGTCACCGGACGGCACCCGGATCCTGCTCGGGGTCGCCGGGCTCGGAGCCGAGATGGCTGACGCGCAGGGATCGGGAACGGCAGGCTCGGGGGAGTCCGGGCTGCCGGACTGGTATCCGGCGGTCGAGGCCGGGACGCCGGAGGATGCCTGGCGCAGCCTGTGGATCTACACGCTGGCTTCCGGCGAGCTGGCCCAGGTGTCGCCCGACGGGCTGAACGTCTGGGAGGCGGACTGGTCAGGCCCGGGCCAGGTCCTGGCCATCACCAGCGACCAGCCTGGCGAGGACGCCTGGTACCGCGCGGTGCTGAGCCGGCTCGACCTCTCGACGGGCGAGGTGGCCGAACTGCTCCGCAGCGACGTCCAGCTCGGGCTGCCCGCCGGGACGTCTGATGGCCGGCGGGCTGCCGTGGTGCAGGCCGTCTGCAGCGACCGGTGGGTGGTGGCCGGTGACCTGATCCTGCTTGACCTGGTGACGGGCACCAGGTGCGCGGTGGACACGGCCGGGACAGACGTCACCGCCGTCCAGTGGATCGACGATGCGCGGCTCGGCTACGTCGGCCAGCGCCATCTGGACAGCGTGGCCGGGATCACCGACGCTGGCGAGGGACCGCTGCCGGAGACGCTCGCCGGCAAGGAACTGGCCGCGTCCGCGCAGTCGTGGGCGAGCTGGTTCTACCCGGCCGGCGCCTTCACCTCCGACGGCCGGCTCGTGGTGATCAGGGACGACTACGACCTGCCGGCGGAGATCGCGATCGTCGGCCCGGGGGCCGGCCAGGTGCTGGCCTCGCTGGCTCATGCCGGCACCGACTACCTCCGGTCGGTCGGCGGCTCAGCGACGAACGTCAGCTGGAGCGCACCCGACGGGACGCCGATCGAGGGCGTCCTGTGCGCGCCGGCCGGAACCGGTCCGTTCCCGCTCATCCTGCACGTCCACGGCGGGCCGATCGGGGCGTACCAGCGAAGCTGGTCGATGAGTGACTACGCCGTGCCTTTGCTGGTCTCGCGCGGATACGCCGTCCTGCTCCCGAACCCGCGCGGTAGCTCAGGGCGAGGTCAGGAGTTCGCCGCCGCGGTCGTCGGCGACATGGGCGGTGCCGACACCGACGACTACCTGTCCGGAATCGACGCGATGGTCGGGCGCGGGACGGCCGACCCGGCGCGGATCGGGACGATGGGCGTCAGCTACGGCGGGTTCATGTCGGCCTGGCTGGTGACCCAGGACGGCCGGTTCAAGGCCGCCGTGGCCGGCTCGCCGGTGACGGAGTGGTACAGCTTCACGTTCACGACCAACATCCCGCGCTGGGGACTGTGGTTCCTGGACAACGCCGATCCCGAGCAGGCCGACAGCCAGGTGCACGCTCGCAGTCCGGTCCTGCATGCGAGCAAGGCCTCGGCGCCGACCCTGCTGACGGCGGGCGCGAAGGACCGGTGCACGCCCGCCGGCCAGGCCAGGGAGTTCTACCAGGCGCTGATCGGTAACGGCGTCGACTCAGAACTGGTGATCTACCCGGGGGAGGGGCATGGCGTGAGCCGGTTCCCGGCCGTCACCGACTACCTGACCCGGCTCGTGACCTGGTTCGAGCGGTACATGCCGGCCTGAGCCGATGGTATTCATGCGCTGGCCCGCGGTCGAACTGGAATGTCCACAGGGGCTCGTCGATGCAACCGCCGAGGGACACGAACTCGGTTACCACGATCCTGGCCATCGCCTTCTCCTGATTCCTCGGCTCGGGCCGGCCTGCAGGCCGCCTCTTGCTACCGCTACGAACGGACCCCGCGAGAATCGACACCGGGCGACCACACCGGGCGACCACACCGGTCAGGAATCAAGAAGCGCCGGGCACAGCGCCCTCCCCCGCGTGACTTGCATGTCCACCACCCACCCCGTCCCCCCCGAAGTGGCCAACCCCCCGGCCGCAAACCACCTCTACCCCCCCGCACCCC
>JBPCKO010000135.1:0-37823 GCA_051004215.1 Streptosporangiaceae bacterium | reverse complement strand
GTTCCGCCCGGGTCTGCCCCGCGGATCGCGGGGAGAGCAGCAGCACCGGCGCGTGCAGCCGGGATGCGCGGGCCGCGGCCGCGGTCAGGTCGGCGACCGTGGCGCCGTCGGCGACCACGACTACCGGAGCGGATGCGAAGAGCTGGCGCGCGGCGTCGGCCGCGACCACGCCGGGGGAGCCGGCCAGCACCGAGGTAGCGGCCTGCGGCGGCCTGGTGATGGCGGCCAGGCTGATCCCGGCCGGCAGCGATCCGCCGGAGCGGCCGGAACACGAGGTCGTGGCGGCCAGCGCGCAGGTGAGTACGGCCACGGCCGCGTAGCCTCGCGACCGCCGGGGCCGGGCGGGCAGGTGCCTGGTCAAGAGCATCGGAAATCTCCCCCAATGAGATCCATCGCTCCTACGACGACCGGCCGGGGCGTCAGGTTGCGGCCGCGGTCGAATGATAGCGGCGAAGAAAGGGGGAGAAGCGTTATCGCGATGAATTCAGCGCGCGTCGCACTGGCAATGCGTCAATTCGAAGATATTCGCCGATGTTCGCCAATGTTCAGGCCGAAAGGTAAGGATAGGGGCGGGTCGCCGCCGGACATGACATGCCCTGGCGGCGGGCCGCCGAAGCTAACCGGTGACGCCGAGATTGAAGTGGAAATCGCCGACGTGGAAGGCGAGGTCGAACCCGCCGAAGTGGTGGATGACCAGAGCGGCCAGGATGATCAGGAGGATTGCCACTAGGAACCAGAACAGCCACCAGAGGATGCCCGGCACACTGCTTCTTATGCCCATGGAAGGGCCAATTGCCCGCAAATGCCCCGGTTATGCGTCAAGGTTGGCGATACCTCGCAAGGTTCACCTCCGGCTAGGCGCGGCAGGCGAGCTCGCCTGGCCGCTCGGCCCGGGACTCGGGCTGCCCGTCGGGCTCGGACTGCCCGTCGGTCCTGGGCTGCCGGTCGGCGTCGGCGTCGGGGTGCCGCTCGGGGTCGGCGTGGGAGTCGGTGTGGCCGTCGGGGTCGGGGTGCCGGTCGGGCCCGGCGTCCGCTTCGTGCTCGGTCCGGCCGACGGACCTGGCTGGCCCGTACCGCCGTGGCCGGCCTGGCGCCGGCCGTGCTGGTGCCGGTAACCGGGCGGCGGCAGATTGCTGCCCGGCCGCTCGGCGCCCGTGATCGTAACCGCGCTGCCCGAGGCGATGCGGCCGCCCGGATGCACGCCCAACACCAAGCCGGGCGCCATCCGGGTACTCGGCCGCCAGCGCACGTGCACGATGAGGCCGTCCTTAGTCAGCGTCCTCCTGGCCGCGCTCACCGGCTTGCCCCGCAGCCTGGCCGCGTGCACGTCGACCAGCACGGCCTTGGTGGCGGCCACGGCCGGGTGGTTGCCGCCGAGCCCGTGCAGGATGATCATCGCGATCGCGGCCAGCGCCGCCACCGCGAGCGCCGTGCCCGCGAACAGCGGGCCACGGGAACGCCGCGGCCTGCCTCGCCGCATCGGCGAGGTGGCCGGCCGCGGAAATGCGCCGGGAGCGCCGACGTCACCGTCGCCCGCATCTGGCCAGCCATCCTGGCCGGCCCCGACGCCAGCATCGGGGCCAGCGGCACCGTCGGCGGCGAACTCTGCGGCGGCGAGCCCTGGGTCGGCGAGCCCTGGGTCGGCGAGCCCTGGGTCGGCAAAACCGCCGCCGTCCGCCTCCGGCCACTCCGGCCCCTGGCCGGCCTGCAGTCCGTCGCGCAGCGCCCTCGCCTCGGCCCCGACCTGGGCGGCGCTCGCCGGGCGGTCGGCCGGGTCCTTGGCGGTCAGCCGTCTGACCAGGGCGGCCACGCCGTCCGGTACCTCGGGCGGCAGCGGCGGCAGCGGCTCGTCCCGGTGCGCCATCGCGATCTCGAGCGGTGCGCCGGTAAACGGCGCCACCCCGGCCAGGCACTGGTAGGCCAGGATGCCCAGCGCGTACAGGTCGGTGGCCTCCGTGCCCCGGCCGCCGGAAGCCCGCTCTGGGGCCAGGTACTCCGGGGTGCCGAACAGCGTGCCCGGCATGGTCAGCGGAGCCGCCTCGACCGCCCTGGCGATGCCGAAGTCGGTCAGCTTGACCTGGCCGGTGGTGGTCAGCAGGACGTTCTGCGGTTTGATGTCGCGGTGCACCAGCCCGGCCTCGTGCGCCGCGTGCAGGCCGGCCGCGGCCTGGGCCAGGATGTCCATCGCCACCGCGGGCTGCAGCGGGCCGCCGGACAGCACCTCGCCCAGCGACGGGCCGTCGATGTACTCCATCACCAGGAAGGGCACGCGCTCGGGCCCGAGCTCGTCGTAGTCGTAGACCCGCACGATGTTCTCGTGCGCGAACGAGCCGGCGTGCTGGGCCTCGTCACGGAACCTGGCCAGCGTCGCCGGGTCGGCCGCGAAAACGGCCCTGAGCAGCTTGACCGCGACCGGCCTGGCCAGGATGACGTCGGTGCCGCACCAGACGTCGCCGAAGCCGCCGGAGGCGACCGGGAAGTCGAGCTGGTAGCGGCCGGCGAGCAGCGCGCCGGTGGCGAGCGGCGAGGGCGTGGACATGGCCGCCGGGTACCCCGGATCGTCGGGATTAATCAGCTACCTCCGGTTGGCGTTTACGCGGCAGATTCCAGGTGAGCAGTACGGCCCATGAGCACCGTCGGGATCATCGGCAAAGATGTCAGCTCCAGCGGCCGGAACGTGCTGGAAGGACTCGACCAGCAGGTTCCGACTTCGTTCTACTGGAAGCTGACCCTGCTGGCAACGCTCGGCGGGTTCCTGTTCGGAGACGACACCGCGAATATCGGCTCGGCGCTGCCCTTCGTGCCGTACTCGCTGAACGGCTTCGCGCAGGGATATCTGGTGGCCAGCGCCTCCGCCGGAGCGTTCTTCGGCGCCATCGCGGCCGGCTGGCTCGCCGACAAGGTCGGCCGCAAATCGCTGCTGGTGATCAACGCGCTCATCTACGCCTGGGCGCGATCTTGTCCGCGGTGACGCCGAACGTGACGGTGCTGCTGATTGCCAGGACCGTGATCGGCCTGGCGATCGGGGCCGACTCCGCTATCGCGACCGCGTACATCGCCGAGTACGCACCGCGCGGGCGCCGCGGTGCGCTGAGCATCCTGCAGCAGTGGATGATCACAGTCGGCATCCTGGCCGCGTTCCTCGTGGCGCTCGTCATTTTGTGGGTGCTCCCGCACAGCGCTGGGACGCTCGACTGGCGGCTGATCCTCGGCATCGGCGCGTTGCCTGCCCTGGTCGGCATGCTGCTCCGCACCACGATGCCGGAATCGCCGCGTTGGCTGCTGCGGCACGGGCACTACGAGGCCACGCAGCGCGCGCTGAGCAAGCTCGGCTTCGAGGTGTCGGTGCAGGACGTGGAGTTCACTGCGAACGAGCTCAGGCGGGCCGACGAGAAGACGGAGCAGGCCCGCCGCCGCAACTGGTCGCCCGGGGTCAGGCGCGCGCTGATCGTGGTCTGCGTGTTCTTCGTCTTCCAGCAGATCAGCGGCATCAACGTGCCGCTGTACTACGGGCCGAAGCTGCTCGGCCCGCTCTTCCAGACCGGTAATACCAAGCTCGCGGCCACCGTCTCCGGCGTCGAGGTGACGGCGATCATCGCGGCCGTGAACGTGATCGCCACCTACTTCGCGTTCCGGTGGATTGACCGGATTGGCAGGCGGAAGCTGTCGATGGGCGGGTATGCCGGGATGTGCGTCGCCGCTCTCATCGCGGCTCCCGGATTGCTCGTGCTGACCGGGACGGCCCAGGTCGTGGTCGTCATGATCGCGCTGAACGCCTTCATCGCGTCGTTCGCGATCGGCGTTGGCGGTACCGGCTGGCTGATCCAGGGTGAGTCATTCCCGACGGCCGTCCGCGGCCAGGCTGCCGCGATCGCGGCCAGTGCCGACTGGGCGGCGAACTTCGCCCTGATCGAGGTCTTTCCGACCTGGCAGAAGAGCATCGGCCTCGGCTGGATCATGGTCTGCTTCGCCGGCATCGCGCTGATGGCGATCGCATTTGTTTACCGGTACCTGCCGGAGACAAAGAACCACTCCGTGGAAGAAATCACGGAGCTATTTGAGCGGCAGGCCGCTGGCGAGCCCGCCAGCCAGCTGACCAGCAAGGGTGCCGATGCCGAGCACGCCTGAGTCGATGGGGCGCTCTGAGGTAGACCTTCCCGCGCGCACGGACCGGCCTGGCGGACGCCGTCCCGGCCGGTCCGGCGGCCGTCCGGCCCCCCAGGGTGGCCGGATCGGCTCGAACGGTGCATCAGGTCATGATTCGCGTGATCCGGACAAGGCGCCGGTCGTCGCGGTGGCCAACACGCTGCCGATCCGGCACGGTGACACCGGCTGGGAGTTGTCGCCCGGCGGCCTGGTGACCGCGCTGCGGCCGGTCATGGAGAGCCGAAGCGGAGCCTGGGTCGGCTGGGATGGCGGCACCAAGGACGTGCCGCCGACGCTGCCCGCGCTGCAGACCAGCCTGGTGCCGATCAGCCTGACCGCCGCGCAGGTGCGCCAGTACTACCACGGGTTCTCCAACGCGACCCTGTGGCCGCTGCTGCACGATGCGATCGAGAAGCCGCGGTTCGAGCGGTCCTGGTGGCGCGCCTACCAGGATGTCAACGGCGTGTTCGCGCGGGCCGCGCTGGCCGCGCTGGAGGAGCGCCCGGACGCTCTGGCCTGGGTGCATGACTATCAGCTGACGCTGGTGCCCCGGCTGATCAGGGAGCACCGCCCGGACCAGGCGATGGGGTTCTTCCTGCACATCCCGTGGCCGTCGCCGGAGATCTTCGCCCGGATCCCGTGGCGGCAGGAGATCCTGCTCGGCCTGCTCGGCGCCGACGTGGTGTCCTTTCACGCCGAGCGGTACCGGGACAACTTCGTGCGGGCCTGCGAGCGGCTGCTCAACGACTCGGGCATCGAGGTGTCCGGCACCACGATCATGCTGCCGGACGGCCGCCAGGTGTGCACCACGGCGGCGCCGATCTCCATCGACACGGTCGAGTTCGTCAGGCTCGCGACCGGCGAGGGCACCGTGAATGAGATCGGCGCGCTGAGCGAGCAGTTCGAGGGACGCACGTTGCTGCTCGGGGTTGACCGCCTCGACTACACCAAAGGCATCGTGGAGCGCCTGCTGGCCGTGGAAGCACTGCTGGAGCGGCGCCCCGACCTGCGCACGAAGATCGCATTCCTGCAGGTCGCCGTGCCCAGCCGGGACAATGTGGCCGAGTACCGCAGCCTGCGCGCGACGGTGGAAGGGCACATCGGCCGGATCAACGGCAAGTTCACCCAGCCGGGCTCCGACGTTCCCGTGCACTACTTGCACCGGAGCCTGCCGCCGCAGCAGCTGGCCGCCTATTACGCCGTCGCCGACCTGATGCTGGTGACACCGCTGATCGACGGCATGAACCTGGTCGCGAAGGAGTACGTGACCGTGCAGCGGGCCTGCGGCGGCAGCGGATCGATGATCCTCAGCGAGTTCGCCGGCGCGGCCTGGGAGCTGGGCCAGGCGATCTTCTGCAACCCGTTCGACGTCGAGGGGCTGTCGCTGCGGATCGAGCAGGCGCTCGGCCTGTCCGTGGGCGCGCGCCAGGCGGCCCTGGCCGCCATGGCCGACCACGTCGCCCGGCACGACGTGCACCGCTGGGTGGAGGGCCAGCTCGACGACATCGGGGCTGCGGGCCGCCGGATCGGCAGTGGAGCCGGCCGCAGCCGCCCGGGCCGTCCCCGATCGCGGGCCCAATCGTGACGAATGCTGCGCAGTATCAGGAGCCGCCAGTTCCCGCCTTCCTGTTTGACCTGGACGGCACGCTGATCGACAGCGTCTACCAGAACGTCATCGCCTGGCGGAACGCGCTGGCCAAGCTGGACATCGACCTGTCGGTCTGGCGCATCCACCGGCGGATCGGGATGAGCGGCGGGCTGTTCGTCTCGGCGCTGCTGCGCGAGACCGGCTGCACGCTGTCTGAGCAGGACATCGAGAACCTGCAGGCTGACCATGCGGCCGAGTACCTGGCCCAGATCGGCTCGGTGCGCCCGCTGCCCGGCGCCCCGCAGCTGCTGGCCGCGCTCACCGCCCAGCACGTGCCGTGGGCGATCGCGACCAGCGGGCGCGGCGTGCTGGCCAGGCGCGCGCTCCCGCTGCTCGGCCTGCCCGAGGACGCCCCGCTGGTAACCAGGGACATGGTCAGGCACGCAAAGCCCGACCCTGACCTGTTCCTCGCCGCGGCTGCCCTGCTCGGCGTGGACCCGCGGCACGCGATGGTGGTCGGCGACAGCGTCTGGGACCTGCTCGCCGCCCGCCGGGCCGGCGCGCTCGGCATCGGCCTGCTGTCCGGCGGGTACGGCCGCGAGGAACTGGAGCGGGCCGGCGCCTACCGGGTCTACTCCGACCCGGCCGACTTGCTCATGCACGCCGACGAGGTCGGGGTGCGCGGCGTGCCCGGCCCGCCGTAGCCCGGCTGGCCGCGGTCAGGCTGGCTGGGGCTAGGCGCGGCCGATATGCCGGTGCACGTCTTCTTCCTTCGACGGTCCCGGCTCGGTGACCGAGATCGGCGGTCCCGGGATCGACGGGTCGATGATCCCGTCCTCCAGCCAGGTGTAGCGGCCTTTCAGTACCTGCCTGGACAGAGCGGCGTCGGAGCTGTCGGTGTTGGTCCACAGCTGGGCGAACCGCTCCTCGGTCCGCAGCCTGGCCTGGATGCAGAACGCGTCCGCGACCTCGTGCGCGACCGCTCCGCGCCTGGTGCCCGCACCGGCGTCGGCGTCCATCCTGGCCCGCACGCAGACCGCGCTGATCGCGAACAACTCGGCACCGATGTCGACGATCCGGCCGAGGAACGCCTGCTTGCCCTCGAGCCGCCCCTGCCAGCGTCCCATCGCGTAGAACGTCACCCTGGCGAGCTTGCGGCTGGCCCGCTCCGCGTACCGCAGATGGGCGGCCAGCGGTCCGAACTCACCGTAGGCGCCAGGCCGCTGGCCTTGCCCGGTAACCAGGGTCGGCAGCCATTTCGCATAGAACTGCCCGGCGCCGACCGCGGCGCGGGCCCGCTCGGCCCTGGGCAGCTCGGCGTCGATCACGCCGCCCGCGGCGGACAGGTGCGCGTCCACCGCTTCCCTGGCGATAAACAGCCGCATGATCTCCGAGGAGCCCTCGAAGATGCGGTTAATGCGCATGTCCCGCAGCATCTGCTCGGCGGGCACGCCGCGCTCGCCCCTGGCGGCCAGTGATTCGGCCGTCTCGTACCCCCGGCCGCCCCTGATCTGCACGAGCTCGTCGACGACGATGCTGGCCATCTCCGAGCAGTACAGCTTGGCGATCGCCGCCTCGATCCTGATGTCGTTGCGCTTGTCGTCGGCGAGCTGGCTGGACAGCTCGACCACAGCCTCCAGCGCGTACGAGGTCGCCGCGATGAACGCGATCTTCTTGCCGACCGCCTCGTGCTCCCCGACCGGCCTGCCCCACTGCACCCGCTCGCCCGACCACTCCCTGGCGATCTTCAGCGCTAGCTTGCCCGCAGCCGCGCAGCTCGCAGGCAGCGACAGCCGCCCGGTGTTCAGGGTGGTCAGCGCGATCTTCAAGCCCTGTCCTTCTGACCCTATCCGGCTGGATGCGGGCACCATCACGTCGTGGAACCTGGTCACGCCGTTCTCCAGCCCGCGCAGGCCCATGAACGCGTTGCGCCGCTCGACCGTGATCCCGGGCGCGCCGCCCTCCACCACGAACGCGGTGATCCCGCCCTTGTGCCCATCGCTGGCCGGCACTCGCGCCATCACGACCAGCAGATCGGCGACCACGCCGTTGGTGGTCCACAGCTTCACGCCATTCAGCAGGTACTGCTCGCCGTCTGGTGAGGGCGTAGCCGTCGTGTTCAGCCGGGCCGGGTCCGACCCGACATCTGGCTCGGTGAGCAGGAAGGCGCTGATCTCGCCGCGCGCGCACCGCGGCAGGTACTGCTGTTTCTGCTCATCGGTGCCGAACTGCGCCACCGGCTGCGGCACCCCGATCGACTGGTGCGCGGACAGCAGCGCGGCCACCGCGGGCGACACCGATCCGGCGATCATCAGGACGCGGTTGTAGTACAGGTTCGACAGGCCGAGCCCGTCGTACTGCGGTGCGATCTTCATGCCGAACGCGCCGAGCTCGGCCAGCCCGCGGATCACCTCATCAGGGATGCGGGCGTCCCGCTCGATCTGCGCCGCGTCGATGGACTCCTCGCAGAAGGCCCGCATCCGGGTGCAGAACTCCTCGCCGTGCTCGGCCGCGTCCTCGGCCGGCTGCGGGTGCGGATGGATGAGATCAAGCCGGAAATCGCCGAGGAACAGTTGCTTGCCGAAGCTCGGCTGCCGCCATCCGGCTTCGCGAGCTTCCTCAGCCGTCTGGCGTGCCTCGCGCTCGTCAACGTGGCGGACACGATCTGCCTGGGGAACGGTCATGGCAGGTCCCTTCCTGTTGCCGATACAAGGGACCTGCCCCGATGTACCCGTCGGTAACACAATGCGGCTCCGGGCCTTGGACCCAGGCGGGTCAGGCGGCGCGCGGCGGGCCATGGCTGTGCAGCACCCGGTGACCATCCGGGCCGATGGCGGTCGTGGTGCCATCGGCGTTGAGCACCAGCCGCCAGCCCCATTGGTGAATGGCGATCAGGTGATGGAAGGAGCAGCCGAGCACCAGGTTGTCGAGCCGGGTCGGGCCGCCCTCCGATCGCGGGATGATGTGATGCACCTGGCAGATCCGGTTCTCGCAACCCGGGAACGCGCAGTGCCGGTCGCGAAGCCACACCGCCCGGCGCAGGTGCGGCGGCACGGTGTCGGTGCTGGTGCCCACGTCGAGAGGCAGGCTGATCGAACCCGCCGGCCCGGTCAGGCTCCCGGTCCTGAGCCGCGCGGCCAGGCCTTCTGGTCCCGAGAGCAGTGCGACCGCGCCGCGGAGTACCAGTTCCCGCGCGTACTGGTCAGCCAGGGCGTCGCTAGCCGAGCCTGGGTGGCCGGCGGTCTGGGCGCCGGGACGGCCGGAACGGGCCGGACTGACGGGACCGGTCGGACTGACGGGACCGGCGGGACCAGATGGCCGGGGCTCGACGCCGAGGGCCGCCGGGTCGCCTGAGACGAGGGCGGCAGCGAGCCGGGCGAGAAGTGCGTGATCGACGTTGCCAGTGACGACCGGCACGATCGATGCGTCACACCGGTCGCCCGGCCCGGCCATCGGCCCTGGGCCGGCGTAGCCGCCCGGCCACGGCCCGGTCAGGTCCTCCCGGTCAGGAAAGAGCCGGCGACGCGCCAGCTCGCTGCGCGCCAGCTCGCCGGGTCCGCCGCGCTGCGGGTGGCCGGTACCGTGCTGCGGCTGGCCGGTACCGTGCGGCTGGCCAGCACCGCGGTCAGGACCGGCGGGCTCGCCATGCTGCCCGGCCTGGGCGTTCAGCAGGTCGGTGAGGTTCATGTGCAGAAGGATCTTGGTCGGCTGGCCGGCCCGGCCCGGGAGCATGCCCGCGGCGACAAGGCGGCGGCAGGCTTCTTCGAGGGCATCGTGATCGCGCTGGGGGCGGGTACGGAGGTCGTCGGGGCCTTGCTTGTTGCCCAGGGCATCGAGGACGGCCTGCAGGGCCGCCGCGCATCGCGGAGTAAGGTCGCCGCGGAGCCGGCCGGCCCCTCGGTAGTGCAGGTCGAGGCGCACCGAACGGTCCGGCGGGCGGTCGCCGTCGGCGTCCGGTGCCGCGGTGCGGGCGCGCATCTCCTCGGCCAGTCCGGCCAGGTCGTGCAGGCTGGCTCCGGCCGCCGCGGCGGCGAGCAGGATCGTGTCCGCATCGTTGCGGGCCGAGACGGGCAGCAGGTCGGTCCAGTCGCATAGTTGCATGGCCCACGACTCAGAGACTTCCCCGGCCGCTAGCGCGTCCCGGATGGCCGGGTGGGCGGCGAGGCGCCGGGTCCAGGCCACCGCGGCCGACGCGGCCGGCCCGGTCATTCTGGCCTGCCAGCGCAGCCAGGACCGCGCGCTCCCGTGCCCGTCGTCGGCGTATCCGCCGTTCGCCTCGAACGCCCCGAGCACCGACGACTGGGCGGCCAGCCGCACCGACTCGGCCCGCCGGAGGCTGCGCAGGCACCGGGCCTGCTCGACGGCGGTCAGCGCGGTCGGGTCGGCCGAGGCGAGGTAACTCAGCGCGTCGTGCAGGGCCGCCAGCGCCTGCCGCATGGACCTGGGTGCCGCGGGGCCGCGGTACTGGCCTGGCGCGGGCGCGCTGTGCTGGCCTGGCGCGGGCGCGCTGTGCTGGCCGGGTGCGGACATGGACACCTCCTTCGCGGAGCGGTCGGCTGGCGACTCTCGGTCCTGAGCGACGGGCGGACTACTGGCCAGAAAGCGACTGACGGATTGCTGGCCGGGAAAGGCGGTTCGGCAACGCGAGAAATACGCCGCCAGGGAGCGCGACACACTGCGGAGGGCCCTGCCCGGAGCGAAATCCCCATTGGGGTCCGACGTCGCTGCTGCGACGGACGCCGCCAGGCGGCACCTGCTACACCTGCTCCGGTCTCGCCACTCTCTCGAACAATCATTCGTATCATAACATCGGCCATCGACAATGTCGCATCATCGCCCGGCGTGTCGTTATCTGGCGGATCGAAGATTCTGGTCATCGCCGATGCGGAGGCTGACCTGATGGCCAAGGTCGGCGAAGCCGAGAGAGCGCGCCACGGCGCGGGAGGGCTCCAGCCGGGCCCGCCACTGCGGCAGGAGGCCGGCGGCCAGGGCGTGGCCGACTGCGGCCGCTCCGCCCAGCCTGGCCAGGCCGCCTCCGCGGGCGTCCGCCGCGGTGAGCACGCACAGGTGCGCGAAGCCGTTCGGCCACCGGCGATAACCTGCGGCCGACAAGACCCGGCCAGATCGCGTGACCGCGAATGCCGGTGACGTGATCCCGGCCAGGCCGCTCTCGTCCCGCTCGGCTGGGTCCGCCGCGGCGAGGAAATCACGGAGCGAAGGATCCTGCGGGCTGAGTTCGGCGAGCTGCGGCTCGTCGGCACCAGGCTCGTCGGCACCAGGCTCGTCGGCACCAAGCCCGGGGGAGTCAGGGCCCGGAGCGAGATAAGCGAGGCTAGCCGGGCCGAGCAGGTCAACGACCGGCAGGCGGGTGCGCAGTACGTCCGGGTCGGTCACGCGAGCTAGCGGCACGCTAGCCATTGCGCCTTGCACCGCCAGCGCGGAGGCCTGGTCGGGCGCGGTGGCTAGGACGGCGCCGCCGATGGTGACGATTCCGATCCAGCCGGGCGGGCAGATGCCGGAACCGGCCGACGCGGTGACCCGAAGCGGGACCGAGAACCTGGCCCGCGGCTGGCCGTACGGCGCGGTCAGCTGCTCCCAGCCGGCCCGCACCTGTCTGGCCAGGTCCGCTTCGGTCGTGCCGGTCACAGCGCGGTCAGGTGCGTCTCGCTCATGCCGGTCACGGCGCGGTCAGGTGCGTCTCGCTCATGCGGGTCACGGCGCGCTACGCGATCGCGGCCGGGGCCTGGCTTACGTCCGCGTCCTGGGCCTGGTCGGTGGCCGACGTTCCGTCGAACACGGCGCCGTCCAGGTAGGTGATGACGGCCGAGCCGACGGCCGGGACCCGGGGGCCGGGCAGGATGACGCCGGTGAGGTTGAGCGGGTCGGTGGCGGTGATCCTGACCAGCTCGCCGGACCGGGGACGCTTGCGCAGCGCGCGGAGCGCGTCCACGGCGTCGGGATGCGCGTACTGCTCGCCGCTGAAGCCGGTCACGAACCGGCCGCCGCGGATCGTGCCGCGGGCTTCCAGCCGGCGGAACGCCCAGAGGAGGTCGCGCCACGGGATCGCCAGGTTCTCGCGGGCGACCAGGTCGTAGAACACCACGCCCCAGCGAGCCGCGAGCTGTTCGGCGACGGCTTCGGCGAGCTCGTCCCGATCCGCGCCGGCGATCGGGTCGGGCAGCAGGCACCAGCGCCCGGCTGAGGCGGGAGCGGCGCCGCGGGCACCGCGCCGCAGGCCGCGGGGCTGGCCCAGCCTGGCCCGGCTGCCGCGCCGCAGCAGCGACCGGACCGCGCGGAAGCCGTCGGCCGTGATCATGCCGCGGGCCACGCCGTCCCACAGGGCCTCGGCCACCTGCTCGGTGTTCAGGCTGGTCAAGGTGCCGAGGTCAGGCCGGAACAAGGCGCCGCGATCGCGCAGCGCGGCCAGGACGGCGACGGTGGCGGGGGAGTCGGGTTCGGCCGGGCCGAGGTCGCCGCGAGCGGCTCGCAGCAGCCACGGCAGGTCGTCACGCAGGGCCAGGGTGATCGGCGTCGCGCGGGACGACATTCGCCCGCCGGGACGCTCCGCGGAGCCGCGGTCGCCGGCCGGGGTGGTGCCGGCGGCGAGGGGGAGCGGGTCGCGAACCGACAGGCGGCCCCAGGACACCTGGCCGGACAGGCACAGCTCGTCCAGCCACTCCCGCCGGTAGCCGTCCACCCGGGCGGCGAGCACCGAGGACTCCCAGGCGCCGGCCGCCAGTTCGTAGCCTTGCAGCTGCTCGAGCACCGAGATCACGCCGAACCGGCCCTCGCGCTTGCTGTCCGCGGTGACGTGCTGCCAGCGCAGCAGGAACCGCATGAAGTCCCGCGGCGTGACCGGCTCCACCTCGCGCCGGCGCCGGTCCCTGGTGTAGCCGTGGATCCTGGTCAGCAGCCGCCGCGCGCAGTACTCCAGGTCCGCGTCGGGGCTGGTGAAGCGGCCGCTGAGAGCGAAGCCCTCCTGCTCGATGATCGCCAGGCCGCGGGTGATCAGGCTTTCGCGCAGGCCGGTCGCCCCGGCCAGCGCGGCCACGGTCGATGGTCCGCGGCACTCCAGGTGGCCGCGGAGCAGGCGGGCGATCGCGTCGTCCTCGTCGGCGTGGCCGGCCACGGCCGCGGGCGGCCGGTGCGGCGGCGAGGCGGCCGCGTCGGGGTACAGCGCTTCGACGGCGGGGAGCCGCTCCACCGCGGCCCAGAGCTCGCCGGACCCCGGCCCGCGCACGGTGACCGATCGTCCCGCCGCTACCAGCGCGCCGAACAACTCAGACCAGGCCGGGTCCGGGCGCACCACGATCAGGCTCATCAGCACGTCGTGCAGCTCGTCGGGACTGCGCGGGTCCGGCCTCACCTGCGCCGCGACCCGCTCGATGGCCGCCGGGTCCAGCCGGGCCAGCTCGTGCGGGGCGACCGGCAGCCCGCGCCGCAGCGGCACCTGCCGGCTGCGGCGTTCCTCCAGCGGGGCGTCGTCCAGGTAGGTGAACGGCCGGCCGTTCAGGATCTCGTGCGCGAGCACCGATGGCTCGGTGGTGTCCCTGACCACCACCTGGACCCGGCCGGCCTCGATGGCGGCGACCAGGCCGCGCAGGCCGGCGATGTCCATCGCCTCGGTCAGGCAGTCGGTCAGCGTCTGCCGGACCAGGATGTGGTCGGGGATCTCCATCGGGCCGGGGGCCACGTTCTCCTGGCAGGCGGCGAGCACCGGGAACACCGCGGCCATCAGGTCGTCCGCCTCCATCCGCTGGATCGCGGGCGGGTTCTTCCGGCCGCCGCGCATCCGCAGCACGGTCAGCGAGGTGTTCAGGTTCCAGCGCCAGCGGGCCGCGAACAGCGGCGACGTGAGCACGGCCTGCCTGACCACCTCCTCGACCGTGCCGGAAGCCAGGAATTTCGGCACCCGGTCGAGCGGGAAGCTGTGCTGCGGGCCGAGCGACAGCAAGATGGCGTCGTCGCTGGCCGCGGCCTGCAGCTCGAAGTCGAAGGTGACGCAGAACCGCTTGCGCAGCGCCAGCCCGAAGGCGCGGTTCAGCCGGGCGCCGTACGGCGAGTGGCCAACCAGCTGCATGCCGCCGGCCTCGTCGAAGAACCGCTCCAGCACGATCGTGTCCATGGTCGGCAGCACGCCGAGCTGAGCCAGCGCGGTGCTGAGGTACGCGGTGATCGCCTCCGCGGCCGGCTCCGCCAGCCCGCATGAGGCCATCAGCCAGCCCGCGGCGGCGGCCGGGCCGCCGCGGGCCAGCTCGGCCGCGACCGCGGCCCGCAGCGCGCAGACCTCCTCCGACAGCTCGATCGTGCGCCCCGGCGCCTCGCCTAGCCAGAACGGGACCGACGGCGGCGCGCCCTGCGCGTCGGCGACCCTGACCACGCCGGGCTCGACCCGCCGGATCCGCCACGAGGTGGTGCCGAGCAGGAACACATCGCCGGCCGACGACTCCACCGCCCAGTCTTCGTTGACCGTGCCGACCAGCACGTTGTCCGGTTCGGCGAGGACGCGGAAATCGCCGAGCTCGGGGATCGCGCCGCCGGAGGTGAGCGCGGCCAGCCGGGCCCCCCGGCGTCCGCGCAGCGTGCCGTTGACCTGGTCCCGGTGCAGGTACGCGGCCCGGCGGCCGCGGCCGGTCCTGATCCCCTCGCTGATCAGCTCGGCGACCTCGGCGAAGTCGGCCGCGCTCACCTCGGCGAACGGCGCGGCGCCGCGCATCAGGACGAGCAGGTCGTCCTCCGACCATTCCGCGGCCGAGCACTCGGCCACCATCTGCTGGGCCAGGATGTCGAGCGGGCAGGACGGCATCACCAGCGCGTCGAGCCGGCCGGCCACGGCACCGCGCAGCAGTGCGGCGCATTCCACCAGCTCGTCCCTGGTCGTCGGGTACAGCCGCCCGGCCGGAACGCCGGTGGTCGTGTGGTTGGACCGGCCGACCCGTTGCAGGAACGTGGCGAAGCTGCGGGGCGAGCCGATCTGGCAGACCAGCTCGACCGGCCCGATGTCGATGCCGAGCTCGAGCGAGGCGGTCGCGACCAGCGCCCGCAGGTCGCCGGCCCGGAGCCGGGACTCGACCCGTTGCCGCCGCTCCCTGGACAGGCTGCCGTGGTGAGCGGCCACCAGGCCGTCGCCCAGCCGCTCGCTCAGCTCGTGGGCAACCTTCTCGGCCAGCCGCCGGGTGTTGACGAAGATCAGCGTGGTCCGGTGGCCGGCGACGTGACCGGCGATCAGGTCGAGGATCTCGGCCATCTGCTCCTGGTTCCCGACCGCGCCGAGCTCGTCGCCCGGCAGGTCGAGCGCGAGGTCGAGCTCGCGGCGGTGACCGGAATCCACGATCGCGCAGCGCGGCGAGCCGTCGGCCAGGCTGCGGTCCGGACCGGAACCGACCAGCAGCCGGGCCACCGCCTCGATCGGCCGCTGGGTCGCGGACAGCCCGATCCGCTGCAGTGGTTCGCCGGCCACGTGCCCGAGCCGCTCGAGGGTCAGGGCGAGGTGCGATCCGCGCTTGTTGCCGGCCACCGCGTGGATCTCGTCCACGATCACGGTCCGGGCGGTGGCCAGCATCGCCCGGCTGCGTTCGGCGGTCAGCAGCAGGAACAGCGACTCGGGGGTGGTGATCAGGAAGTCGGGCGGCCGTTTGAGCATCGCCGCCCGCTCGGCCGCCGCGGTGTCGCCGGTCCGCACCGCGACCTTGATCTGCGGCGCGGTCAGGCCGAGCTCGGTCGCGGTCCTGGCGATCTCGGCCAGCGGCCGCTCCAGGTTCTGCCAGATGTCGACCGTGAGCGCCTTGAGCGGCGACACGTACACGACCTGCGGCCCGGCCGGGTCCCCGGCGTCGTCCGGTGCGTCCGGCCCGGCGCGGCCGGCCAGATCGTGGGCCCGGTAGATCCGGTCGATGCAGACCAGGAAGGCCGCGAGCGTCTTGCCCGAGCCGGTCGGCGCGGAGATCAGCGTGTGCTCGCCCGCGGCGATCCGCGCCCAGCCCGCTGCCTGCGGACCGGTCGGGCCGGCCGGGAACCGGCGCTCGAACCAGGTCCGCACGGCCGGGTGGAACGAGTCAAGCACCCGGCCAATCTAACCCGGCGGGCCGACAGCCGGTTTTCGCCGGCCAGCCCGCCGTTCCCCCTTGACAGCCGCCCGAGGCGGGTGGAAACGTAAGCGGTTAACCAGAGTAACCGCTTACGTACCTGACCGTTCCCGTCTGGCCTTCCCCCCGAGGTACCGCACCGTGGCTGTCCGCTCGACCATCTATGAGGTCGCCAGGCGCAGCGGCGTGTCCACCGCGACGGTGTCCAGGGTGATGGCCGACGGCACCGGGTTCTCGGCGGCGACGAGGGACCGGGTCCGGGCGACCGCGGCCGAGCTCGGCTGGTTCCCGAACGGCCCGGCCCGCGGGCTCGCCTCCCGCCGCACCGGGATCGTCGGGCTGATCTTCCCCGATCTCGGCGGGTCAGGCGGTGCCGAGGAAGAGTCTGCGCTCTACGTGGACCAGGTCATCAGGGGCGCGGAACGCGCCGCCACCGCGGCCGGGAACGCCGTCATGATCGCGGCCACCCAGACCGAGTCGGGACGCAAGCTCGCGATGTCGGTCGCGGCCAAGGTCGACGGCCTGGTCGTGCTCGCCCGCAGCCTGCCCGATGAGGACATCGTCACGATCTCCAGCACCGTCCCCGTCGTGCTGCTGGCCAGCCATCTCGCCGCCGGGAACACGGACTGCGTCCGGGCCGACAACCGGTCAGGCTCCCGGGCGATCACCGAGCACCTGATTGCCACCCACCAGATCGCCGAACTGGCGTTCGTGGCCGGCCCCGACGGCTCACCGGATTCCGACGAGCGGTTCGCCGGCTTCCGGGAGGCGTTGCGGGCGGCGGGCCTGCCCGTGCCCAGGCGGCCGGCCGCGTCCGGCGGGTTCACCGAGTCGGGCGGCGAGCAGGCGGTCCGGCGCCTCCTCGCCACCGGCGGCCGGCCGGAAGCGATCGTCTGCGGCAACGACGAGATGGCGCTCGGCGCGCTGGCCGCGCTGCGGGACGCCAGGCTCCGGGTGCCCGCCGAGGTGGCCGTGACCGGCTTCGACGACATCGCCGCGGCCCGGCACGTACGGCCCTCGCTGAGCACGGTGCGCCAGCCGATGCGGGCGCTCGGCGAGCGCTCGGTGGGGCTGCTGCTGGAGCGGATCGCGGCCCAGGACCAGCACCGCCGGGACCAGCACCGCCGGGACCAGCACGGCCGGGACCAGCACGGCCGGGACCAGCACGGTCAGGATCAGCACGGTCAGGTCGCGGTACTGCCGGTCGAGCCGGTGATCAGGCGCAGCTGCGGCTGTCCCGGCCGCGGGACCGCCGGCCAGCTCACCGGGCGGGAGCGGCGATGACCGAGGCGAGGGCCCGCGACCAGGCCACGGCCGGCGGAACGGCGGAGGCCGGCCACAGCGCAGCGGCGAGGACCGGCCTAAGCGGAACAGCTGTACCAGCAACGGCCGGCCCGGCGGCGGCCCGGGCTGACTGGGAAGAACGCATCTACCGCCGTTCCGCCGGCCGGTACCGGACTCCCGGCCAGCTGGCCCTGGCCAAGCCGGCCACCGTCCGGGCCGGGCCCAGGGCCGGGCACATCGAGCTGGACTGGGAGCCGGTGCCGGGTGCGGCGGGCTACCTGATCGAGCGCACCGAGCAGGGCGCGACCCCGCAGCTGGTCACGCACGGGGGCAGCGACGTCGCGGCGGTGGCCGGGCCGCCCTTCGCGGACACCGGGCTGGCCGACGGTCCCGAGTACACGTACCGGATCGGTGCGGTGACCGGCGCCGAGTACCCCGTGTGGTCCTGGTCGGAACCGGTCAGCGCCCGGACCGCACCAGGCCAGGCCGGACCGGTCACGGTGACGGTCGACGCGGCCGGCGACGCCGGCCAGCTGGACCGGGTCTGGTGGATGACCGGCTCGGAGCGGCTGTCCCAGCTCCTGCTCAGCGACGAGAACGGCGACGGTGCCAAGAAGGGTGACGCGGCCGGCGCGAGCCTGGCGGCCGGGCCGTCGCCCGGCCAGATCGCGGCCGAGTTCGCCGCCGCGCTCCGGCTGGCCCATGACGATCTTGGCGCGACCATGGTGCGGGCGCACGCGATCCTGCACGACGACAACGCGGTCGTCACCAGGGGCACCGGCGGCGCCGTGCACTACGACTTCGCCCAGGTCGACGCCATCTACGACCAGGTGCTCGGGCTCGGGCTGCGGCCGGTGGTCGAGCTGTCATTCATGCCCGCCGCGCTGGCCCGCGACCCTGAGCAGACCGTGTTCACCTACCGGGCGATCGTCTCACCGCCAGCCAGCTGGGACGAATGGCGTGACGCGGTGGCCGCGCTGGCCGCGCACCTGGTCAGCCGGTACGGGATCGACGAGGTCGCCCGCTGGGCATTCGAGGTCTGGAACGAGCCCAACCTGGAGGTGTTCTGGACCGGAACGCCTGGCGAGTACCTGCGGCTGTACGAGGAGGCGGCCGCGGCGGTGAAGGGCGTCGATCCGCGGCTGCGGATCGGCGGGCCGGCCACGGCCGCCGCGGAGTGGATCGAGCCGCTGGCCGCGCACGCGGCCGCGACCGGGCTGCCGCTCGACTTCGTGTCCACCCACACCTACGGGAACCTGCCGCTTGACCTGCGGCCTGCGCTGCGCCGGCATGGCCTGGGCGGCCTCGACGTGTGGTGGACCGAGTGGGGCATCGGCGCCGGGCACTTCGGCGACGCGCACGACGGGGTACTGGGGGCGCCGTTCGTGCTCAGCGGGCTGCTCGACGCCCAGGGCCGGGTCGGCGCGCTGGCCTACTGGGTGATCAGCGATCACTTCGAGGAGCTCGGGCGGCCGCCGCGGCTGTTCCACAACGGCTTCGGGCTGCTCAGCCTGGGCAACCTGCGCAAACCGCGGTACTGGGCCGTCTACCTGGCCCAGCAACTCGGCGATCAGCTGCTCACCGTCCGGCCGGACGGCGACGGCGCGGGCACGCTGGTCCGGGCCTGGGCCGCCCGCCGCGACGACGGGACCATCGACGTGCTGGTCTGGAACGGGACCATCAACGTCGACCTTCGCGACGGCGACGCCCGGCTGGACCGCCAGGTCCAGGTGCGAATCGGCGGCCTGCCCGACCGGCAGTTCCTGGCCAGCCTGGCCCGGGTCGATGCGGGTCACTCCCACATCACTGGGCATCCGGCGGCCGCGCAGAGCTGGCCCGACGAGGAGTCCTGGCGACAGCTGCGGGAGTCCGACCAGCTGCACACCGAGGTGCTGCCGCCCGTGCAGCCGCGGGACGGAGCCGCCGGCTTCTGCTTCGCGCTGCCGATGCCGGGCGTCGCGCGGATCCGGCTTGAGCCGGTACCGCCGCCCCCATGAGCGGCCTGGCGGGGCGGCAGGCTGCGGTCCGTTCCGCCAGGCTTTTTCCCGGCCAGCTCGCAGCAGACAGGGGCCACCGATGACCAGCCCGCCGTTCGCCGCCGGAGTCCTTCGGCGGCGTTCCCGCCTGGCAATCCTGCTGGCCGCGTTCGCGGCCTGCGCGCTGCTCGCGACGGCCGCGGTCCTGCTCCCGGCCGGGAAGGCCAGGGCCGCCGGACCGGGCCGCGGCGCGCGGGTCGCCACCTACACCGGGCTGTCCTTCGCCCAGCGGGCGAACTTGCTGGCGATCGCCAGGGATACCTGGAAGTTCTACGGCTCCGACGTCGACCAGGCCACGAACCTGCCGATGGACAACCTCACGTTCGCCGGCGGCGCGCCCGCACCGACCAGCTACGGCCGGTACACCTCGGCCGCCAACATCGGCGTGTACCTGTGGGCGGTCGTCGCGGCCAGGGACCTGCACCTGATCACGACCGCGCAGGCGGCCGACCGGATCAGGGCCGCGCTGACCGAGGTCGCGAAGCTCCAGCGGTTCGACGGCTTCCTGTACCAGTGGTACGACACCACAACGGGCGCCGTGATCAGGAACCCGGGCGACATCAACTGCTCGGCCGAGACGACCCCCACGTTCGACAACTGCTACTTCATCTCCAACGTGGACAACGGCTGGTACGCCTCGGGCCTGATCGTGGTCAGGCAGGCGCTGCCGCAACTCGCCCACCTGGCCAGCAGCCTGATCGCGCCGATGGACTTCAGCATCTTCTACGACAACCGGGCCGAGACGCACTGCAACGTGAACCCGGCCATCACCGGCAACCAGCCGACCGGCCAGATGTACGGCGGCTACTACGTGGGGCTGCCGCCTGACCAGGGCGACAACTGGCAGCACTACTACCACAACGGCGCCCTCTACAGCGACCCGCGGATCTCCGCCTACATCGGCATGGGCCTGCACCAGATGCCGGGCAACGTGTGGTGGCGGAGCTGGCGGGTGCTGCCGCCGCCGGCGCCGTTCGCCGACTGCCAGAGCACCGACCCGGACTTCTCCTGGCAGGGCCAGTGGCCGATGGGCGGTCACTGGGCGACCTATGCCGACCCGCAATCCGGCCAGCAGTTCCCGGTCTGGGAGGGGCACTACACCTACCCGGGCACGGACCTGACCTTCATCCCGACGTTCGCCGGCGGCATGTTCGAGGGACTAATGCCGAACGAGGTGGTGCCGGAGACCAGCTGGGGCACCCGCAGCTTCGGCCTGGCCGACGAGCGGACCGCCCAGGTGCAGATCAAGTACGCCACCCAGCAGCTCGGTTACCCGGTCTGGGGGATGTCGCCAGCCAGCACGCCGGACGACTCCGGTAGTTACGGCGGCTACGGCGTCGAGGGCCTGGCGTTCCCGTACTACGGAGCGGGCGCGACGGCGAGCAACCCGAACGAGGGCCTGTCCCAGTGCCACGGCTGCGCTACCGAGGACGTCGTCGCGCCGCACGCGTCGTTCCTGGCCCTGGACGTCGCGCCGCAGCGGGCCTACGCCAACATCATGACGCTGCGCTCGAAGTACCCTGGCCTGTACGGGGCGGACGGCTTCTTCGACTCCGTCAACCCGGTCACCGGCGCGGTCGGGCACCGCTACCTGGTGCTCGACGAGTCCATGATCATGGCCGCGCTGGACAACGCCCTGAACAACCGGGCGATCCAGCGGGACTTCGCGAGCGACCCGGTGTCCTGGGCCGCGCGCACCTACCTGCCGCTCGAGGGGTTCTCGCTCGGGTGAGCGGCGGCGGGCGCGGCGGCCCTCCCCCCCCCGCCGCCGCGCCCGCTCGGCTTTCTTCAGAACGTCGCCGCCTCGGCGATGACCTTCTCGCCCAGCAGCTCAAGCGGCCTGGTGGTGGACAGGTCGGGCACCCGGATGTGGGTGTGGGTGACGCCGAGCGCGGCGAGCCCGCGCAGCTGTTCGAGCAGGGCCCCGGCGTTCTCGCCGTCGGCACCCGGGTCGACCGGCATCAGCACGGTCTTGACGATGTCGTCGTAGTCACGGCCGAGCGTGTCGCAGTGCCCGCGCAGCACGTCTAGCTTGTGCTCGAGGTCCGGGCTGGCGAATAGGTTGCAGGCCTGCGCGTACTGGGCGACCAGCCGCAGGGTCTTCTTCTCGCCGCCGCCGCCGATCAGGATCGGCGGGTGCGGCCGCTTCAGCGGCTGAGGCGAGTTCAGCGTCCGCTCCAGCGTGTAGTGCTGGCCGCGGTACGGGCCCTCGTCGTCGCCGCACATCTGCAAATAGATCTGCAGCGTCTCCTCGAGCCGCTCGAAGCGCTCGGCGGTCGGCGGGAACGGCAGCCCGAGCCCGTGCGCCTCGTCGGCGTTCCAGGCTGCGCCGATGCCGAGCCAGGCCCGGCCGCCGGACAGCACGTCGAGCGTGCTGACGCATTTGACGAGCATGCCGGGCTCGCGGTACGTGACCGCGGTCACCCAGGCGAGCAGCTCGATCCGGGAGGTGCAGGCGGCCAGGTAGCCCAGCGCGGTGTACGCCTCGAGCATGTCCATTTCCGGCGGTCCGACCGGGCCGATCTGCCAGACGTGATCCATCACGCTGAGCATGTCGAACCCGGCGTCCTCGGCGGCCCGGCCGACCCTGGCCAGGTTCGGGCCGAGCTCGGCAGGCCCTCCCGACCAGGTGAAGTTGGGCACGTGCAGGCCGAGTTGCATGAAGGATCCCTTCGGGTAGTCGGTTGACCCTCAGTCTTTCATGCAGCGTCAGGGGCCAGCCGCGTGGCCGCGAGGCCGGATGCTCAGCTGCTCGACGGGGGCGGCAGGCCGAGTTCGGCCCTGATGATCCGGACCTGTGCGTCGGCGGCGTGGTGGGCGGCGGTGTAGGCGAGCAGGGCGCGGACCGAGCCGGCCCCGGCCTGCCGGAGCGTGAACGCGATCCGGATCTGGTTGACCCGGATCAGGGCGCCGGCCGTCGCCGCCACGGCCGGCGGGAACCGGATCGCAGCCAGCCGCCGGTCAAATCCGTGCTCGATCGCGGCCTGGTCCCGCAGCGCTGTTTCGGCCGCGGCCAGGTCGGCCCGGCAATGCGCGGCATGGCCGTTCTCGGCCTTGTCCAGCTTCCGGTTGGCGGGCCGCGCGACGGCCAGGTACGCGGCGGCCAGCGGCCAGGCCGGTTCAGTCCTCGACCTGGGTGAACGACCGGCGGTCCGGATACGTGACCCCGGGTATCGACGCGACCGCGCGGCGAACGGAGGACACGATGAAGTACAAGATGCTGGTACCCGCGGGCCTGGTGGCCGCGGGCCTGATCGCGGCGGGCTGCAGTTCTGGCGGTTCCGGCGGATCAGGAAACGCGGCGTCCAAGCCCGCCCCGCACACTCATACCGCCGCCGCTCCGGCCGCGGCCGGGAACACGCTGAAGTCGGCGAAGATCGGCGGGGCCACGGTGCTGACCGACGCGAAGGGCTTCGCGCTGTACTGGTTCGTGCCCGACACCGCCGCCAAGTCCAGGTGCAACGGCTCGTGCGCGGTCTACTGGCCGCCGGTCAAGGGCTCGGCCACGCTCGCGGCCGGGCTGAAGGGCACGCTCGGGACGATCACGCGGTCCGATGGCTCGGTCCAGGCCACGTTCGACGGCCACCCGCTGTACACCTACAAGGGTGACTCCAAGCCCGGCGAGGCCAGCGGCAACGGCGTCAACGCGTCCGGCGGAGTCTGGCACGAGGTGACCGTGAGCGGAGCCGCGCCCGCGCCGGCTCCGTCGACGAAGTCGACCAGCAGCTCGGGCGGCGGGTACGGATACTGACCGGCAGGGTCGTCCATTTTTTCGCGCTGCGCGGCCAGCAGCGCGACAAGCTGGGCGATCAGCTCGTAGGGGACCGGCTCGCGGAGGGGGAACTTGAGCGTGCCCCGGCCCTCCAGGTATGGCTCGAGCTGTTCTCGCAGCTCGGGGCCGGCGTCCGGAACCGGGTAGACGGAGACATGGGCCTTCCAGCCGCCGACGTGGACCACGGTCTTGCCGTTGAGCGTGAACCCGGCGATCTGGTAGCTGAGCTTCTCGCCCGCCTCGGGCAGGGCCGCGTGGATGCGCCGCCGGATCTCGGCCACCACCGGCTGGACGTCGGCGGGCAGCGAGGCGACATAGGCATCGACGTCGGGACTGGTCATGTCACCCAGCGTAGCGGCCGCCAGGCCTGAGCACTGGCCAGGCTAGCGGGCGACCGCCTGCTTGACCAGGGAGCGGCCGAAGTCCCACATCAGCCCGCTGCCGCGGTGCGCATCGGTCATCACGTCGGCGAATGCCTCGTCGAACGCGGTCGTCTCCGCTTCGCCGATCGTCAGCGTCGGCAGCAGCTTGATGACCTCCATGTGGTCGCCGGCGACCTGGGTCAGTATCCGGTGCCGGTGGAAGAGCGCGGCCACGACCATCTGGGCGAACAGGCCCTTTCTGGCCGTCTGCAGCATGTTCCAGCTGGTGCGGAGCTTCAGCCCGGACGGCTTGCCGAATTCGAACCCGATCATCAGGCCCCGGCCGCGCACGTCGGACAGCATCTCGTACTGGCCGGCCATCTCGTTCAGCGCGGCCAGCATCACCTCGCCGGTGCGCTCGGCGTTGGCCACGAGCTGCTCGTCCTCGAGCACCGCGAGCGTGGCCAGGCCGGACGCCATGGCGGCCGCGTTCGAGCCGAACGTGTTGTCGTGGACCAGCACCCGGTCCATCGAGGAATACACCTTGTCGAAGATCCAGCCCCTGGCCAGTGTTGCCCCGACCGGGACGAATCCGCCCGAGAGCGTCTTGGCAACGGTGACGATGTCCGGATCGGCGTCGTCGTGCTGGTACGCGAACATCTTGCCGGTCCGGCCGAGCCCGCTCTGCACCTCATCGCAGATCAGCAGCGCGCCCTGGCGGTGCAGCAGCTGTCGCGCGGTCGTCAGGTAGCCGGGCGGCGCGACGGCAACGCCCTTGCCCTGAATCGGCTCCACGATCAGCGCGGCGACGTCGCCCGCGCGGAGTTCCGCTTCGAGTGCGTCCAGGTCGCCGAACGGGATGGCGGTATCGGGCAGAAGCGGGTCGAAGCCCTTGCGGAACTCGCCGGCCCCGTTCACCGACAGCGAGCCGGCGGTCAGCCCGTGGAAGGCGTGGTCGCAGTACAAGATCCGGGTGCGGCCGGTCGCGAAGCGAGCGAACTTCAGCGCGGTCTCGACGGCCTCGGTGCCGCTGTTGCAGAAGTAGGCCCGGTCCAGGCCGGGGGTGAGCGCGATCAGCCGCTCGGCCAGCAGGCCGGGCAGGAGCGCGCAGTCGAACTGGACCATGCTCGCGACCTCGGCGTCGAGCATGTCGTGCAGCGCCTTGCGGACGACCGGATGGTTGTGCCCGACCCCGAACACCCCGAACCCGGACAAGAGGTCGAGGTATCGGTTGCCGTCACCGTCGTACAGGTAGGCGCCCTCGGCCCGCTCGTACACCTTGTCGAACCCGATCGCGTGCAGCATCCGGGGCAGCTGCGGGTTCAGGTAGCGGGCATGCAGCTCATAACCCTGGCCGCTCCGTTCGGCGAGCAGCCCAGGCAAGTCGAATCCCATGAGCACAATTCTGCACCGTGCGGAGAGTGCCCCGAGCCCGGAATCCCCGCAAACAGACTGCTACCGCGCGGAGTGCCGGGCCAGGGAAGGCCGGAGGTGGTTCGCGGTCGAAAGCGAGCGAGGCTAACGCACGGACCGGTAGGCGGCCGACCTGATGATCGCCAGCGTGATGATCACGACCAAGCCGCTGGTTGCCACCGGCACCTGAGTCTGCGCCGCTCCGATACAACGGCGAGGTCATGAACTCTGCGGGGTCCTCAAAAGCCCGCCGCAGTGCCTCGCGGTCCATCATTCAAGGAGCCCGGGTGCGGTTCTGTCCCCGGCGCGGGCCGCGCAGAGCTTCCTGTAGCGGCCGGGTGTCATGCCGAATGCCGCTTTGAAGGTCCGGGTGAAGTGGGCCTGGTCGGCGAAGCCGGCCTCGATTGCCGTTTGGGCCAGGGGCCTCGCGTCACGCAGCCAGGCCCTGGCGGCGTCGAGGCGCCGCATCACCGAATACCGGTACGGGCTGTTCGGGTGAGACCGGCGGCGCTGCACCGCAGCAGGCCCTCGGCCAGCTCAAGTACCAGAGCGTCAAGCGCGAGCGGCTCGAGCGGACGTGCGAACGCCGTCCGCACCGCCCTCGCGAGGACCGGGTCGTCGGTCACCGGGGCAGCGAAGGGCAGGGGCGCTGACCGTCCCGTGAGAGCTGGCAAGGCGGCGGCGATCCGGTCCGGGCTGACGTAGATCTGGCCGTAGCCGAACAAGCCAGGCCCGTCTGCCCGGCCGTCGTGCAGTTCGTTGGGATGCAGCACGAAGACCTGTCCCGGCAGGCTGCGTTCAGTCGTGCCCCGGTAGCCGAACGCCTGCACTCCCTCCTCGGTGACGCCGATCGCGTAGACGTCATGCCGGTGGCGGCTGAACGGGCAGCCACGCAGCCGGGCCCGGAACAGCTCCACCCCGTCGACCGGCCCCGTGGCCGCTACCCATTCGCCTTGGCCGCACGAGCGTTCAAGACCCGCGCCGGCTGCATCACCCAGGCTGGGAACCATCAGTCAAATCTACGGAGCGGCGCATGCCCGTCCTGCACGACCCGGCCTAGGTGATCGCGTTCGTGACGTTCTCAGCGGTCGCCGGAACCCCCGGGCCCAGCAATGCGATGCTGACCGCGGTCGGCGCGCGGGTGGGCGTCCGGCATGGCTTCGCGAGCTTGCTGGGGCAAGTGACCGGGATGGGCGCGATGCTGTTCGCCATCACCATGGGACTGGGCAGCGTGCTCCTGGCCCACCCGCTGGCGCTGCAGGTCCTGAAGTGGGGCGGGGCAGCGATGCTCGGCTGGATGGCCTGGCGGACCGCGGGAGAGGCCCGGGGGACCGCGAGCGCACCCGCCGGATTCCTCGGCATGGCGGCATTCCAGTGGATCAACCCCAAGGGATGGCTGATCGGCGTCGCCGCCATCGGCACCTTCCTTGACCGGCAGGCCGGCGTGCTGGCCCAGGCGGTCATCTTCTCGATCCTGTTTACGCTGGTCGCCCTGCCCAGCTGCCTGCCCTGGCTGGCGTTCGGCGCCGCGCTCCAGCGTTATCTCCGGACATCCCGCGCCCGGCGCGTCCTCAATGTCGCGATGGCGGCGCTGCTGGTTGCATCGACGATCCTGCTGGCCTGGACCCGCCTCTGAACGCGCCAGATTCCGGCGTCCCTCACGGCTGTCGCGTTGCGGCGGGAGGGTGCCTGGCTGGTTAGCATCGGATGATGAGTGATCAGCTGTTCGTTCCGGCGGAATTCGCGGTACCTGACGGGCTGACGGCCGACGAGTTCAGGCTGGAACCGCTCGGGCCCCAGCACAACGCCCAGGACTATGCCGCCTGGACGGCCAGCATCGACCACATCCTGGCGACGCCGGGATTCGCCGGGACGGGCTGGCCGCACCCGATGAGCCTGGACGACAACCTTCGCGACCTCGAACGTCACGCGCAGGATTTCGCCGCCCGCCGTGGGTTCACCTACACCGTGGCCGGCTCCCGCACCGGCGAGGTCATCGGCTGCGTGTACATCTACCCGCTGCCCGGCGACGTCCAGGAGGGCAGCGCCGCCGGCGACCGGCAGGCGAGGGTCAAGTCCTGGGTGCGTGCGGACCTGGCCGCGCTCGATCCGTTGCTGTACCGAACGGTCCGGGCCTGGCTGGAGCGCGAATGGCCGTTCCGTTCCATCGAGTACGCGGCCCGGACCTGACCCTCCGGCGACAGCACGGGATCAGTTCGGGCGCGGGCCGGGGCCGCGGAGTGCCTGGTGGGCGCCGTAGGCCTCGATGAACGCCTGGACGGTCTGGTACCGGTCAGCAAACGAGGCCGAGCGCCATTTCGCTTTGCGGCCGTCACGGTAGTGCAGGTCGAGCCAGACATCGACGCGGACGATCGTGCTGTCGGAAAAGGAACTGCCATGGACGCGCAGGCTGATGCTGGTGAGATCGCCGAAGTCGATCACCGCGACCGGCTTCTTGCTGTCGATGTACTCGGCCACCCCGTCCGGGGTGATGACCAGCAAAGGGTCAGGATCATCGGACGTGCCGCGCAGGAACCCCCGCACCCGGCCCCGGCTCTTGGTGAAGACCCTCCAGGTCGGCGGCGTCACCCCGTGCCGCCCCTGGGCCAAGACGGCCTGCGGACTTATCACGGCACCGTGACACCGGAAATGACGACCGGGCCGTTCAGCGGGTTCAGCTCGCTGGCCTGCGAGAGGCCCGGCGGCGTGAGCACGTCGATCGCCTTGGGGACGGTACCGGGATCGACCGAGCAGATCGGGCTGGTGTCGCCGGAGGCGCACACGCCGAACTGGTACGGCTGCGGGGTCGACGCGAAGCTGCGGGCCTGATCGGGGCTGAACCCATCCTGGCCGGTCAGCACGACGCTGAACGTCCACCCGGAACCCGGCGAGCCGAACTGAGCTTCGGGCAGGGCGATCGTGACGGTCCTGGAGATCTGGGAGACCGCCATGGTCGCCGTGCCCAGCCCGTTGCCCGATGCGTCCTGCCACACCGGCGCGGCGAAGCCCTGGACCTCGACCAGCTGGTTCCAGGCGCTGGCCGGGGCGATGGTGTAGTTCCGGGTCGGGTAGGCGGCGGCGGTCGAGGTCGTGGCCGCGCCCGGCGCGTGCACGTAGACGTCGAGCAGCTGCGCGCCGAACGACGAGCCGAACGTCGGGTCCAGGTTGGCCAGGGTGGCCTGGAGGTAGACGGTGGTGCCGTCGCTGATGACCCGGAACCTGGTCAGGTCGAACGCCCCGGCGTGGAAGTCGGACGCGGTCGGGTACTGGTAGGTGCCAGGTCCGTTGTCGTCTCCCGCGGGGTCGGCGACGTCGAGCACGGTGCTGCCGCCGGTCACGTCGCTGCTGACCGTGGTCTGGGCATAGCCGGTCCGGTTGCCGCTGGCCGTCGCCGAGACGGTCAGCACGCTATCGCCGAACCCGACCGGCACGGCAACGGTGAACGAGCCGTCCGGGGCCGCCGTAGCGGTCGCGGTGGCCGACGCCGCTCCGGTGGTCGTATCTTCCGATTCCACGACGACCTGCGCGCCGGGGGCTGTGGTGCCGGTGACATCGGTGGTGGCCGTGGTGATCTGGGTCCCGGGCGCCGGGGCGGTCAGGGTCAGGCCGGCCGATCCTGGCGGCCCGCTGGTGACGTAGCGGTGCGTGGTGACCGACGGGGTCTCCAGGGTGCGCCCGGCGCCGACGTCCAGTATCAGCCGGAGTTCCTGAGCCTGGGCCCAGCTCAGCGGAGACGCGGAGCCCGCGGCCTGGCCGTCGGTGAAGCCGATCGACGCGGTCGTCGGATCGCTGCCGAACGGCGACGCGGGCAGGTTCGGGTCCTCCCACGCCTGCTCGGGGACCAGGCCGACGCCGGAGGAGTACTGCGCCATGGCCTCGAGCAGCGCGGACGCGCCGGTCAGGTTGCCGCTGGCCACGTCGGACTCGGCCCGCTCGCCGGACAGCACCGGCCACAGGTGCCCGGTGCCGGTGTCGGTGGTCGGCCACGGCTCGCCCGGCACCGTACAGGTCGTCTGGCTGGGCTGGTAGCAGTCGCCGTATCCGTCCGAGCTCCCGGCCGCGGCCGAGGTGCCGTACCGGTAGTAGCCGGTGCCGCTGGGCGTGGCCACCGAGATCTGCTTGTCCAGCACGCCGAGCGAGGCCGTGATGTCGGGGTCGCTGACCGGGAGCTCGCCGAGGCGGACCAGTTCCTGGAACCCGCCGTCGATGACCTGGCGCTGGTCCACGGTCGGGCCGCCGTTGCCCAGGTTGTAGGTGATGGTCGCGTTCGGGTCGCCGGTCTTGGACAGCCGGATGAAGTAGCGCGCGGCGTCCGGGCCGGTCGTGGTGACATCCCAGCTCGTGATCGAGCGCTGGAAGTCGTCGGCCGTGGCCTGGTAGAGCTGCGCCCGGGCAGTGTCGCCGTGGGCGGCGGCGATCACCGAGGCGGCGGTCAGCCCGGCGATCTCGGCGGCGATCGTGGACGGCGAGAATCCCGACTGCTCCTCCCACCGCTCCGAGCCGAACGACGGCCCGCGCGAGACCAGGAAGTCGGCGGCGGCCCTGATGTGCTGCTGCCAGAGCGCGGTATCGCCGGCCAGCCCGGACTGGAGCGCCATCAGGATCGGGTAAGCGGTCTCGTCGAGCTGGGTTCCGCCGGTGTCGGGGGCGGCCGCCCCGTTGACCAGCGAATTCCGCGGCAGCTGACCGTTGGCGAGCTGCTGGTGATCGAACAGGAACAGCGTTGCTGCCCTGGCCGTCGCGACATCGCCGTCGGTAAGCAGCCCGGTGAAGGCCTCGTAAAGATCGCGCGAGAACACCTCACGGTAGGACCCGAAGTAGACCGGCTTGCCGTTCACCGCGGTTCCTGCCGGGACCGCCTGCCCCCACGGGCTGGCCAGCGAGGCGACGATGGCGCCGGGGTAGGTCTTGTCCTCGCTCGCCTTGAGCACGTTCGCCGACAGGTAGTAGCGGCGCCGCAAGTCCGCCCCCTGCGGACCGGACAGGCCGGGGAAGTGCGCGGGCGGCCGGCGCAGCCCGCCGTCGTAGGCCGCCCACCCGGCCCGGTACCTGGCCTCGGTCAGGGCGAACGGGCGGGTCAGGGAGGCACCCGCGGTGGCCACGGCCGAGGCCTGAGACCGGCCGAAGCCCAGGGCCAGCGTCACTTCCCCGTCGCGGCGTGGCGTGACGTCCTGGGTCGCGACGATGTGACCGTCGGGGGCGGAGTCGTAGGTGGTCAGCGTGCGGCTCGTGTCGAGCTGGGTCAGGCCGTCGCTGGCGGTGCCGGCATAGCCGACACTCGCCGGGCCGGCCGGACTGCTGCTGGCCAGGGCCATGAATGTCGGGACGGCGTAATCGCGATTGGTGGCCTGGGTAACCGTGTTCGTGCTCGAGATGACCGGTACCGGGTGCCCCGACGAGGTGTCGATCGTCCCGTCGTTGCCGCCCGCATTGGAACTGCCGCCGCCGCCGTCACTGTTGACGTGCGCGTCCAGGCGCGCGTACAGGCGCAGGCGGCTCAGGTTCGCGTGCGAGCCCGGCATCGCTTCCATCCGGGTCCGCATCAGCACCGTGTCCCGGGCCGGGTCGGTGATGTAGGTGGTGACCAGCTTGATGCCGGCCTTGGCGTCGGTACTCGTCACCGTGCACGCCATGCCGATCGGATCGGCGCTGACCGTGTAGGTCATGTCCCTGGTCTGCAGGTCGGTGAACGTCGACCCGTCGGTGACGATGTACTGCAGCGTGCTCACGTTGGTGTTGTCGATGGTTGGCTCATAGACGTCGGACAGCACGCCGTCGACGGTGTACCAGACCTTGGACCCCGAGGTGCGGGCGGTGCCGACGCAGTCCTTACGGGTCAGGTCGAAGTAGGACATTGCGCCGTGGGCGCCGGGAGCGGTGGCCGCGGCGGCGGTCCTGGCGAGGGCCGTGGCGCCGGCGGCGCTAGCCGGGGCGGCGAACGCGGTCCCGAGCGCCAGCAAGCTGATCGCCGCACCCGATGCGGACATCTTGTGCAGCCGGCGCCGACCAGAACCTGACCACCCCATCGGTCCTCCACGTAGCAGGCGCGTGCCGGGCCGGCCAGAGCGCTGGTCCAGGTGCAGGCCCGGGTCCGGATCATGTTGTCGGGCGACACTGCCGCCCGCCGAAGCGTCTCCCGGCTGTCCCGGCCTGTCAACCGGTGCCGGGCCGCGGCGGGATCAGCTGCCGAGGGTGGCGATATGGACCCGGCACGCGGCGTTAAAGTGCTTCAGGGTCAGCCTTCCCTGCGAATACGCCCACGAGCAGCTGCAGGAATTGGGCACGTGGTCGGCGGTAATGACCTTGTCCGGCACGCCGCTGCGCCGCTCGGCGCGACCCGGCTGATACGGCAGCGGCGGTCCGACCAGGGTCAGCGATGGCCCCTCGGTCCTGGCCTCCTGGACCGTTCCGCCGGCCAGCGCCAGCCACTCCCGCGGCCTGGACCCTGACTCGGGCGGGGCCGGAGCGGGCCGTTTGAAGCGCACCCGGGCGCCGGGGATCTTGTCGCTCGCCCGGCTGTCCACACCCTTCAGAATATCGGTTCTCACAGCCCGTTGAGCAGGCCGCGGAGCGTCTGAGTGTAGGCGTCCAGGGCCGCGCGGCCGCGGGAGGTCAGCGCGACCGAGGTCCGCGACGCGGGGCCGTTGCCGCTCTTGGTCGTCCTGAGGTAGTCGGCGTCTTCCAGCCTGCGCAGATGGGTGATGAGGTTGCCGGGGGTCAGCCCGATCAGGTCCTGCAGGCGGGTGAAGGAGAGCACGTCCCCGTCGGGCAGCGCGGCCAGGGTCGCGATGATCTGCAGCCGCGCGGGCACGTGGATCAGGGGGTCAAGGTCGGCGGGACTCATGGCTCCTGACCCAGGCCTGGGCGGCGCTGTAGGCGAGGACCGCGGCGCAGCAGCCTGCGCCGTCCCAGAACCACACGCCGGCCGGCCCCGCGAACGCGCTGGCTGCGGCCACCAGCGCGACCGCGATCCCGACGCCGAACCCGGGCCAGCCCTCCCGGCTCCCGGCGATGGCGGCGCCCACCGAGCCGAGGACGATGAGCTGCGCCGTCGGGGGGTAAACGCCGTAGACGATCGCGTGGCTGACGCCGTCGTGCTTCAGCGCCCCCTGCAGTACGGACACGGCGACCAGCGCGGTAAGGACGGACACGCCCCAGGCGCGCTGCTGCCGGATTGAGCGGCCGCTGACGCCGGTCTGGGCGCGCCTGGTGACGACGGCGACCAGGGCGATCCACGCGATCAGGATCAGGTACATCAAGCCCAGGCCGCCAAGCGTCGGGCCCTGGTACGGATGCTGCCCGCGGGCCGACAGCCACACCACGCCGAACGCGGCCAGGACCACCACCGCTCCGATCAGCGAGAGCCACGGGGAGCTGCGGTCGAGCCGGCGCCTGGCCTGCCGCCTGGTCTGCTCAAGGAGGCTGGCCGCCTCCCGGGGGGTCAGCCCGGCGCCATCGTCGGCCTCGGTGCGGTTGATGCTTTGCGCGTCGTTCATGGTCCGTCACCTCGATTTGCTTTGTGGGACAAAGCAAATTTGGTTTTGCCACACAAAGTCAAGGGCCGAACCCGTATTGTCCTGGCCGGGTGATCGCTCAGTGCGAGGGCGCCACGTACAAGATGAGCAAGACCGACTGGATGAGCCAGCTGCCGGCCATGCGCAGCGGGGTCAGCAGGCGGACCAGGTTCGGCGGCGGGACGCTGTCGGGCGCGAGCGGGTGCACCCACTCGACCGTCCAGATCCGGTGCACCCCGTGCAGGCGGGCCGCCACCACGCCGGGCGGGGCCGGAATCCCGAGCAGCGTGCCGGAGGGGATCGGGCCGGTGCGTTCGCCGATGTCACGCAGCTGGTCGAACGGATCGGGGTAGGCCCGCCCGATCACCGCGGTCAGGCGGGGCAGGTACAGGACCGCGTCGCCCGGACGCTCGTTGGCGGCCAGGATGCTCGCGATCGCGCGCAAGTTGTCGGCGCGGCTGGAATTCAGCCTGGTCGCGGCCTGCGGTCCGGCCACCGCGGCCAGGACCACGGCCGCGAGGACGGCCGAGGGCACGAACGACCATCGGGCCGCCCGCAGCGGCGTCCACTGCCTGGCCAGCCACCGCCTGGTCACCGTGACCAGCCAGACCAGGCCGGCCGCCTCGACGATGACCAGCCCGGGCAGGCTGAACAGGATGTAGCGGAAGACATAGAAGGGATGCACGAGCGAGACGATCATGACCACCGCGGGCGGGATCGAGAACCACGGCAGGCAGATGACGGGGATCGTCAGGCCGCCGCCGGGCCGCAGGCCCAGGCCGCCGATGCTGCCGAGCACGCCGAGCACCACGGCCACCGCGATCAGCGCGGTCGTCCCCGCGAAGCTCTGCAGCAACCCCATCAGGGACTGCAGATTGGGCGGCTGCACCCAGTCCAGCTGGCCGGACTGACGGGCACTGAAGACCAGGATCGGGCTCATCACTGCCGCCGCCGCCGCGCAGGCGACGAGCCAGCGCCGCAGCACTCCCGCGGCCAGCCCGTCCCGGCGGCGGGCCAGCAGCAGGCTGATGCCGTGAGTGCCGGCCAGCAGCACCGCGGCGAGGTCGAAGAGCCCGAGGATGAGCAGCGCGACGCTGTACAGCGCCCACCAGCGCCAGCCCGTGCGCCCCGCGGCCACGATCAGCAGGTAGGTCGTCAGGACGGCGAAGAGCACGGTCAGGGCGTAGGGCCTGCCCTCCTGGGCGTACCTGGTGGTCTGCGGCAGAGCCACCATCAGCAGCCCGGCCAGCAGGCCGACGGCGGCCGGGGCGGGCAGCGCGGTGGCCAGGGCGAGCCGGCGGGCCAGCGCGGCGATCAGCCCGGCGGCCAGCGACATCGCGATCAGGGACGGCACGCGGAGCGCGTACTCCGACCGGCCGAATACGGCGATGATCGGATGCATCATCAGCAGGTACAGGCCGTGGAACGCGTCCTGATGCTGGACCAGGGAGAAGATCGCGCTGACGGGCCGCTGCGAGCCGGTGATGGTGTAGCCCTCATCGCGCCAGAACGACGGCACCTCGATCTTGTAACCGCCGATGAGCAGCTCGGCCAGGACCGGCACGAGCACGACGAGCCAGCCGAGCCGGCGGCGGCCAGCCGCTGGTCCGGCTTCCGCCTGCCGAGCCCGGGGCCGGCGGCCAGCCGGCCAGCGCCGGTCCGGGGCTGCCGGTTCCGATTGCAGGCCACGCATGCGTGTACCTCTCAGGATCGTGGTCGAGCAGGTCATCGCCCGGTTCGGGGCAGGGCGCGCCTAGCGGAGTATAGCCGCGTATATCCGCGTGACCGTGACCGCGAGGCTCAGCCCAGCGTGACTGTGGCCCGCAGACGGCGGTCGGCGATGCTGTGCGCCGCCTCGACCACGTAGTCGCCCGGAACCGGTCGCCAGCCATTATCCCAGACCCCGAAGGCCCGCTCGGGCAGGTCGACCGTGACCTCGACCGCCGCGCCAGGACCGGCGGCCGCCGAGGCGAAGCCGGCCAGCCAGCGGCGGGGCCTGGGCACGCTCGGCGACTGGCCGGCCGCGGCGGCGGCCGAGAGGTAGACCTGGACGACCTCGCGGCCGGGCCGGGAGCCCGTATTGCGGACAGTCACCCGGACACTGCGGCCGTCGACCGCGATGCTCTCATACGACCAGGTCGTGTAGCCGTCGCCGTGGCCGAACGGGTAACGGGGCTCGGTGCCGGCCCGGTCCCAGGCCCGGTAGCCGATGAAGATGTCCTCGTCGTAGCGGAGCACGCCATCCTGCGGCGTGGTGTTCAGCACCGGGCAGTCGGCCGCGACCACCGGCCAGGTGGTCGGCAGGCGCCCGCCCGGCTCGGTCAGGCCAAACAGCACATCGGCCAGAGCCCGCCCGGCCTCCTGGCCCGCGAACCAGGTCAGCAGAACGGCGTCCACCTCATCGGCCCAGGGCAGCTCGACCGGGGAGCCGGCGCTGACCACGACAACGGTCCGCGGTGCGGCCGCGGCGACCCGCCTGACCAGCTCGTCCTGGCGGCCGGGGAGGGCCAGGCTGGTCCGGTCGAAGCCCTCGGACTCGACCTCCTCGGTGGTGCCGACCACCACGACGGCCACGTCGCTGGCCGCGGCGGCCCGCTGGGCCTCGGCGAGCAGCTCCTCATCGCTGCGGACCGGGCCGCCGTAGCCGAGGGCCATCGACACCAGCGCCCAGCCCTCACCGAGCTGCACGTGCTGGGTCAGCGACACCTCCACCGAGGCGCCGGCCTCAAGCGGCACCGGCCGGCGCCGCTCGGGCGGAGCCAGGAAGGTGCGGGAGAAATCATCGCTGTCCGGCTGCACATCGCCATCGAAGAGCACGGCGCCGCCGGCGGTCAGCGTGAACCGGCCGATGCCGCGAAGGCCCAGCCGGTGCTCGCCGGCGACGCTCGCGGTCAGCCGCCCGGAGATCTCCACCGTGGCCAGCGCCGGCGCCTCGACGCCCTCGGGCATCTCCATCCAGCGGCCTTGCCCGGTCGCCATCGGCGCCTCGTGCAGCACCGTGCCGGCCGCGTCCCTGAACCGGGCCCGCAGGCCCTCGAACGCGGGCCTGGCCGCGGGCGGCAGGGTGGTCCGCGGCTCGGGTCCCGGCGAATAGGCCAGCGCCGCTCCGGCGGGCAGCGCGGCCGACAGGCCGTCCAGCGGCGACACGATGTGCTCGGGGAAGACCGTGGCGCTGCCGCCGCCGAGCACCCGGGCGTCCTTGGCCAGCACGCCGGCCAGCGCGATCCTGGAGTCCGCGCTGACCTGCAGCGGCAGCACTCCGCCCTCGTTGGCGGCCAGCACGAATGACCGCGCGGCTAGGTCGGCCGCCACCTGCGCACCGTCCACGGGGGCGGGCCGGCGGGCGGCCGGCACCGCCTCGGGAGCGCCGGCGAGCGCCCCGGTGCGCGCGGCCAGCCGAAGCACGCGGCGCACCTTGTCGTCGATGACCGCGGCCGGAACCGACCCTTCCCGCACGGCCGCGACCAGCTTCTCGCCCCACGGGCTGCCGGCGCCGGGCATGACCACGTCAAGCCCGCCGTTGGCCGCGCCCTCGGTGTCGTGCGCGGCGAACCAGTCCGACACGATGATGCCGTCGAATCCCCACTCGTCCTTCAGCAGGCCGACCTGCAGGTCGTGATTCGTCGTCATGAACACGCCGTCGACGGCGTTGTACGCCGCCATCACGGCCCAGGCCCCCGCCTCGCGCACCAGCGCTTCGAAGGGCGGCAGGTACAGCTCGCGCAGCGCGCGCTGGCTGACCTGGGTGCTGGCCGTGAACCGCTCGGTCTCGTAGTCGTTGGCGACGAAGTGCTTCACGGTTGCGGCGACGCCCAGGTCCTGCACTCCGGCCACGTAGGAGGCGCCGATCACGGCGGTGAGCAGGGGGTCCTCTGAGTAGGCCTCGAAATGACGCCCGCCGAGCGGGCTGCGATGCAGGTTCACGGTCGGGGCCAGCAGCACGTGCACACCCTTGCGGCGGGCCTCCTGGCCGAGGACCTGCCCGGCCAGCCTGGCCAGTTCCGGGTCCCAGGTGGCCGCCAGGGCGGTCGGGCTGGGCAGCGCGATAGACGGGTCAGCCGCGTCCCAGCGGGTGCCGCGCACCCCGACCGGGCCGTCGGACATGACCACCGAGGCGAGCCCGATCTCCGCGATCGGAGGCAGCGACCAGGTGTCCTGGCCGGACAGGATGCTGACCTTGCCGGCGAGATCCAGCCGGGCGAGTGCCGCCTCGACCGCTGCCTCCGCCTCGGTCCCTGCAAGTCCCGCGTTTCCGGCTATCTCCGGCACCCGTGCCTCCTCATGCCCGGTTGATCCGCTGCACCCCCTTCGTCCAGTGTGCCGTAGAGCGGCCGGCCATGTTCCCGGCTAGCCGGGAACGGTCCCCGGCGCCAGCCGCCTGACCTTGATCTGCCGTCCGTCGGCGCGGGCCTCCGGGGCGCCGACCCGGCTGATGAAGACCTGCGGGCTGATCGCGTGCAGGGCGCGGAGCAGGTCGTCAAGCGCGCCGTCCTCGGCCAGCTCGACGATCATGTCGCCGGCGGCGGACTCGAGCAGGCCGGTAACCGGAAGCTGGGCGAGCGCGCTGATGAGCACGGCTCGTCCGGCATCGGCTTCCGGCAGCATGACCCGGACTCTCCATTGCGTCATCTGACCTCCTGTAGCCATTCGGAGTCTCGTTACGACGGTGCCTGGCGGCCGTTGCCGACGTGCTTCGGTCCCGTTACGGGCCGGTGAACGATCAAGGAGAACGGGATCCGCGCAAGTGGCCAGCGGTGCTTGCCGATTGATGGCGAAACAGCAGCACGGTCCGGTGGGGCGGGATGGGACGGGAGAGCACGGAGAGGATTGCCATGAGCCCGTCCGATCATGCCGGAATCCCGCCCGGTGACCTAGGCAGGGGCGCCAGTGCTCCCGACCGCCCAGAAGGCCGGAAGGCCGGCGCCTGGATCGTCGCGACAATCTTGCTGATCGCCGCGATCGCGGGATCGCTGCTGGTCCCGATCTACGCGCGCACCACGCCGATGCTCGGCGACTTCCGCGTTCCTGATCCTGGCTGCCTACACCTTCGTCTCCGGGCTGCGGGCACCGGCGCTGATCGCATCTAGGCGGCTGGAGCCACATCTTCTCGGCCGCGGGGAAGCACCTGGCCAGCACCAACCCCGCGACCGGCAAGCCGTTCGGCTCACTGGTCGCGACCCCGGCCAGCGAGTGGGCGTACGCGACGCTGGCCCTCGGCTCGGCGCTTGCGCTGTTCATGTACCCGCACGCGGTGACCGGCGTCCTCGCGGCCCGGCGGCGGGACGTGATCAGGCGGAACATGGCCGCGCTGCCGGCCTACTCGCTCGTGCTCGGCCTGGTCGCGCTGCTCGGCTACATGGCCCTGGCGTCGCCCGCGGTGACCGCCGGCGTGGTCGCCGGGGGCAAGAACGCCCAGCTGTCGGTGCCGCTGCTGTTCCAGCACATGTTTCCGAGCTGGTTCGCCGGAGTCGGATTCGCGGCGATCGTGATCGGGGCGCTAGTGTCGCGTGGCGTTAGTTCTTTGACGGTTTGATTTTGGCGAGCAATTCGTCCGCGTCTTTGGTCCAGGAGAACGGGTGGCACCTGTCGTTGTAGGCGTCGATGAAGGCGCCGATGGCGGCGG
>JBPCKO010000134.1:0-7222 GCA_051004215.1 Streptosporangiaceae bacterium | reverse complement strand
GTTGGGAGTAATCTCTCCGGCTACCTTGAACCCGTAGTCTGTGTTTTGCTTTGGTCCTGCGCACTGCCCTCCTGGCGGTTGGCATTCCCACGGTCAGGAGTCGCCCCAGGTGCTGACGTGCAGGGCGATGTGGTCCACGCAGTTCGGGGCCGGATGCGGGACCAGCGTCGTGGTCGCCGGGCACGGATTGAGGATCATCGGCGGCCGCGGTGTCTGGGTGAAATCGAAGTCGTTAATCAGGTCGCCGAGCTTGGGCGAGCTCTCCCGGACATCGGGCCGCGGATCGGGCCGGCCGTCGGTCTTCGGGTTCAGCCGGGCGCCGTTCATGAAGTCGTCCTCGATGAACTTCAGGTAGGCGTCCGTGGTCAGGTTCTGGTGGTCGATGTAGCCCTGCTTGGCGTACGGGCTGATCACGATGCCCGGCACCCGGATGCCGTAACCCTGCTGGTCGACGGTCGGCGGCCGCACGTTGTCGTAGTAGCCGCCCCAGTCGTCCCAGCTCAGGAAGATCGCCGTGGACGACCATTCCGGGCTGTGCATGATCGAGTTGATGAGCTTGGTGACGTAGGCCTGCCCGGTGCTGACCAGGGCCGGGCCGTGCTCGCTGTCACGGAAGTCGGGCGCGATCCAGGACACCTCCGGCATCGTGCCCGCCTTGGCCTGCTTGTAGAAGAGCGACAGCGGGCGGACGCTGCCGAGCTGACCGTCCTTGTGCACGTCGGTGAAGCCGGGCAGCGGATTCCAGTGGATCGACGTCCCGTTGCCGCCGCTGCCGTTGTTTTCGCCGTGATCGGTGTAGTAACCCCAGGTGACGTGGTACCGGTGCAGCAGCCAGGTCACGTCGGTCCAGGCAAATGGCGTCGGATCGGAGGTCGACCGCTCCTTCGGCATGTTCGAGCCGTGACAGCTCATCGGGTCGCCGGTCTTCGTGCATGTCGCCGACCAGCCGGAGACCATGTACAGGTGCGCGGGCAGGCTCCACGAGCCCGGCGCCTCGAAGAAGTGATCCTGCAGCACGAAGTTCTTCGCGTAGGCCCAGTAGTTGGGGATGTCACTGGCCACGTGGTGCCCCATCACGTCGACGAAGCACTTGTGGCCGGCCCGGCAGAGCATCCGGTCGGCGACCGCGACGAAGCCGTTCATCTTGCCGCCGTTCACGTCCTGCTTGAACGGGGCCTCGCCGTGCGGGTCGTTGCCGTTGCTGTCCTGATGGTCGACGTACGGCTTGATGCAGGAGTGGTGGAGGGGATCGTGCACGCACTCGCCCTTCGGGATGCCCTTGGCCCCGGGGAAGGTGCCGAAGTACTCGTCGAACGAGCGGTTCTCCTGCATGATCACGATGACGTGCTTGATCAGGTGAATGTCGGCGGCCGCCGAGGTCGTCCTGGCGGGCGAGGCGGCCGGACCCTGACGGGCGGCCTGCGCGACCGTCCCCGCGGTCAGGGCGGCGATCGCCAGCACGGCCGCGGCGGCGGCCAGGACAATGCGCATACCCCGCCTGCGAGCGGCTCGTGCCACCGAGGAGAACGTCATCACACCACCTGGTCGCCTTCGGCCAAGCCTGCACCTAATCTGACGAAGTCAGGCTGCCGAACCCGGATTCCGATAGAACGTCACGGTAGAGACGACCGGCCCGTGATGCCCCCACTGTGGTGAAATCGTTACCCTTGCTAGCGAAGTACGCCGCGGGGTCGTCCTCCCGGGTGGGCCTGGCGCCTGACATACGCTGACTTCGACGACGGCCGGGCGGGAGGTCAGGCGGCGATGCGGATCCACGTGCTGCACGAGAACCCGGAGTGGTTCGGGCCGATCGGCCACGCCCTGGACGCCGCCGGGCTGCCGTATGAGCAGTGGCTGCTCGGCGACGGCGCGCTCGACCTGTCGCAGCCGCCGCCGTCCGGGGTGTTCTGGTCCCGGCTGAGCGCGTCCTCGGCGGCCCGCGGTCATCCGCACGCCAAGGACCAGGCTCGCGGCCTGCTCAGCTGGCTGCACGCACACGGCCGCCGGGTGGTGAACGGCCGCCGCGCGCTGGAATTCGAGGTCAGCAAGGTCGACCAGGCGGTCGCGCTGGCCGCCGCCGGGTTCGACGTGCCCCGTACGGTCGCGGTCGCCGGGACGGCCGCCCTGCCGGACGCCGCCCGCGGCCTGCCGGTGCCGTTCATCGCCAAGCACAACCAGGGCGGCAAGGGCCTCGGCGTGCGGCTGTTCGGCAGCCACGAGGAGTTCGGCGACTACGTTGCCTCCGCCGGCTACGAGCGGCCGGCCGACGGCATGACGCTGCTGCAGGAATACCTGCCCGCGGCCGAGCCGCGGATTACCAGAGCCGAGATTGTCGGCGGCGAGTTCGTGTACGCGATCACCGCCGACACCGCGGCGGGCGGCTTCCAGTTGTGCCCGGCGGACGCCTGCGCGGCCGGCGGCAGCACCACGGCCAGCTTGTTCGGGCTACGCCATGATTTTGATCATCCGATCACCGGCCGGTACGTGCGGTTCGCCCGTGAGCACGGGATCGACATCGCCGGTTTCGAGTTCATCGAGACGGCCAGCGGTCGGCTGGTGACCTACGACATCAACACCACGACAAACTACAACCCGCAGATCGAGGCGGCGGCCCGCCGCCCGGCGCTGCGGGCGGTGGCCGCCTATCTGGGCCGGCTGCTGGACGACGAGGCGGGAAAGGCGGCGTGAGGCGATGCGGTTCGGCTACTGGATGCCGATCTTCGGCGGCTGGCTGCGCAATGTGCAGGACGAGGGCATGCCGGCGGCGTGGCCGTACATCAGGGACCTGGCCACCGAGAGCGAAGGCCACGGCTTCGACCTGTCGCTGATCGCCGAGCTGAACCTCAACGACATCAAGGGCCACCGGGCGCCGTCGCTGGACTGCTGGACGCTGGCGCCCGCCGTGGCCGCGGTCACCAGGCAGCTCGAGCTGATGCTCGCGGTGCGGCCCAACTACCACTCGCCGGCTCTGACCGCCAAGGCGCTGTCGACGCTCGACCTGATCGCCCCCGGCCGGATCTCGCTCAACGTCGTGTCGTCGTGGTGGAAGGACGAGGCGAGCCAGTACGGCGCGCCGTTCGACGTGCACGATGCGCGGTACGCCCGCACCCAGGAGTGGCTGGAGCTGGTCGGCCGGCTGGTCCGCGAGGAGACGGTCAGCCACGCCGGGCCGCTGTACCAGGTGCAGGGGACCGTGCTCGAACCGAAGCCGTCCCGGCCCCCGGTCGTGTACATGGGCGGGGAGTCGCCGAAGGCCAAGGAGGTCATCGCGGCCCAGGCCGACGCGTACGTGATGCACGGGGACGCGCCCGAGGTCATCGCGGCCAAGGTAGCCGACCTGTCGGCGCTGCGTGCGGCGGCCGGGCGGCCGCGGCTGACCTTCGGCGTGTCCGGCTTCGTGGTCTGCCGGGACCGCGACGCCGAGGTCAGGGCCGAGCTGGACCGGATTCTCAACGTCCGCTCATCGCCCGAGGCCTACGCCTCCTATCAGGACTTCGTTGCTGGCTCACAGCTGGAGTCGCAGGTGTCGCTGCAGGAGTACAGCGTCTCCAACCGGGGCCTGCGCAGCGGCCTGACCGGCACGCCAGATCAGATCCTTGACCGGATCGGCGCGTACCAGCAAGCGGGGGTTGACCTGCTGCTCCTGCAGTTCTCGCCGCAGCGGGAGGAGATGGCCAGGTTCGGCGCGCAGGTCATCGGGCCGTACCAGAGCGCCGCCACCACGCTCTGATCGGCCAGGCTGGCCATCTGGCCGGCCTGGACGTGGATAATGTGCATGTGCACGGCGCCGCGCGCGTTCCGGAAATGGCAGCAGGGCCAATTCCGGAAGGGCGGGAACCCGCGGCGGTGCCGTCATGCGACGGCATAGTCAAGGAGGGACGATGGCCGGTCAGCGAGCGGCGAAGGCGGTCACGGGCGGCCGTGGCCGCGGTCCGCGCGGTCAGCAGACGACGTTATCGGCCGGGGTCACGCGCTGCCCGATCGCGGGCTGCGGTGAGCGCATCGACCCGACCCGGCTGATGTGCCGGAACCACTGGTACATGGTTCCGAAGCTGATCCGCGATCACGTCTGGGCGACCTGGCGGTCCGGCGAGGCCGCCCACAGCAGCGAACACCAGGACGCGGTGCACGCGGCCGTGGTCGCGGTGCTGGCCGCGACCGGGCCGCAGGCCGGGATCGGGATGGCGGGCTGACCTCGCCGGCGGCCGGCCGGATTCGGCTAGCTGTCCGGCTCCAGGCGGAACGTGATCGTGGACGTGACGCCGTGCGGTGCTGGCCGCACGTGCGTGCGATCAGCGAGCTCGCGGACCAGCCAGAGGCCGTGACCGGGCCGGATCCGCCATGGCGGCCCGGCCGGCGCGGCGTCGCCCTGGCCCGTGTCGTCCTGGCCCGCCGCGGCCGGCCCGACGGCTGCGGCGGGCTGGCTGCCGCCCTCCTCGGTGATCTGACAGTGCAGTTCGCCGGCCTGCCGCCAGACGAGCAGGCGGCCGTGGCCGTGCCGCACCACATTCGCGGCTAGTTCGTGCACCGCGACGACCAGGTCCTCGGCCCGGGCCCGGGACAGCCCGGCGTCTCCGGCGTGCGCGGCCACGGCCGCCCTGAGCTGGTACATGGAACTGGCGTCGAAGGCCTGGTCGAGCAGCGGGGAGTCGCCCGGCGGGCAGGCCCGCCCGGCCGGAGCGGCGCCCGCGGCCGCCGCCACGGGCCCGGGCACGGAATCGGGTGGCCGCGCGGTGCCGTGGTAGTAGGTGGCGGCCGCGACCGATCTGGTGTGCAGGGCCGCGACCGAGGCGAGCGTCACCGGGTCGAACCGCTCCCGGTCGTACTGGCACAGCATCGAGGCCGTGCCGCTGGCCAGCAGCGCCGCGACGGCGCCCTCGAAGTCGGGCAGCTGCTCGACGCCGGAGATGGGCCGCAGGGCCCAGCTCATGTCGACGGCCAGCCGCAGGCCCGGGTACCCGCCGTCGCGGCAGGACGCTAGCTGCCCGTGCAGCCAGCTCGAGGCGTGGCCGGCCGAGAACGCCTCGCCCTGCAGCAGGTAGTCGGCGCAGGTGGCCGTGGCCATCTGGCCCGCGTGCACGGCGGCGGAGACCTCGATGCCGCGCTTCGCCAGCTGGGCGAGCGACTGGCCGGCGGCCGAGTCGCTGATCCAGACCACCTTCAGCCCGCTGGCCAGGCCGTCTCTGACGTAGGCGGCGGTCAGGTCGAACAGCTCTTCCGGCTCGCCGAAGGTCAGGCAGTCATGATCGTTCACCGCGAGATCGGTGATCTGGGTGTCGGCGCTGACCGTCACCCGCTCCACCGCCTGCCCGCGCGCATCCCGCTCACCGGCATTCCGGCACCACCTAGCCCGTCCCTCGTCGTGTGGACCGCTACCTAGCCATACCAGATCAGCGCCACTGATGCGGCCCGGGGTGGGCAAGCGGCCCGGCGGGCGGGCGCAGCGGGCCGCTACCCTCGGCCTGTGGCCGCCTGGCGGCCCGTTGAGGAGGCGGAGATGGCGCTGCTGCTGCCCGAGGCCGACGGTGTCGCCGACCACGTGGCCGGCCTGCTGCCGCGCGAGCGGGTGATCAGGTACGGCGAAGCTGGCCGGCACGATCTGGGCGACGTCACGTTCTACTGCCTGCCCTATATGGGCGACGCGGTCAGCATCGAGATGATCGCCAGGCTGCCCGCGCTCGCCGTCGTGCAGAGCCTGAGCAGCGGGGTCGACGAGGTCCTGGCCGCGGTGCCGCCGCAGGCCGCGCTGTGTAACGGCCGTGGCCTCGGGCACGAAGAGGGCACGGCCGAGATCGCGCTGGCCCTGATCCTGGCCAGCCTGCGCGACATCGGCTGGTTCGCCGGCCAGCAAGGTGCGCGCCGATGGTCGCACCGGCGCACGGAGACGCTGGACGGCAAGCGTGTGCTGCTGGCCGGCTACGGCGCCATCGGCGCGGCGATCGAGCGCCGGCTGCTGCCGTTCGGGGCGTCGGTGGGCCGGGCGTCCCGTACTCCGGCCGACGGCGTGCACGGCCTGGCGAGCCTGCCTGAACTCGCGGCCAGGGCCGACATCCTGGTGGCCTGCATCGCGCTGCACCCGTCGACCCGGGGCCTGATCAGCTCGCGGGTCCTGGCCGCGCTGCCGGACGGCGCGCTGGTGGTGAATGTGGCCCGCGGACCGGTGGTGGACGCGGCGGCGCTGGGCGCCGAGCTGACCTCGGGCCGGCTGAGCGCGGCGCTTGATGTGACCGATCCGGAACCGCTCCCGGCCGGCCGGCCCGAGTGGGGCCTGCCGAACGTGCTGATCACCCCGCACATCGGCGGCGACACCGGAGCATTCGCACGCCGGGCCCCCGGGTTCGTCGCCGCTCAGGTGCGACGGCACGTGGCCGGTCAGCCGCTGGACAATGTGGTCCGCCCGGCCGTTCCCTGACCGCCGCCCGGTGCGCCGGCATGCCGCCGATCGTCCGGGCCCTTCGGGTCCGGCTGATGTCAGGTTGTAGCCGAATGATGCCGGCGAGTAGACGAGAGCCTGGCGGCTGGGGCAGACTGCTGTGCACGGTTGTCGAGCTAGCCGTGGTTCGGGCTGGTTCGTGCACGTTCGCAGCCCGGAGCGCGGCCCGTGGCCTGTGGGGAGGGCCGATGACGGTTGCAAGGCAGCGCACCGGGGTTTCATCCGCTGCGTATCGCGAAGCTAACGGAGCCAGGGCATGACCGCTTCTGACACCGCGCTGTCTGGCTCGGCGCCGCCGGATCCTGATTCGGGCGACCAGGCCGGCGATCGCGGTTCTCAGGAAGCAGCATCCATCGCCGGGCACGGTCACCGGGCCGAGTCCTACCGCCAGCTGTGGCAGCCGCCGGGTCGCCGGCCGGTGCACCGTCAGGCCGGCCGGCCAATCCCGCGGGCCGAGCTCGAGTACCGGCGGCCCCGGCATGGCTACCCGCTGGCCGAGGTGGCCGCCCCGGCCGAGCGCGCGGTGATCGGCGACCTGCTGCGGGTTCCGATCGCCTGGTGCCAGTCGGGTACCTGTATCGCCTGGCACGCCGACCCGGCGGCGCTCGGCGAGGCGGACGTCAGGGCCAGGGCGGTTGCCGCGGGCTGGTGCGTAGACGCGTTCGGGCGCGTGGTTTGCCCGCACTGCCAGCAGCGCTACTACGTGTGGAGCGCGCGCCCGCTGGTGCTCAGGACCGGCCGCCCGCCCGCCCGTGACTCGCGCGCGCCCCGGCCGGCGCGGGCCGCGGG
>JBPCKO010000133.1:0-7455 GCA_051004215.1 Streptosporangiaceae bacterium | reverse complement strand
CTTCGGCTTGCTTTCTCCCGATCTGCTTGCCTGCGCCCTCCCCCTCCCCCCCGGCCCGCGGCTGCTGCTGCTGGACGAGGTCGCCGGCGGCCTGACCGATCCCGAGGTCGCCGAGCTGACCGGGATCGTCGGCGCGGTCAGGGAGCAGGGCGTCGCGATCATCTGGATCGAGCACGTCGTGCATGCGCTCACCGCGAGCGTGCACCGGCTGCTGTGCCTGTACGGCGGGGCGTTCATCGGGGACGGCGACCCCGACGACGTCCTTGCGCTGCCCGCCGTCCGCGAGGTGTTCCTGGGCACCGAGGTCACGGCATCGCTGCATGCGACGGACGGCCCGGCGGAGGCCGGGCCCACCCGCCTGGAGTTCCGGTGACCGGGCCGGGACCCGCCCCGCTGCTGGAGGTACGCGGCCTGAGCGTGTACCACGGCCAGCTCCAGGCGCTTGGCGATGTCAGCCTGGACCTTCCGGCAGGCACCGTGCACGCGATGATCGGCGCCAACGGCGCCGGCAAGTCCACCCTGCTGCGCACGATTGCCGGATTGCACCGGCCGGCGGCCGGCCAGGTCCTGCTCGACGGGACCGACCTGACCGGGCTGCGGCCCGAGCAGCGGGTCGCGGCCGGGGTCGTGATGGTGCCCGAGGGCCGCCGGCTGTTCCCGACCCTGACCGTCGAGGAGAACCTGCTGGTCGGCACTACGAGCGCCCGGCCGGGCCCGTGGACGGTGCAGGCCGTGTACGACCTGTTCGACTGGATGAGCGGCCGGCGCGGCCAGCGGGCCGCCCAGCTGTCCGGCGGCGAGCAGCAGGCCGTCGCGATCGGGCGCGCGCTGGTCGCCAACCCCAAGGTGCTGCTGCTCGACGAGCTGTCGCTCGGGCTGGCCCCGATCGTCGTACGCCGGATCTACGCGCTGCTGCCCCGGCTGCTCGAGGCCGGCGTGACCGTGCTGCTGGTCGAGCAGGACGTCAGCCAGGCTCTCGGCGTCGCCTCGGTCGTGCACTGCCTGCTGGAGGGCCGGATCACGCTGGAGGGCGAGCCCGGTGCGCTCACCCCGGCCCAGATCGAGAGCGCCTACTTCGGCGCGACCCGCCGCGGCGCCAACGGCGCGGCCAGAAACGGCGGCGGCAGCAGCAGCGGCGGCGCGGCGCTGGCCGCGGACGCACCGCCGGCGCCGGGGGCGACGTCATGAGCTGGGTCAATGCGGTCATCCAGGGGATCCTGATCGGCGGCCTGTACGCGCTGTTCGCGTGCGGCCTGTCGCTGCTGTTCGGCGTCATGAACGTGATCAACCTGGCCCACGGCGACCTCGCGGTGGTGGCGGCCTATCTCGCCCTGGGCGCGGTCGCGATCACCCACATCCCCGCCGTCTGGTCGTTCCTGATCGTGGTGCCGATCTTTGCGGTGCTCGGCTACGTGATCCAGCGGACCCTGTTCCAGGCCGCGCTGAACCGCGGCGTGCTGACCACGCTGCTCGTCACGTTCGGGCTCTCGGTCGTGATCGAGAACGGCCTGCAGCAGTTCCTGTCGGCCAACAGCCACTCGATCGGAATCGGCTCCCTGGTCTCCGACTCGCTGACTATCGGCTCGATCTCGATCGCCTACCTGGACCTGGCCATCCTCGTCGTCGCCGTCATCGTGCTGCTCGGCCTGCAGTACTTCCTGTACGCAACCAGGAGCGGCCGGCTGATCAGGGCGGTCGCCGACGACCAGGAGGCCGCCCAGATCGCCGGGGTCAACTACCGGCACGTGTTCGGCGTCGCGGCCGGGATCGCGTTCGGGACCGTCGCCCTGGCCGGGATCGCGTTCGGGATGTTCAGCCAGTTCGATCCGACCATCGGCACCGACCAGCTCCTGCTGTTCGCGTTCGAGGCGGTGGTGATCGGCGGGCTCGGCTCGCTGTGGGGCACGCTCGGCGGCGGCATCCTGCTGGGCGTGGCCCAGCAGATCGGGGCGAACATCAGCCCGGCCGACCAGGTGCTGGCCGGCCAGCTGCTGTTCCTGCTGATCCTGGTCGTCCGGCCGCAGGGCATCACCGGCCGCGGACGGCAGGTGGCGGCATGAGCATGCTCGGCCAGGAAGCCGGGACGGCGGCCACCGACGTCTCGGCGGTACCCGTGCGAGTCACCAGGGCCAGGCGTTCCTCCCTGTGGGCCGCAGTGGCGGCCGTCGTGATCGTGCTCGTGCTCGCCTATCTTCCGTACGCGGTGTATTCCGGCACCACCAACCTGCTGGTCGACTTCTTCCTGCTGCTGATCATGGCCAGCATGTGGAATCTGCTGGCCGGTTACGCGGGCCTGGTCTCGGTCGGCCAGCAGGCCTTCATCGGCCTCGGCGCGTACTTCGTGCTGCTGCTGGCCAGCCACGGCCTGAACCCGTTCCTGGCCATTCCGGTCGCCACCGTGGCCAGCGCGGTCATCGGGCTGGTCGCCTGGTGGCTGGTGTCCCGGCTGCGCAGCGGCTACTTCTCGATCACGATGTGGGTGATCGCCTCGGTCTGCGAGCTCGTGGTCATCCAGATCTCCGCTCTCGGCGGCGGCACCGGCGCCGCGCTGCCCGGCCTGAACCTCAGCCCCACCCTGCTCAACGCCTACACCTACTGGGCCGTGCTCACCGTCACCGTCGTCGCGCTCGCGGCCGCCTACCTCTTGCTGCGCAGCCCGATCGGGCTGATGCTGACCGCGATCCGCGACGCCGAGACCGGGGCCCGCAGCATCGGCGCCCGGGTCGCGCGCACCCAGCGGCTGGTCTTCCTGGTCGCCGCGGCTGGCTGCGGCGCGGCGGGCGCGCTGTACATCATCAGCCAGCAGTTCGTCGTGCCGAGCGCGGCGTTCAGCGTGCAGTGGTCGGCCGAGATGATCTTCATCACGATCATCGGCGGGATCGGCACGGTCGAGGGTCCGATCCTCGGCACGATCGTGTTCTTCGCGCTGCAGCAGACCCTGTCTCAGTACGGCACCTGGTACTTCATCATCCTCGGCGTCGTCGCGATGGCGGTCGCGATCTGGGCCCCGCGCGGCCTGTGGGGCCTGATCTCCGGCAAGCTCGGCATCCGCCTGTTCCCGGTCGGCTACTACCTCTGGCCGCCGGGCTCGGGCCGGCGCCCGGTCCGCGAGCGGGCCGGCTAACGCCGCCGGGTCACCACCGCGCCGGCGACCGCCGGCCATGGCCACACAAGCCCGCGGCCACGGCGCGGGGCGGCGCCTGCATGAGGAGGGCCGGGCCGGAGCCGAGGCTAGCCCGGACATCGCGGGCGGCCAGATGCGAACAGGCCGACCGCGACGCCGGGTCGTTCCGCGAAGCCGCTACTTCGTGACCGCGCCGACGTTCAGTGCGGCCGGGCCCGCCTTGCGGGAGCAGGTCCTGAAGGGGAACGGGACCACCTTGGACCTGGTCTGGTTCGGCGGGAAGACGCGCAGGCCGGCTGCCGTGACCGGGTGGCAGGCCGAACGCGAGAAGACTCCCGTGTCCACGATCCCGAGGACGGCGGTAGCCGTCTTGCCCTTGGCCAGCGTGACGGAGTGCGGCTTCGGATTGCGGAACACCGCCCGGCGCCCGACCTGCTTCCCGGCGAGATTGGTCGCGTACAGGAAAGGAAAGCCGTTCAGCGTGCAGGCGTGACCGGACAGGTTGGTGAAGTGCAGCTTGAAGAACGTGGTCCCCGCAGTGGCGTTGCCGCTGGTGTCCAGCCAGACGACCAGCCCGGGGGTCTGGCAGGACGAGACGGCGGCGGCAGCGGGCCGGGCCGGCGACCCGGCGCTGGCCATCGCGATCGCGGGCGCCAGCAGGAGCGCGCCGGCGGCCGACACCGCGGCGGCGGCGATCCAGCGAGCACGACCGGTGATGTGTGTCATGAAGTAGTCCCTCCCCAGGCTGGGCTGACCAGCTCTGCTGGCGACCAGTATGGCGGGCGGGGACCCGGCCGGCTAGCACGATCGGGCTCGGGAGCAGCAGCGCGCCGCGAGAGACGGGCCCGGGCGGGCCCGGCCGGGCTCAGGGGCCTGACGGAGTAGCTGGCCCGGTCCCCGGATCGCCGGGCTGAACGGCCGGCCGCCGGCCGCCCCCGGTGAGGCCGGCTCGGCGCCGGTGAGCTCACGGGGCTGGCCGAATGGGGTAACCGGCCGCCACGGCCAGCCTAGCCCCAGATGTCGCGGGCGACCTGGACGATCAGGCGGAGCTTGGCGGCCTGCTCGTCCGCGGTGAGCACGTTGCCCTCGACTGTGGAGGAGAACCCGCACTGCGGCGACAGGCAGAGCTGGTCAAGCGGGACGTACCTGGCCGCCTCGTCGATCCGCCGCTTCAGCGCGTCCGGGTCTTCCAGCGCGCCGCTCTTGGTGGTGACCAGGCCGAGCACGACCATCTTGCCGGGCGGCACAAACCGCAGCGGCTCGAACCCCCCGGACCGCTCATCGTCGTACTCGAGGAAGAACCCGTCCACGTTCAGCTCGCTGAACAGCGCCTCGGCGACGAAGTCGTAACCCCCCTCGGCGGCCCAGGAGGAACGGAAGTTGCCCCGGCACATATGCGTGGTCACGGCCATCCCCGCCGGGCGGCCCGAGATCGCGTCGTTGACCTGGCGGATGTCGCGCAGGTGCAGGTGCTCGGCATCCTCGCCCCGCCCGGCGATCTCGGCCCGCTGAGCCGGGTCGTTCAGGTAAGCCAGGCTGGTGTCGTCGAGCTGCAGGTACCGGCAGCCCAGGTCGCCGAGCCGGCGCACCTGCTCGGCGTAAGCGGCCGACAGGTCGGCCCAGAACTGTTCCATCTCCGGGTAGACGTCCTGGTCCATGGCGGCCGGCCCGCCGCGGTAGTGCACCATGTTCGGCGACGGGATCGTGAGCTTCGGCGTCGCCGCCGTCACCACCGACTGCAGGTAGCGGAAGTCGTCCTCGAAGATCGTGTGCTCAAGGCGGATCTTGCTGCCCACGTGCAATGCGGCCGGAGTGAACTCGATCGTCCCGGACGGATTGCGGAACTTGACCGCGAGGTTGCCCGGCGCCTTGCTGATCCCGCCGAGCTGGTAGATGAAGTCCATGTGCCAGGACGCCCGGCGGAACTCCCCGTCGGTCGCGGACTGCAACCCGGCCTCGGCCTGCATCGCCACGACCTCAGCGATCGCGGCGTCCTCGGCGGCCCGCAGCGCGGCCGCGTCGATCTCGCCGCGGCCGAACAGCTCCCGCGCCGCGAGCAGGGCGGCCGGGCGGAGCAGGCTGCCGACGTGGTCGGCGCGGAACGGCAGTGTGGTGCGCATGAGGCGTCAGGCTCCCTTACTGAGACGAGCTGGCTGGCTGAGACGAGCTGGCCCGGGCGGCGCCGGCCGGAAGGGCGAGGTAGCCGGTGTAATTCTCCGCCAGTGACTTCGCGGCGGCGCGGGAGGAGGTCACGTAGCGCAGCTGGGCCAGCTGCAGCTGCTCGTCCATCGCGTCGGCATCGGGGCTGCGGTGCAGCATCGTGGTCATCCACCAGGAGAAGTGGGTCGAGCGCCAGACGCGGTCCAGGCAGGTCGCCGAATAGGCGTCAGCCAGCCGGCGGTCGCCGTGCAGCAGGTCATCAAGCGCGGGCGCGAGCACGGCGACGTCGGCCATCGCCAGGTTCAGGCCCTTGGCCCCGGTCGGGGGGACGATATGGGCCGCGTCGCCAGCCAGGAACAGCCGGCCGTAGCGCATCGGCTCGCTGACGAAGCTGCGCATCGGGGTGATGTTCTTCTCCAGGACCGGCCCCTGGCTGAGCTCCCAGCCGGGCAGCGCGAACCTGGTCGCCAGCTCGGCCCAGATCCGCTCGTCCGGCCAGTGCCCGATCGGCTCGTCCGGGCCGACCTGCAGGTACAGCCGGCTCACGGCCGGGCTCCGCAGGCTGTGCAGGGCGAACCCGTTCCGGTGGCGGGCGTAGATCAGCTCATCGGTAGACGGCGGCACGTCGGCCAGGATCCCCAGCCAGGAGTACGGGTAGTCGCGCTCGGTGATGGTCAGCAGGCCGGCCGGGATCGCCGGGCGGCAGATGCCGTGGAACCCGTCGCACCCGGCGATGGCATCGCACCGTACCTCGTGCCGCCGGCCCTGGGCGTCGGTGAAGCGCAGCACCGGCTGCTCGCCGGTCAGGTCGTCTATCTCCGTGTCGCCGACATCGAAGTGGACGGCAGCGTGGTCGGCGAGGCGTTGCGCAATGAAGTCCTTGACGATCTCGGTCTGGGCATAGACCGTCACGGTCCGCCCGCCGGTGAGGTCGCGGAAGTCGACATGGTGCCGCCCGCCGGCGAACTGCAGGTAGATCCCGCCGTGCTCGAGTCCCTCGCGGTCCAGGCGCCCGGCCAGGCCGGCCTCGCGGAGCAGGCGCACGCTGCCGTCTTCGAGCACCCCGGCCCGCTGCCTGGCCTCGCAGTACTCGCGGCTGCGGATCTCGATGACGACCGAATCGATGCCGCGCCGGGCGAGCAAGTGCGAGAGCAGCAGGCCGGCCGGGCCTGCCCCGACGATTCCTACCTGCGTGCGCATGAGCCTCAGCTTTGTACGCCCTACGAACAACAGTTCCGCCATCGTACCAATTCGGGAACGGCCTGACGGTCAGCCCACCGGGGCTCCGGCCAGGGCCGAGAGGAGGCCGATCACGGCCGAGCCGACGATCGCGAGGGCGACGTTGCGGCGCAAGACGATCAGCCAGAGGGCCGCAACTCCCAGAACGCCGAACTGCCACAGGTGAGCCAGCTCCGTTCCGAGCGGAACGGTCGCGCCGGCGATCGCGCCGATCGCCCCCGGGCCAGCGCCGGTCAGGAATGCCTGGACCCTGGCGTTGCGCCGCAGCGCCGCGAAGTACCGGGCCCCGGCCAGCACGAACAGGAACGACGGCGCGAACGCGACCGCCGAGGCCAGCAGCCCGCCGCCGGCGCCAGCCGCCGCGAAGCCGATGACGGCCACGGTCTGCACGACCGGCCCCGGCGTGACCTGGCCGAGGGCGACCGCGCTGAGGAACTGGGCGCCGCTCATCCAGTGGTAGGTGTGCACCGCGTCGTGCTGCATGAGCGGGATGATCACGAAGCCGCCGCCATAGGACAGCGCGCCGACCTTGAACGCGACCCAGGCCACGGCGAGCAGTCCCCCGGCCGCGGCGGGCGCGGCGACGACGAGCGGCAGCAGCACCCCGCCGATCCGCCCGCCGCCATGGCCGCCGGCTCCGTCCGCGCCGCCTGGCCGAGGCGCCGGACGGCCGGGCCCGCGCACGAGCATCTCGATCAGGCCGCACGCCAGCAGGACCAGCACCAAGAGCGCCCCGGCCAGGGCCCCCGCTAGTCCCCCGGCGATCAGGTAACCGGCCCACCGCGCGTGCGCCCAGGTCAGCGCGTGCGCCCAGGTCAGCACCGGCCGGCCGACCGCCCGGGTCAGCCCAGTCGGGCCGGCCGCCCGGGTCAGCGCGGTCGGGCCGGCCGCCCGGTCGGCCGTGGCTCGCCGCCAGGACGCCGGGATCAGGC
>JBPCKO010000132.1:0-30794 GCA_051004215.1 Streptosporangiaceae bacterium | reverse complement strand
GTGCCCGTTGGGGCCGGCCTGCCGGAATTGCTGCTTGCCACTCTCGCCCCGCCGTCCAGCGGGGTGCCGGCCGGGCAGGCGGCTGCGCTGGCGGCGGCCGGGCTGGCTGCCTGGGCCGTTATGGCGGCCAGCTACGTGCCGGTGCTGCGGCTGTACCGGCTGGCCGCGGTCCGGGCGCTGGCCCTGCCCGCGATCGGCGTGCTGTACACCGCGATGACAGTCAGCTCGGCCCGCCGCCACCGCGCGGGCCGGGGCGGCGAGTGGAAGGGCCGCACCATCCAGCTAGACCGGCTCGGCTAGCTCTCGAAGACCTCCGGCTCGGCTAGCTCTCGAATGCCTCCGGCGGGGGGCAGGAGCAGACGAGGTGCCGGTCGCCGTACGCGCCCTGGACCCGGCGGACCGGCGGCCAGTACTTGCCGCGCCGGTCACCGCCGGCCGGATAGCCGCCGCGCTCCCGGCCGTACGGGTGCGTCCACTCGTCGGCCAGCAGCATCGATGCCGTGTGCGGCGCGTTCCTGAGCGGGTTGTCCTGGGCGTCGGCCTGGCCGGCGGCGACCGCGGCGATCTCGCCCGCGATCGCGATCATCGCGTCGCAGAACCGGTCCAGCTCGGTGACGTTCTCGCCCTCGGTCGGCTCGACCATCAGGGTGCCCGCGACCGGGAAGGACATGGTCGGGGCGTGGAAGCCGTAGTCGATCAGCCGCTTGGCGACGTCCTCGGCGGTGATGCCGGTCTGCGCGGTGATCGGCCGCAGGTCCAGGATGCATTCGTGCGCGACCAGCCCGTGCTGGCCCGTGTACAGCCCCGGGAAGTGCTCGTTGAGCCGGGCGGCCACGTAGTTGGCGTTCAGGATCGCGACGCCGGTGGCCTCCCGCAGGCCCTGCGCGCCCATCAGCGTGAGGTACATCCACGAGATCGGCAGGATCCCCGCCGAGCCGTAAGGGGCGGCCGACACCGGGCCGGTACGCAGGTCGGCGGGCAGGTCGTCGGCGCCCGTTCCGGCCACGGCGACGCCGGGCAGCCAGGGGTGCCTGGGCAGGAACGGGGCCAGATGCTCGCGCACCGCTACCGGGCCCACTCCCGGGCCGCCGCCGCCGTGCGGGATGCAGAACGTCTTGTGCAGGTTCAGGTGCGAGACGTCGGCGCCGAATTTGCCCGGCTGAGCCAGCCCGACCAGCGCATTCAGGTTCGCGCCGTCCACGTAAACCTGTCCGCCGGCGGCATGGACGAGATCACAGACCTCGGTCACGGTCGGTTCGAACACGCCGTTCGTGGACGGGTACGTGAGCATGATCGCGGCGATCGTGCCCGGCCGGGCGTCCAGCTTGGCCCGCAGGTCGCCCAGGTCGATGGCGCCGTCGGCGCCGCACTTGACCACGACGACCTGCAGCCCGGCCAGGACGGCGGAGGCGGCGTTGGTGCCGTGCGCGGACTCGGGGATCAGGCAGATCGTGCGCTCGGGCTCGTGCCGGGACCGGTGGTAGTGCCGGATCGCCAGCAGGCCGGACAGCTCGCCCTGCGAGCCGGCGTTCGGCTGCAGGGAGACGCTGTGGTATCCGGTGATGGCGACCAGCGCGTCCTGCAGGCCCATGATCAGCTCGTGATAGCCGGCCGCCTGCTCGGCCGGGGCGAACGGATGGATGGCGGCGAACTCGGGCCACGTGACCGGCTCCATCTCCGCGGCCGCGTTCAGCTTCATCGTGCACGAGCCGAGCGGGATCATCGACCGGTCGAGGGCGATGTCGAAGTCGGACAGCCGCCGCAGGTAGCGCAGCATCGCGGTCTCGCTGCGGTAGGAGCTGAACACCGGATGAGTGAGAAACTCGCTGGTCCGGCGCAGCCCGGCCGGGATCGCGGCCAGCTCGGCCGGGTCGGGCGAGCCGGGTACCGCGGCGCCCTCGGTGCCGGCCAGCGCCGCCGTCACCGCGGTCAGGTGCTCGTCCGTGGTGGTCTCATCGCAGGCCACCTGGACCAGGTCGGGACCGGCCAGGTAGACGTTGATGCCGGCCGCCCTGGCCCGCGCGGCCGCGGCGGCGGCCCCGCCCGGCACGACCACGCCGACGGTGTCGAAGAAGTCCTGGTGGCTGATCCCCAGACCAGCCGCGCTGACTGCGGCGGCGAGGGCGGCGGCCTTTCCGTGCACCCGGCGCGCGATCGCGGCCAGGCCGTCCGGGCCGTGATAGCAGGCGTACATCGCGGCCATGACCGCGAGCAGCACCTGCGCGGTGCAGATGTTGCTGGTGGCCCGGTCCCGCCGGATGTGCTGCTCGCGAGTCTGCAGGGCGAGCCGGTAGGCGGGATTCCCGTCCGCGTCCACTGATACCCCGACGAGCCGTCCGGGAAGCTGGCGCTTGAGGTCCTCGCGGACGCAGATGTAGCCGGCCTGCGGGCCGCCGTATCCCATCGGGACGCCGAAGCGCTGGGTGCTGCCGACCGCGATGTCGGCCCCGAGCTCGCCGGGCGGCGTCAGCAGCGTGAGGGCCAGCGGGTCGGCGGCCACGGCGGCCAGCGCTCCCCGGGCGTGGGCGGCTTCGATCACCGGCCGCAGGTCGCGGACCTGGCCGCTCGCGCCCGGATACTGCAGCAGGATGCCGAACAGCTCGCCGTCGGGCTGCTGCTCGATCAGCTCCGCCGTGACCGGGCCGGTGACCAATTCGAGGCCGAGCGGCTCGGTCCTGGTGGCCAGTACCGCGAGGGTCTGCGGCAGGCAGTCGGCGTCGGCCAGGAAGATCCGGCCCCGGCCGGCCGCGCGGCGGGCCAGCGTCATCGCCTCGGCGGCCGCGGTCGCCTCGTCCAGCATCGAAGCGCCGGCCACCGGCAGCGCGGTCAGGTCCTCGATCATGGTCTGGAAGTTCAGCAGCGCCTCGAGCCGGCCCTGGGAGATCTCCGGCTGGTAAGGCGTGTACGCGGTGTACCAGGCCGGGCTCTCCAGCACGTTGCGCCTGATCACGGGCGGGGTGAGGGTGCCGTAGTAGCCCAGGCCGATCATCGAGACCAGGACCTGGTTCTTGCTCGCCAGCGCCCGCAGGGCGGCGATCGCCTGGTCCTCGGGCAGCGGGTCGGGCAGCCGCAGCGACTTGGCCATGGCCAGGCCCGCGGGCAGCGCCGCGGCGGTCAGCTCGTCGAGCGAGGCGTAGCCGAGCCGGGCCAGCATCTGCTGCCGGCCAGCGTCGTCGGGGCCGATGTGCCGGTGCGCGAATTCCATGCAGGCTCCAGGAGTCGGGTCGCCGACGGGCGGCGGTTGCCGTCCGGCTCCCCCTCTGTCGCCTGCGGCGGCTCCAGAGCTGCCTGTCCCGCCCGGTCCTGGTGCCTGAGAGGTTCCGGGGAGGTTGCCCCTTCGGCGCCGCGTGCTGGCTGCGCGCGGTCTCTCCCGGACGGTGTCGCTAGCTGGTATCCGAGCCTACTCCAGGTGGGCCGGGCCCGGACGCTGCTCACGCGCGGCGGCCTCGATCAGGCCGGCCGCCGTGGTCAGCCCGTCGCTGGCCTGGATCCGCGCGGCCGCACTGACCAGGCGGTTCCGCAGGCCCTGATCGGCGAGCAGGCGGCTGACCGCCGAGGTCAATTCCTGGTCGGCGAAGCCGTAGGTGTCCAGCCGGACCCCGAGCCCGAGCTCGTGCACCCGCTGGGCGTTGTCGTACTGGTCCCAGAACAGCGGCAGCGCGATCATCGGCTTGCCGAAGTGCAGGCACTCGGTCGTGGTGTTGTTGCCGCCGTGGGTGATCACCAGGTCGGCGAGCGGGATGATGGAGGCCTGCGGCACGAACTCGGCCCCCCACATGTTCGGCGGCAGCTCGATCTCGGCGTGCAGCGGCCCCTTGGACACGATGTACCGGTGCGGGGTGCCGGCCAGGCAGCCGATCACGCGCCGCATCAGCCCGACGTCGGCCGACCCGAGCGAGCCGAGCGAGAAGTAGATCAGCGCGCCCGGGCCGCCGGCCAGCTCGGCAGGCAGCTCGAAGGCGGCGTCGGTGCGCCGGACCGAGGACTCGATCCGGTGCCAGGACGGGCTGAGCGGGGCCGGCCGCCGGTAGTCGGCGATTTCCGGGTACACGTACAGGTTCACCGCGCCGTTGCCGATGAACTCCAGGTCGGGCAGCGCGGGCGCGCCGGTGCTGGCGAACCAGTCGCTGAACTCGGTCCACAGCGGCCGGTGCACGCGGTCGTATTCGGCCCTGAACTCGGCCCAGCCCGCGCGGTCGGCGGCCGGGTAGCCGGAGAAGACCGGCGGGACGTCGGGGTGCTTGACCTCCAGCGGGTTGCAGGACACGATCCGCACGTACGGCGCGCTCCCCCGCACCAGCGCGGGAAACCCGACCACGTTGTCCTCGACGATCACGTCGGGAGCGGTCCGGCCGACGATCTCGGTGAGCTGGTCGTGACTGTACTTCGCGCCCGCGACCAGCTCTTCCCAGACCGGCCTGACCCAGGTGTCGAGCTGCTCGATCGTGGGCTTGCGGAATTCGCCCGCGGTGCTGGCGATGAAGTCTTTCCAGAACTGCCCGGCGTCTTGCTCCTGGCCGGCCGCTGGAGCCAGGCTGACCAGATCCTCGGTGAAGCCGAGCGGCTCGAGCCTGCCCTGCCAGGATGCCTCGGCCGCGAACACCACCCGGTGGCCGCGGCGGCGCAGGATGTCGCCGATGCCGATGCAGTTGTTGGTCGGGCCGTAGGCGCTCTCGGGCATGAACAAGATGGTCAGCGGCCGTGCGGTCATGATGCGCTCCGTAGTCGGTCCGGGCCGCGCGAGGGCGGAAACCGGAGCATACCGGTTACGGCGGGCCGGCTAGATGTCGTCCCAGCGGAACGCGCGGACCGCGATCAGGCTGACCACCAGGGAGAATCCGAGCAGGATGCCGATCGCCGGCAGCGCCGCGGCGGCGCTCTCGCCCCTGGCCAGGACGTCCTGCATGCCGATGACCAGGTACCGCAGCGGCATCACGTAGGAGGCATCCCGCACCCATTGCGGGGCGAAGTCCAGCGGCAGGAACGCGCCGCCGAGAAAGGCCATCGGCAAGATGACCAGGTTGGCGATCGAGGTGGCCGCCTGCTGGGTCTTGGCGATCGCGCCGACCAGCAGGCCGATCGACATGAAGGCCAGGATGCCGCAGATGACGAGCGGGATCGACATCCACCAGGCCGCGGTCAGCTTCAGGCCGAAGTACGGCAGCGTGGCGATGGCCAGGAACACGGCGAGCTGGATCAGGCCGACGGTGACCGCGATGCCGATCCGCGCGGCGACGATCGCGCCGGTGCTGACCGGCGCGAGCCGCAGCCGCCTGAGCAGCTTGTTCTGCCGCCAGCTGACCAGCGTGATGGCCGCGCCGAAGGTCGCGCCCGAGGCCAGGGCCCAGCCGAGCAGGCCGGGAGTGACGTACTGGATCGCCTTCAGCGACTTGTTCTCGACCTGGACCGAGGCCAGCGTGAAGGCGGGCGGCCGGCCCGATGCGGCCTGGTTGGCGCCCTGCACGATGGAGCTCAGCACCGAGTTCACGATGCCGGCCTTGGTCGGGTCGGCGATCGAGTAATGCACGGTGAGGTGATTGCCCTGCTGCGTGACGGCGGCATCGGCATTGCCGTGCCTGACCGTGACCAGGGCGGCGGCCAGGCTCGCGTCGCGGGTGACCGACAGCACCTTGGCCAGCCCGTGGTCGGCCTGCCTGGCCTGCTGGATGAGCTGGACCGGCCCGACGGTGATCACGCTGATCTTCGGCGCGCTGGAGTTCTTGTAGATGGTGCCGAAGAACAGCAAGAACAGGACGGGCAGCAGGATCGAGAAGGCCAGCGCGGTGCGGTCGCGGACGAAACCGCGGAACATCGCGCGGGACAGGCTCCTGAAGCCGTCGCCGGTCATGCCCGGTACTCCCGTCCGGTCAGGCTCAGGAACACGTCCTCGAGCGTCGCGCCTTGCACGCGCAAGCCGGCCAGCGCGTCGGCGTCGGCCAGCGCGGCCAGGGCCCGGGCGGGCTCGGTGGTGGCGATCGACAGTGAGACTCCGTCGTCGGTCACCGCGTCGGCCGGCACGCCCGCGAGCTGGCCGGCCCGTTCCGCGCCGACCACTCCGGACTGCACGCTGATCCGCAGCGGCTGGTCCAGCTCGCGGACCAGGGCGGCCGGCGGCCCGGCCTTGAGGATCTTGCCGTGGTCCATGATCGCGACCCGGTCGCAGAGCGACTCGGCCTCGTCCATGTGGTGGGTGGTCAGCACCACGGTCCGTCCCGACCCGGCAACCTCGCGGAGCAGGTCCCACAGGTTGCGCCTGGCCTGCGGATCCAGCGAGCCGGTGGGCTCGTCCAGGAACAGCACTTCCGGATCATGCACCAGCGCGCAGGCGATCGACAGCCGCTGGGCCTGGCCGCCCGACAGCTTCTCGGTACGCAGGTTCGCCTGCTCGGTCAGGCCGACGGTCTCCAGCATCTGGTCGGCTCCGGCCGTGGCGACGCCGTAGAACGAGGCGAACGTGCTGATCTGCTCGCGGGCGCTCAGCCGCTCGAAGAACGACGATGCCTGCAGCTGCACGCCGATCCTGGGCAGCAGCTTGTCGTTCCGGGGCCAGGGCGGCTGGCCGAGCACGGTGACCTCGCCGGAGTCGGCCTGGCGCAGGCCCTCGATGATTTCCAGGGTGGTGGTCTTGCCGGCCCCGTTGGGCCCGAGGATGCCGAAGAACTCCCCCCGGCCGACCTCGAAGCTGATGCCGTCGACGGCCTTGACGCTGGCGTAGGCCTTGCGCACGTCGCGGGCGGAGATAGTGGGTGGCACAACGCCGAACCCTAACACGATATGACGCGAATGCTTCCGAACTAGCCGAGGCGCCGGGAGCGGCGGGACGCGAGCTCGTCGGTGCCGGGCGGAGCCGCTTCTTCGCCGGAATCGGCCGGCAGGTCGGCCAGCGAGCCCTCGACCTCTTGCCAGACCCGCCCGAGCGCGATGCCGAACACGCCCTGGCCGCCCTGCAGCAGGTCCACCACCTCGTCAGGCGACGTGCACGCGTACACGCTCGCGCCGTCGCTCATCAGCGTGATCTGGGCCAGGTCGGTCGCGCCGTGCTCACGCAGGTACCCGACCGCGGAACGGATCTGTTGCAGCGAGATGCCGGTGTCCAGCAGCCGCTTGACCACGCGCAGCACCAGGATGTCGCGGAAGCCGTACAGGCGCTGCGACCCTGATCCGCGGGCGGCGCGGACGCTCGGCTCGACCAGGCCGGTCCTGGCCCAGTAGTCGAGCTGCCGGTAGGTGATCCCGGCGGCCGCGCACGCGGTCGGCCCGCGGTAGCCGACGTCCTCGGACAGCGGGGCGACCGCGTCATCGAAGAGCAGGCCTTGCTCGCCCGCGCGCCGGGTCGCGGCGGATCGTTCCCGCTCGTCGTGCCCGTCGCCCTTGATCACTGCCACGCCCACCTCCAGTCGGGGTGCACGTTTCGCACGTTAGGCCCGCACGCTGGCCGGGTCAACGATCTCCCCCGGCGCGTCGCGGCTGAGTCAGGTCGCACTCCCGAAGTCCTCTGGCGTGATGTTGTCGAGGAACTCGCGGAACTTCTCGACCTCGTCTTCCTGTTCATCCGGGATCGAGACGCCCGCCTCGTCGAGGATGTCCTCCTGGGCAAAGATCGTGGTGCCGGTCCGCAGCGCGAGCGCAATGGAGTCGGACGGCCGGGCGCTCACCGTGGTGCCGTTGGAGAACACCAGATCGGCGAAGAAGATCCCGTCCCGCAGCGCGGTGATGTTGACCCGGGTCAGCTCGACCTTCAGCGTCTGCAGGATGTCGCGCATGAGGTCGTGCGTCAGGGGCCGCGCCGGGACCATGCCCTGCTGAGCGAACGCGATCGCCGTCGCCTCCATTGGCCCGATCCAGATCGGCAGATACCGCTCGCCGCCGGTCTCCTTGAGCAGCACGATGGGCTGGTTCGTCGGCATCTCCACCCGGACGCCTACGACCTCCATCTCCTTCACCGCGACTCCGTCCTCACCTGCGCCTCATGTCAGCGTTGTTCCCTGCCGTGCCCGGGGCACTCCCTTGTCAACGTACACCCCTAGCCTTTCCGGCCGGACACCCTCTCCGCGGCCGTCGCGGCTTCGGCGGGCCGCCATTTTCGGTGCCTGGCGCACCTGCCCAGGTCACGCGCTCGCGTCCGCGATGCCCGGCCTGGGCACCTCGGCCCCGCGCCCGGCCGGCCGCTCGCGCCCTGATCCGGGCAGCTCATCGCCGGGCAGCTCGGAGCCCGGCAGGCCCGCCTCGGCCAGCGCGGACTCCAGCATGGCCCGGTGCAGCCGCAGCAGCAGCGCGGCGATCTCCCTGGCGGTCTGGCCGGCCTCCTGCCGGGCGCCTGGGCTGCGCTGGCGCAGGGTCGGCCCGACGACCTGCTCGATCATGGACACGTCCCGCTCGGCGGCCGTGCGGACCGTGCGCAGGTGCCTGGCCTGAACCCCGTAGGAAGCCAGCCGGGCGACCGTGCAGGCGACGTCGAGCGCGTCCTGGCCGTACAGCCGGCCGACCCGCTTGACCAGGCCGTGCCCCTCCAGCTCGGCAAGCTGCTGCTCGTCGATGCCGGCCGCATCGAGCAGGTCGCGGCGGCTGACCATCTCGGCCCGCTCCGGCCGCTTGTCCTGGGTGGCCTGATGCTCCAGGCGCTCCTTGATCACGCGCAGCGGCAGGTACTGATCGCGCTGCGCGGTCAGAATGAACCTGAGCTGCTGCACGTCCGCGGGGCCGAACCGGCGGTACCCGGACGGCGAGCGGGCCGGGCTGATCAGGCCCTCGGTCTCCAGGAACCGGATCTTTGACACGCTGACGTCAGGAAACTCGGCGCGGAGCTCGACGAGGACCTCGCCGATGCCGAGATAGGCGCGCGCGAACTGGCCGTTCATCCTGCCGGTCAGGCCTAGCCGCTCTCGGCGTGGGTGAGATGCCCTTGCAGGAAGACGAGCCGGAACTTGCCGATCTGAACTTCGTCGCCCCCGGTCAGCGCGGCCTCCTCGATTCGCTCGCGGTTCACGTAGGTGCCGTTCAGGCTGCCGACGTCGCGAACCGCGAACCGGCCGCCCTGCCGGTAGAACTCGGCATGCCGGCGGGAGACCGTGACATCGTCGAGGAAGATGTCGCTGTCCGGCCGCCTGCCGACCTCGGTCAGTTCGCTGTCCAGCAGGAACCGGCTGCCTGCGTTCGGTCCGCGGCGGACCACGAGCAGGGCCGTGCCCGGCGGCAGCGCGTCGATGACGGCGGCGTCGGTCCCGGACTCATCACCCGGCTCGGCCTCGGCCGTCTCGGCTCCGGTGAAGATCATCGACGTGGTCTCGCCGGCGGTGCCCCGGTCCGCGGCGGCGGCCCTGGTCAGCGGGGTGCCGCACTGGGAACAGAAGCGGGCGTTCTCGGGATTGGCCGCACCGCAGGCCGTGCAATAGACGCTGGGCATCGGAGCGTCTGGCCTCCCCATCGTCGGCCGGGACGAACTGACGGCGTACGCATCCGTCCGCGCGTCCCGCCTGGCCATGTCTGCCTGTCCGCTCCACGCTACCGGCGGCTGATGCGGCTGGTCCATTCGCCACGCAGGGTCGGCGGGCCTCGGCCCGGTTCCGGCTGGCGGGCTGGCGTAGGTGTCACGGGGCGGCGGACCCGGCGGGACCCCGCCCGCCGTGCTAGCCCGGGGGGCCGGCCCCCCTGAACCCTCCGCGGTCCGCGCCGCGACCGAACGCGCCCGGCTGCGCCGCCTGCGCCAGATCACGATGCACACCTCCGACATTCCGCCGCAACCCGCGCGACATCGAGCGGTCACTAAGTGACGGCAATTGTCTCACGGTCTGGCGGTGCGCTGGCGGCCTTCGGCCCAGCGGGGTCACGCGGTGCCGCTCGGGTCCCGGCCGGCCTGTTCGACGACGGCGGCCCACTCGTCGAGCAGCGCCTGGGCGTCCTCGCTGTCGTCGGCCTCGGCCCAGAGGTGAGTGACCGCGTGCGCGGGGTCGGGCAACACCAGCGCCCAGCCCCGGCCAGGCTCGATCACGCGGACCCCGTCGGTGGTGTCGATCTGGCGGTCGCCGGCCGCCTCCACGATCGTCCGCATCACGCTGCCCTTGGCCGCCCATGGCGTCGGTACCGACCGCCTGAGCAGGTGCGCGACCGGGATCCTGGTGTGAATCTGGCTGAGCGTCAGCCGGGTCCTGGCGACCAGGCCGAGGAGCATGGCAAAGGCCGCGATGCCGTCCAGCGAGCGGGAGAACTCCGGTACCACGAAGCCGCCCCGGCCGTCGGCGGCGAAGATCACGTCGTCGGCCGCGGTCGCCTCGTACAGGCCGGACGGCGACGTGGGGGTCCAGCTCACGGCGACGCCGTGGAAGCGGCAGACGTCCTCGGCGACCCTGGTCGTGGTCACCGGCAGCGCGACCCGGCCGGTCCGGCGCTCGGCCGCGACCAGGTCGAGCACGACCAGCAGGGCCCGGTCGTCACGGACCAGGGCGCCCTTGTCGTCGATCAGCATGATGCGCTCGCCGACCGGGTCGAACCTGACCCCGAATGCCGCCCTGGAGGAGTAGACGAGCTCGGCCAGCCGGTGCAGGTCGGCCCGGACCTGGGCCAGCGACTGCGTGGGGGTCGCCTCATCCAGCCGGTTGTTGACGGTCAGCACGTCCACGCCGATCCGGCCGAGCAGGCCGGGCAGCACCAGGGAGGCGGTGCCCCCCGCGCAGTCGACCACGACCTTCAGGCCCGCGTCCCGCACCCCGCTGATGTCCACGCAGCGCACCAGGTCGCCGGTGTAGGCCTCGATGACCCGGGGCGGATAGGTGAGCTCGGCGATCTCGCCGGGGAAGGCCCGCCGGTACTCCTGCCGCGAGAACACCCGCTCCAGCTTGCGCTGCACCGCCTGGGACAGGTCGGCGCCCTGCTCGTCCAGGAAGAGAATGTCGATCGACTGCGGGTCGCCCGGCGTGGTCCGCAGGGCGATCCCGCCGCCGCACTCGCTGCGTCCGGTCTCGTACCTGGCCACCGGCAGCGGCTGCGCCTCCAGGTCGATCACGTTGATCGCGCTGGCGGTGAGCGCCCCGTGCACGGCCCGCTTGAGCGCGCGGGCCGCCCTGGACACGTCGCGGGAGGTGGTGACGACCGAGCCCTTCTTCAGCGTCGTCGCGTACGCGCTGGCCAGCCGCACGCACAGCTCAGGAGTGATCTCGACATTCACCAGCCCGGACACCCCGCGCGGCCCGAACAGCGTGCGCTGGCCGCGTGACTCCCAGATCACGCTGGTGTTGACCACGGCGCCTGCCTCGATGGTCTTGAACGGGTAGACCCGCACCCCGGCGGAGATGTACGCCTCGGACTCGATCACGCACTCGTCGCCGACGACCGCCGATTCCTCGATCCGGGCCGAGGCCATCACGTCGGTGTTCTTGCCCACCACGCAGCCGCGCAGGGTCGAGCCGACGCCCACGTAGACGTTGTTGTGCACGGTCGCGCGGTGCAGGAACGCGCCTTCCTTGACCACGACGTTGCTGCCGATGACGGTGAACTCGCGCAGCTGCGCGCCGGCCTCGATCTTGGCGTAGTCGCCGATGCACAGCGGCCCGGTCAGGATCGCGTCCGGATCCACCTCCGCGCCCTCGCCGACCCAGATTCCCGGCGACACCTCGAAGCCGTCGATGTCGGCCTTGACCTTGCCGGACAGCACGTCGGCCTGGACCCGGTGATACGCCTCGTGGGTACCGACATCCTCCCAGTAGCCGTCGGCCACCCAGCCGTAGACCGGCGCGCCGCGGTCCAGCAGGCTGGGGAAGACGTCGGCCGACCAGTCCACCGACTCGCCCCGCGGCACCTGGGCCAGCACCTCGGGCTCCATCACGTAGATGCCGGTATTCACGGTGTCGGAGAACACCTGACCCCAGGTCGGCTTTTCCAGGAAGCGCTGGATCCGGCCGTCCTCATCCGCGATCACGATGCCGAACTCCAGCGGGTCGGGCACCCGGGCCAGCGCGACCGTGACCAGCGCCTCGTGATCCTTGTGGAAGCGCACCAGATCGGACAGGTCGATGTCGGTCAGCGCGTCGCCGGAGATAACCAGGAAGGGCGCGTCGCGCAGGGCGTCCTCGGCATTTTTGACGCTGCCCGCGGTGCCGAGCGGAATATCCTCGGTCGCGTACTGCAGGCTCAGGCCGGATTCCTCGCCGTCGCCGAAGTAATTGCGCACCATCGACGCGAGGAACTGGACCGTGACCACCGTGTCGTCGAAGCCGTGCCGGCGCAGCAGCCGCAGCACGTGCTCCATGATCGGCTTGTTGACCACCGGCAGCAGCGGCTTGGGCTGGTTGGCGGTCATCGGGCGCAGCCTGGTGCCCTCGCCCCCCGCCATGACTACCGCCCGCACCGCCTGCCCGCTCCTTTCAGTGCGAAGGAAAGGCCATCAGCCTGCGTGCTCGGCCGCCCGGTCCGCGGCGAGGATGCGGCGGGCCTGCCGGACGTACAGCGCGGCGGCCCACCAGTACAGTGCAGTTCCCCATAGTGCGAATGCCCAACCGAATACGCGAGCCACGACTGCATATGGGGTGTGGTGCGAACCCAGAAAAAGGAGCGGAAACGCGTACAGAAGGTTAAGCGTCGCCGCCTTTCCGGCGAAGCTGACATGCAGCGCACCGTAGCCCCGCCGCCGCAGGGCCAGCAGCGTCACGCCGAGCATCAGCTCCCTGACCGCGAGCACCGCGACCAGCCACCAGCTGATGATGGCCCGGATCGCCAGCGCGATCACGGTCGCGACGATGTACAGCCGGTCGGCGGCCGGGTCGAGCAGCTCGCCCAGGCGGCTCTGCTGGTTCAGGGCCCTGGCGATCTTGCCGTCCAGCCAGTCGGAGAAGCCGGCCAGCAGCAGGATGGCCAGCGCCCACCAGTCCCCGGCCGAGGTCCGGACGCCGAGCACCAGCCACAAGAACACCGGGACGCCGGCCAGCCGGGCGATGCTGATCAGGTTCGGGATGGTCAGCACCCGGTCCGGCGCTGACGCGGCGGGCACGGCCGGATCGCCCGCCCTGACCTGCTGGCCGGGCCGCATCTCAGCCATCGTGTGCCTGCGCCATCGTGTCCGGTCCCCGCTTCCGCTCCCGGCCCAGACGTTACGCGGTCGGCTGTCACCGGCGCCACACCGGTACGGGCGGACCGCGGCGGCGCCGCCATCGGGCAGACTGGGCGCCATGGGGACGCGCCGCGGCCTGCCCGCGCTGGCCGCCGCGATCATCGCGAGCCTGGCCGCCTGCAGCTCAGGTACCGGCGGCGGTCAGGCCGGCCAGGTCAGTCCGGCCGGGCCGAAAGCGACGGCCGCGACCGGGTCGTTCGCTCACGCCGACTGGCCCGCGTACCACGCCAACGGGCGCCGGTCCGGTTTCTTGCCCGGGCTGCCCGCCGCCGGGCAGCTGGCGATCGCCTGGTCGCGGCGGCTGAACGGCGCGGTGTACGGCCAGCCGCTGGTCGTCGGGAACACCGTGATCGCCGCGACCGAGCACGACACCGTGTACGGCCTGGCCCTGTCCACCGGCGCGGTCCGGTGGTCGGCCCGGCTCGGCACGCCGCTGCCGTTGTCCGCCCAGCCGTGCGGTGACATTGACCCGCTCGGCATCACCAGCACCCCGGTCTACTATCGCGGGCTGGTCTACGTGGTCGCCCAGGACGGCCCGACCAGGCACCTGCTGGCCGGGCTCAGCCCGCGGTCCGGAGCCGTGCGGTACCGGCGGCTGGTGCCGTCGCCTGACGGCCATCCCGCCTATGACCAGCAGCGCGCGGCGCTGGCGGCCGGGAACGGGCGGATCTACGTCGCGTTCGGCGGCCACTTCGGGGACTGCGGCACCTACGTCGGCTCGGTCGTGGGCGTTCCGGCGGCCGGGCCGGGAGCGGCGGCCAGACCCGATGTCAGCTACCTGGTGCCGTCGTCGGACCACGCGGGCATCTGGTCCCCCGGCGGGCCGGCGATCGGCCGGGACGGCACGGTCTACGTGGGCGTCGGCAACGGCGACACCAGCGGGGCCTACGACGACTCCGACTCGGTCACCGCGCTGTCACCTTCGCTGCGCAGGACCGGCGTCTTCGCGCCGGCGACCTGGCTCGCCGACAACCGCGACGACCTGGACCTCGGCTCGCTCACCCCGGCCCTGACCCCGGCCGGGCAGGTGCTCACGGTGGGCAAGCGCGGCATCGGCTACCTGCTGTCGGCCGGGCACCTAGGCGGCGTCGGCGGCCAGCTCGGCCAGCACCGGGTGTGCCCGGCCTTCGGCGGCGCCGCGGTGGCCGGCCAGACCGTGATCGTGCCGTGCGCGGGCGGCGGCCCGGCCGCGGTGCGGCTGGCTGGCGTCCAGATCCGGGTGCTGTGGCGGGGGCCGGCCGCGGCTGACGGCTCGCCGGTGATCGGCGGCCATGCCGTCTGGGTGACCTCCACTCAGGCGGGCCTGCTGTACGAGCTCGACCCGGCGAGCGGCCGGGTCCGGTACAAGATCGCGCTCGGTTCTGGCCTGCCGCACTTCGCCTCGCCGTCACTGGCCGGGCGGCTCGTCCTCACCGGCACGCTGTTGGGCGTGGTCGCCGTCACCGGCGGTTAGCCGGCTTCCCACAACGTGGCGATGCCCTGGCCGACGCCGATGCACATGCTCGCCGCTCCCCGGCCGCCGCCCCGGCGCTGCAGCTCGTGCAGCAGCGTGGTCGTGATCCTGGCCCCCGAGCAGCCCAGCGGGTGCCCGATCGCGATCGCGCCGCCGTTGACGTTCACCAGGTCCTCGTCCAGCTTGAGCTGGTCGATCACCGCGGCCGCCTGAGCCGCGAACGCCTCGTTGAGCTCGACCAGGGCCAGGTCACCGAGCTGCCAGCCGGTCCTGGTGAGCACCTTGCGCATGGCCGGCACCGGGCCGATGCCCATGTAGTCGGGGTGCACCCCGGCCGACGCGGTGCCCTCGTACCTGGCCAGCGGCTGCGCCCCGGCGGTGTTCAGCGCCCGCTGCGACATCAGCAGCAACCCGGCCGCGCCGTCGTTCAGCGGCGAGGAGTTGCCGCCGGTAACGGTGCCGTCCTGGCGGAAGGCCGGGCGCCTGGCCGCGAGGTCCCCGGCGGTGAGGGCGCCGTTGATGCCCTCGTCGGCGGTGACTGTGCCGCCCGGCGCCGGCACGGCGACGATCTCGCGCGCGAACCGGCCCGCCTCGCTGGCCGCCGCGGCCCGGTGGTGGCTGCGCAGCGCCAGCTCGTCCTGCCTGGCCCGGCCGATTCCGTATCTGGCGGCGACGTTCTCGGCCGTCTCGCCCAGGCTCACCGGCGGGTACAGCTCGGCCATCTTCGGGCTGACCAGCCGCCAGCCGAGCCGGGTATCGGCCACCCCGGCCTCGCGCGGGAAGGGTTCAGCGGCCCGCGGCAGCACGAAAGGAGCCCTGGTCATGGACTCGGTGCCGCCCGCGACGCAGATGTCGGCCTCCCCCGCCGCGATCGCCCGGGCGGCGCAGGCGATGGCCTCCAGGCCCGACCCGCACAACCGGTTCACGGTCGCGCCTGGCACCTCGACCGGCAGGCCGGCGAGCAGCACGCCCATCCGGGCCAGGTTCCTGTTGTCCTCGCCCGCCTGGTTCGCCGCTCCCCAGTACACGTCGTCGATCCTGGCCGGGTCGAGCCACGAATTGCGGGCCAGCAGGGCGCCGATGATCTCGGCGGTCAGGTGATCGGGCCGGACGCCTGCCAGCGCGCCCTTGATCTTGCCGACCGGGGTCCGGCAGGCGTCGACGGCGAATACGGCGGACATGGGCTACCTCCGGCGATCGGGATCCTCGCGGCGTTCAGCTCACCCTAAAAGGAGTTCCGGCGCCTGGAAAGGAAGTCCGTCAGCGCTTCGATGCTGGCCAGGCTGTCCAGGTTGAGGTCCTCGGCGGCTACGTCGATCCCGTACCGGCGGCTGATCTGGGCCAGCAGCATCGTGCCGCGCAGCGAGTCCAGGCCCAGGCCGTCGCGCAGCAGCGGCGTGCTGCCGGGTGCGGTGAGCGGCCGGTCATCGCCGGTCAGGTCGGCGAGCAGCCGCCGGATCTCCTCGGCCCCGCTCACGCGGCCATCCACTGCGGCACGGCCGGGAGGTCGCCGTCGAGCGCACGGCGGTAGACCACGACGGTCCCGGCCGCGGGCGCTGGCCCGTCGGCCGCCCGGAACCCGGCGCCGGCCAGCGCGATCCGCAGCGGCACGTTGCGCGGCGTGAGCACGCACTCGACCGCGACCTGGCCCGCGCCCGCGTCCCGGGCCGAGCGGCAGAGCCAGGCCAGCAGCGCGTCGCTGACGCCGCGGCCCAGAGCCCGGCACGACATCATCAGCAGCGGCACCCGCCAGCCGCCGGATTCTGGTCCGGTGCTGATCACGCAGCCGCCGACCAGGCCGTCGTCGCCGAACCGGTCGGCCAGGCCCGCGGTGATCAGCAGCTGGTCCGGCGCGTCGAGCACGCGGGCGAACTCGGCTCGCGGCCACGCCGCCGCGGCCGAGTTGAACTGGTGCGTGCGCTCGGCCAGTTCAGCCAGCCTGGGCAGGTCATCCTGGCCGGCCGGCCCGATCGTGACCCGGGTCTGGCAGTAACGCAGGAAATCGTCCCGTGACCCGCCGAACGCCTGCGCCTCCTCTAGCCTGGCCCGCCGCTGCCGGTACAGCTCGCCGCGGCGGCGCGCCTCGCCGGTGACCTCGGCCGGGCTGAACTCGGGCCCGGCGGCCGCCTCGGCCAGGTCCTCGGGGGCGAGGACGAGCACGTCAGGCAGGCGGTAACCGACCTCGGCCCGTTCCAGCGCGTCATCGTCGGTGAACGCGACCTCGTCCGCGGTCAGGCCGAGCTCGGCCATGATCGCCTCGATCGCCGCGGACTTGGCGCCCCAGCCGCACTGGACCGCGGCGAAGTCATGCCCGGCCGCGCGCCCGGCGTACTCGCCGGCCTCGGGCGGGTTCCGGCTGGCGATCGCCTGCAGGATGCCGCGGCCGGAGAGTTCGGCCAGGATCCGCGCGCGGTCCCGCCGGACCGGCGGCGGCCGCCCGGACGACTCCAGGTAGACGCCATCGAGCAGGGTGTTGTCCAGATCCCAGACCAGGGCCTTGATCACGGCCGGCTCGCCGGCCCCGGCGGCTCGTCCCGGCCCTGGCCGGAGCGCTTTTCCATCGTCAGGTGCGTGGCGGTGAAGCCGAACGCGCGGTACAGCGCGCGCATGCCGGTGTTCGCGGCATTGACCTTGCCAGTCAGATGAGTGAAGTGGTGGTGTTCCGCCGCTTCCAGGAGCGCGCTCATCAACAGCTCGCCGATCGCACTGCGGCCGGCCCCGTCGCGGACCGCGAGCGAGCGGAAGTTGCCGTACCGCTCGCCGGTCAGGGAGTTCGTCCGGCCCGAGAGCCAGGCCCAGCCGAGCGGCTCGTCCGGTGCGTCCCCGGCCACGGCCACGAGCGCCGTCTCGGCCGCCTTGCCCAGCGCGGTGGCGACCCGGCGGCGGTGAAAGGCCGGGTCGGTGATGGCCTCGTCGCCGAACGAGACCCGCGCGATGTCGACCTCGAACGCCGCGATCGCGTCCAGGTCGCTCTCCCGGGCCGGCCTGACCAGGTACTGCACGGGCGCCATCTTCCCACAACGCGGGCCAGGGCCAGCCCTCAGTGCGTGCCCCGCGCGAGCGGCCTGAACGTCGTGCCGCCGCAGGCCGGGCAGCCCTCCGCCTGCAGGTCCTTGATCTGGGCCCACCGGGGCGGCTGCTCCCCCGGTCCGTCCCGGCCGACCTGGTGCACGGCGCCGCAGCTGGCACAGCGGTAGGGCCGGGTCTGGGCGGCCCTGGTGTCCGCCGTGTAGAGCGGGCCGTCATAGCTGCCCTCGATCAGCGGCGCCGTCTCCCCGGTGCTGCGCAGGTGGTACAGGTGGCTGGTGCCGCCCAGGATGCCCGCGCCCGCGTAGCTGTTGAACTGCGGCGTGAGCGAGCGGACGGCCAGGCCGAGCCGGGCGATCAGGCGCTGCGTGGCCAGCGTCTCGGCCGGCCGCCGGGCGCCGAACGAGAAGAACACGTGCCGGCCGGGGCGGCGGTCCAGCGCCTCGACCGCGCGGGACAAGAACAGCTCGGCCCCCGGCACCGTGTACGGCGGGTCGGTGCAGGCGGTGTCGAACCCGCCGGCCAGCGAGCCGGGCAGCGGCTCGCGCAGGTCGTGCGCGATCAGGTCCACCTCGGTGCCGGGGCCGGCCGTCTGCTCGCCGATCCAGCCGAGCACCGCCGGATCGGCGTCGACCACGGCCAGGCGGCCGACCGTGACCCCGGCCAGCCGGGCGAACCTCGCGATCGCGATCGCGAGCAGGTCGTCGTCGCCGAGCAGCAGGGTACGGCCGGCGTGCCGGGCGCCCGCCGCGTGTAGCCTCAGCACCCGGCGGATCTTGGTGTCCACCGTGCAGTGGGTCTGGTCGAGTTCCATCCGCGCGGCCGGGGCGCCGGCCGCGGCCGGTTCCAGTTCGGCCCGCAGTCCGGCCAGCTCATCCGGTACCCGTACGCCCAGCCCGCCGCAGCACGGGCAGGCCAGCTCGAGCGCGGCGCCCCCGGTGCTCAGGATCTCCCTGGCCGCCTCGGTGAGCCGGACCGGCCTGCTCTTATCCAGCACCCCGCGCTTGCGCAGCTCGTTGCAGATGGCGGTGACGATCGGCACCGGCAGCTCGGCCGCCCTGGCGATCTGGCTGGTCGGCACCGGTTCGGCCGAGACGACCGTGCGCAGCACGTCACGGACCCCGGCCTCGCCCTCGGCCAGGCCGACGGCCGCGGCGACCTGCGCGGTGATGGCGTCGATGTCAATCGGCTGCGTGGCGGTGGCCTGTCTCCCGGCGCCCGCGTCAGCGGCGAGCGTGCTGCGAACGGGCCGTGCACGGCCCTGCGGTATCCTGCCACATCATGCCCGGCATGGAACCGGCCAGCAGGTACACCGAGCTGCGGCGGCAAGAAGCAGCTTCGCCGAAGGTCCTGTTCGCCGTCGACGCGATCGGCCCGCCGGACTCCGTCGTACACGACCTGGACAAGCTGACCGCGACCGCCCCCGGCGCGGTCGCCGCCGGCGGCGGCCACGTGCTCGAGATCTCCCACGTCGTGTTTCCGAACGGCGCCATCACGCTGGTCCTGGTCCTGGCCGAGTCGCATCTGAGCATCCACACCTGGCCCGAGGAAAACATGGTCGCGATCGACTTGTTCAGCTGCGGCGCCATCGACGGCCGCCTGGTCATCGACCACCTGGTGCGAGACCTGCGCCTGACCTCGGTAACCGTCCGCGACCTCCCCCGCGGCGTCCCCCGCCCCGCCCCCCGCGACGTCCCCAGCCCCACCTGACCCGCTCTCCTCCGGCCGCGCCCCGCTCTCCTCCGGCCGCACCCCGCTCTCCTCCGGCCGCACCCCGCTCTCCTCCGGCCGCTCGCACCGCGTTCCAGCACCCACTCTGAATCGTTGGGTGGGGTTTACCGTGCTGGAGCGATAACAACTCCACCCAAAGAGTCAGAGTGGGACCTGGCGCGCCCTCAAGCACGACTTCGCCTGCCGGATGGCGGCCGGTGCCGTAGGGGCGTGGTCATCCTGCCAGAGACCCGATCTACCCTGGGCGCGAGCGGTGGCGATCCTTTGCGGCCGGCCAGAGTCGGCTGTGCCACCGCCCCGGAGGTGATGCCTGATGTCCGCCCGCGCTTGGTTAGACGTTCCCTATCGCGACAAGGACCTGGCCAAAGCCAGCGGTGCTCGCTGGAACCCCGGCGCGCGGCGCTGGTACGCGCCGCGGCATGGCGTGCCTGCGCTGGACCGCTGGGTGGCGCTAGCGGACCTGCCGCAGCTGCTGCCCGGTGAGGACCGCCAGTTCGGTTCCGGGCTGCTCGTCGACTTGGTGCCGTCCTCGTGCTGGTTCATTGACGTGCGCAGCTGCGTGGAGGTGCGGGAGTGCGACCGGCCGCGCCGAGTCTGCCGTGACGCCGCCGTCGATGGCTTGCCGGCGGGTGATGCCGCCCGCCCGGATCTGGGCGAGAAGAGCGCGCCGCTCAGGTAACCGCGGCTTCGTCCTGCCTGCCATCGTGCGCCTCGCCTCTGACAGCACCGCTCCCGGCGACGAGCTCCGCCTCGAAGCCGTCGGTATTGGTCAGGTAGGCGGCGTAGTGATCGGGACCGCCGGCGTACGGATACGTGGAGGCGAACAGCGGCGTCCAGCGGTGTTCCGGCGCGGCGGCGGCCAGGTCGTCAACGCGGGCCCGGTCGCCGGCGTGAAAGGCGAGATGGTTCAGGCCGGGGCGGCAGCGGTCGTGCCCGGCCGCGGTCAGCGCGGGTGACTGTTCGACCACGAGGTAGGTATCGCCGAGCCGCCAGCTGCGCCCTTGCGGCCAGTCCTGGTAGATCCCGTAGCCGAGCTCGCCGAGCAGCCAGCCCCACTCCGCTGCGGCCCGGGCCAGGTCCGGCACCCAGAGTTCGACATGGTGCAGCCCGCCGGAGCGGGGCCTTGGCCTGGGCATCGGTGCTCCTTTACCGGACGGGCGGAACGGCTCAGGCGCCCACCTCGTGCGGGTACGCCTTGGCCCGGTTCTGGAACGACAAGATCGCCTTGTTCCTGATCACGCCGTCGCGGATCTCGACGCACCGGCTGACCACCGGGTCGGGTTCCCAGCGGGCGGGCCCGCCGAGCACGACCGGCAGGTGCGGCAGCAGGGCCTCGCTGATCTCCCAGGTCGCGGAGTCCCACAGCAGCGAGGGGCTGTGGTCGACGGCGTAATAGCGGACGTTGTCGCCGACCGTGAAGACCGGGTCGGCGAAGGAGGTCGGGCGGGCCCAGCTGAAGCCCATTCCGGCGTCGCAGGACACGTCGACGATCAGGCTGCTCGGCGCGAACGCGGCCAGCTCGGCCTCGGTGACGAACATAAGCGGGGCGCCGGTGTCCTGCAGCACGCAGTTGACGACGATGTCGAACCCGGCCAGGTACTGGGCCAGCGGGACCCAGCCGTCGTCGCCGTGGGCCCGGCACCGGTCCGGATTGTCCGCGGTGCGCTCGAAGTGGATCATGCGGGCCGAGTGAATCGGCGACGCGACCGCGGCGATGTCCCGGTGGGTCATGACGTGCACTTCGTGGATGCCGAGCGCCTTCAGCCCGGTGACCGCGCCCCGGCCGGTGGCGCCGAAGCTGATCACCGCGGCTCGCAGCGGCCGGCCGTACTCGCCGGTAATCCCGGCGAGCTGCATGGCATGCAAGACCGAGCTGTAGCCGGCCATCTCGTTGTTCTTATGAAAGACGTGCAGGCTGAACGAGCCGTCCTCGTGCCAGTGGTTCATGGCCTCGAACGCGAGCAGCGTCAGTTTGCGGTCGATGGCGAGCTGGGTGATGTCCTCGTTCTGCACGCAGTGCGGCCAGCCCCACAGGACCTGCCCGGTCCGCATTGCGGCGAGGTCGTCCGGCACCGGCTTGGGCAGCACGATCACGTCGCATTCGGCGAGCAGCTGATCGCGGCTGCGGAGTCCGCCGACGCGCGGGGCGAGTTGCTCGTCGGACACGCCGAAGTCCGTGCCGTAGCCGGTTTCCAGGTAGATGCCGCGGCGCAGGCCGGCGTCGATCCGGTCCAGGTGTGCCGGGTGGATGGCCAGCCGTTGCTCGTGCTCTTTCCGCGACGACGCGATGACTCCGAGACTGAGCTGACTCACATGCACCTCCGGTGTGGTTTCCGGTACCAGCATGTCAAGAAATCCGGCTGCCGGCCCGGGCCGCCGTGTGCTCGGCTCGGGCGATGGGCGACAGCCAGGCCGGCGACGGCCCGCTCGCGACCCGCGACTGACCCTGCGGCCGATGACGCGGGCCGACCTCGGCTGGCTCACGGCCCTGCACGGCGATGCCGCGGTGATGCGGTACATCGACGACGGCCAGCCGGTTCCGGCCCAGGTGGTGGCGGCCAGGACGCTGCCCGGCATCTTGACCGAGTACGACCGGCGGCCGGCCGGGCTCGGCTGCTTCGCCGCGGTACCGCGCGGCGGCGGCCCCGTTGGCTGGCTCGCCCTGCGCCCGCCGTCCAGCACCGGTCTCGAGCAGGAACAGGAGCAGGGCACGGCCGAGCTCGGGTACCGGCTGTTCCCGGCGGCGTGGGGGCACGGATACGCGACCGAGGCGGCGCGGGCGCTGGTCCGGCACGCGTTCACCGTCGCGGAGGCGGACCGGCTGGTCGCCACGACGATGACCGTCAATGCGAGGTCGCGGCGGGTGCTTCAGAAGGCGGGCCTGCGGCTGGTGCGCACGTTCTACGCGCAGTGGCCGGGATACCTGGCCGGCGCCGAGTACGGCGATGTCTTCTACGCCCTGGACCGGCGCGACTGGCCGGGCTGACCTCGCCGGCCAGGCCGGCCTGGCCGGCCTCGCCGGCCAGCGAGCCGGTTACCAGCCCAGCTCGCGCAGCCGCTCGTCGGAGATGCCGAAATGGTGGGCGATCTCGTGGATGACGGTTTTGCGCACCTGCTCCCGCACCTCCGACTCGGACCAGCAGATCGCGCAGATCGCCTGGCGGTAGATGGTGATCCGGTCCGGCAGCACGCCGGTGTACTGGGTGTTCCGGCTGGTCAGCGGGATCCCCTGGTACAAGCCGAGCAGCCCGTCCGGCCCCCGCCAGTGCTCGACAACCACGGCGACGTTGCGAATCAGGCGTCCCAGCTCATCCGGCAGGCCGTCCAGCGCGTCGGCCACCATCTCCTCGAACCGGTCGGGAGCGATCTCCATCACGCTGCCATTGTCCGCCCCGGTCCGTCCAGGCGACGGCTAGCCGCGCCCGGCCCGGCCGGTCCCGGCCAGCTCGCGGCCGCACTCCCAGCCGCCGGGCAGCGGCTTGCGCAGCACGAACCGGTCGCGCGGCCGGTAATCGGGCGAGCCGTCGGCCGCCCCCCAGTAGGTCACCGCGATCGAGGTGGTGCCGCCCGGCTCGGCCGGACTGACGTCGAACGAGGCAAAGCCGAACGGCGCGGTGGTCTCGCGGTGCGCCGACCACGGGGCCGGCTCGGCCCGGTGCACCGACCGGCGCGACCTCTGCGGATTCCCCGGCCGGACGCCGGTGATCACCGCGCCTTCGCCTGGTCCGTGCAGCAGCCGGCCGGGCCGGGCGTACGGATGCCCGCCGCCGCCGATGGTCAGGTGCACGGTGCCGTGCCGGGTGTCGGCGGGCGCGGTCCCGTCGGCCGGCCCGGCCGGGGCCGGGGTCAGCACCTCGCTGCCCGCCAGGACCCCCCGCACCGGGAACGTGCGCTCGTAGTGGTGTTCGTGCCCCGAGAGCACCAGGTCGACGCCGTAGGCGTCGAACAACGGCAGCCATTGCTGCCGGATACCCAGGTCGGCTCCGTTGAAGTGGGCAGTCGACATCGCGACCTGATGCATGAACACCACTACCCAGTCGATGTCGTCGTCCGCGCGGGCGGCCGCCAGTTCCCGCTCCAGCCAGCGCCGCTGGGCGCCCCCGCTGTAGCCGCTGATGTAGGGGTCGAACCCCCGGGCCCGGTAGCCCGGCACCCGGTCGCGGCGGATTCCGCTGAAGCCGCCGTCCTGCAGGCAGACGTCGTCGTTGTTGAGCGCGATGAACCGGACCGGCCCGGCCGTGAAGGCGTACCAGCAGCCGCGGAAGTCCGGTGTCCCGTTGCCGGGCAGCTCGAACCTGGTCTGATAGGCGAGGTAGCCCTGCGGGCCGTTGCCCGCTTCGTTCTCGTGGTTGCCGGCCGTCGGCATCCAGGGCCGCAGCCGGGCCGACCTGGAGATGCTGGCGCACCAGGCCGACCAGGTGGCGACCGGTTCCTCGCTTGCGTTGGCGTAACACAAGTCGCCGTTAACCAGATGGAACAGCGGATCGAGCCGCTCGATGGCGTCGACCACGTATCCGGCGTTGGGCGAGTGCGGCCCGTGCCCGAGCCCGACCGGCCCGGGCACCCCCTGGTCGCCGAAGCTGGTGAAGTCGAACGGCGCGGACCGGCCGCGCGGCGCGGTCGCGAACGTGCCGGCGACGGGCTCGCAGCCGTCGTGCCGCACCTGGTAGGCGTACCGGGTGCCGGGCTCGAGGCACCCAGCGCGGGCGTGGTACGTGAGCACGGTCTGCCCGGTCAGCGCGTCGGTGTAGGTCCGCTCGGCGGCGTCAATCTGCTCCCCGGCCTGGTCGCCGGCCGGGCCGAGCAGCAGCCGGAGCCTGGCCACCGCGGCCGGGGCGGCCCAGGACACTGCGGCCTGGGCCGAGGCATCCGCGCCGAACTGGACATGTACCTGGCCAGGCGGCGACGCCCCGGCCACGCCCGGACGCCGGACGAGTCCGGTCATGATCGAGCCATCCCCCGTCGGTGGTCGGTTGCCCTGCTGGTCCGGGCCCGGCAAGCCTCGCGGTTCCGATCGTGGCCGGCCGGGCTGCCTAGCTGGTTCCCTCGCCGTGAACGCGGGCCGTCCGCCTGGTGAAGTGTGCCCGCGCTAAGACGGCCCGGCTACCACAGGTCACCGCTGGTGAGGACGTAGATGAACGGCACCAGCGGGATGATGCTGAAGATGGCCCAGGCGATCTTGGCCCCGGTGCTCAGACTGCTGCGGGTGGCCAGATCGATCCAGATGAGCACGACCGCGAGCGGGTGGATGAAGCAAACGAGTATCTCGATGACCTTTTTCACTGTCGCCAACTTACCCGGCCGGACGACTTCATGTCCTGGCCGGTCCCTTCGAGCGCGGCCGGCGCGGTCAGGGTGTGGCCGGTCACGATGCCGCACCGGCGGAAGCCCGCGCGCTCGTACAGTGGCGCTCCGGACTCGGACGCCTGCAGGACCGCGACCGGCTCGCCGGCCTCGCGGGCGGTGCGCAGCGCCGCCAGCGTGATCGCGTAGCCGTAGCCGCGGCCGCGGTGCGCGGCGAGCGTCGCGATGTTGTAGATGCCTGCGACCCCCGCGTGCAGGAACACCTCCGCGGTGCAGACCGGCTGGCCGCCGGAGTAGCCGGTCAGGTACCACGCGGCGGAGCGCGGTCCGAGGGCGGCCGGGGCGGCCCGGGCGAAGAACGAGAGCACGGCGGCCGAGTGCGGATCCTGGTCGGCCGCGAGCACGGCGGCGAAGCTGCCCAGTTCGTCGGCGGTGCTGACCCGGCGGACCTCCAGCCCGGCGCCGCCGGCTCCCGCGCGCGCGGCGGTCAGGTCGGCCCGCATCGCGGGCTCGTGCTCGGTTGCGGCCAGCCCGGCCGCTTCGAGCCGGCCGGACAGATCGCGCGGCGCCGACGCGGGCCCGACCTTCCACGAGAACGGGCGGCGGGCGGCCCGGAGCACGCGCAGCGTCTGCGCGATCCGCCGGTCCGCGGCGGGTGCGGCGAACCGGGCCGCGGCGACGATGTTGAACATGTCGTCGGGCAGGCCGCTGTCCGCTATGACCACGTCCGCGGCCCGGACCACGGCAGCGCCCCGGACGCTCGCGTGCAGGTGGCTCGCATGCTCGGCGAGGTTCAGCTCCATCCGCATGAGCAGGTCATCGTCGGTGCTACTCACAGCCGGTCCCAGCCGGCCGAGTCGCGGGCCGCCCGCAGCGCCGCGAGCATCCGGTCGTCGGCGGCGAACCCGATCCCGTCGATCTGGCCGACCGGCTCGATGCCGCGCGCGTTGGTGACGAACGCGGCCGTGAACGCGGTCAGCCCGGACAGCCGGACGTGCTCGGTCCGCGACGGCACACCCTGCCCGGCCAGCCCGGCTTGCACCAGCTGCATGGTGATTCCGTGCAACTGGGGCGCGGCCGGCCACACGATGGCGCCGGCGGCGGCGAAGCAGACGTTGGTCATGCTGCCCTCGGAGATCACGCCGTCCGGCCCGGTCAGCAAGGCCTCGTCGAAGCCGTCGCGCTGCACGAGCCGCTGGTAGTAGCGCTGACCGAAGTCCGCCGCGTGCTTGAGGTGCGCCAGCGGGCGCTGGTACGGCACGGACCGCAGCCGCCACGGGCGGTCGGGAAGCCCGCCGGGGGGCCGGACCGTCACCATGATCGCGGGGCGGCCGTCGCCCTCCAGCACGATGACGCGCACCGAGGCGTCCTCATCCTCGCCAAGGGCGTGGCGGATATGCGACCGGATCGCGGCCCGGTCGATCGCAATCCCGAACAGCTCCTGGTTGGCCGCGTCCAGCCTGGCCAGGTGACGGTCCAGTCCCCGAACCGAGCGCTGGCGCACCTGCATCGCGGTGAAGTGGCCGAAACCGCCGAGGGCGACCGTCCTGAGCTGCCCGGCCGACGCCGGGGCACCGTCGATCTCCACCCTGGCCGTCTGCGCCGGTGAACTCGTCACTGCCATGGCGCCTCTTTCCGCCGGCTAGCCCCTACCGGAACGATAGGCCCAGGGCCGATCAGGCGTCGATCCAGGCCGTCGGCGCGAGCGGGCGGCCGGGCAGCGTGCCTTTGCTGCTCTGGCCGGAACGCCGAACCCGACTGAGCGCACCGTCTCGGGTGCGGCCGGTGTTCGGCCCGGCTGGTCCGGTAGTCCCGTCGATAGATGGGGCCCCGTCAGGCAAGCTGGTCCCATGTCCTCGCTGAAAGACTTGCCGATGTCGGCGTTGCTGGCCGACGCGGCCGGACGCGCCCAGCGCTATCTGGCCGGCCTCGATGATCGTCCGGTCGCGCCCGATGACGCCGCGCTCGCCGCGCTTGACTCGTTCGCCGAGCCGCTGCCCGGATCTTCGTCAGATCCGGCCCGCACGCTGGCCTTGCTTGACCAGGCCGGCTCCCCGGCGACCGTTGCCAGCGCCGGCGGCCGGTACTTCGGGTTCGTCGTCGGCGGCTCGCTGCCCGTTGCCCTTGCGGCGAGCTGGCTGGCGAGCGCATGGGACCAGAACGCGGGGCTGCCCGTGATGTCCCCGGTAGCGGCCCGGCTGCACGACGTCGTGACCGGCTGGCTGGCCGACCTGCTCGGCCTGCCGTCCGGGACCGCGGCCGCGTTCGTCACCGGGGCGGCCATGGCCAACACCGCGGCCCTGACCGCTGCCCGGGACCAGCAGCTGGCCAGGGCGGGCTGGGACGTGCAGGCCGACGGGTTGTTCGGTGCCCCTGAGCTGACCGTGGTCATCGGGGAGAACGCGCACTCGACGCTGACCAAGGCCCTCGGAGTAATCGGTCTCGGCCGGAACCGGGTCCGCCGGGTCCCGGCCGACGACCAGGGCCGGATGCTCGCGGCCCGCCTGCCCGATGACGTGACCGGGCCGGTCGTCATCTGCGCCCAGGCCGGAGAAGTCAACACCGGTGCGTTCGATCCCTTCCCTGACATCGTGGCCTGGGCCAGGCAGCGGCAAGCCTGGATGCACGTGGACGGCGCGTTCGGGCTCTGGGCCCTGGCCGATCCGTCGCGCGCCAGCCTGACCGCCGGACTCGCCGGCGCCGACTCGTGGGCGACCGACGCCCACAAGTGGCTGAACGTCCCCTACGACTGCGGCATCGTCCTGGTTCGCCGGCCGGCCGACCTGCGCCGGAGCTTCGCGTCGGTGGCCGGCTACCTGCCGCCCGACGCCGGGTTCGAGGCCATGCACCACACGCCGCAGGCGTCGCAGCGGGCCAGGCAGATCGAGGTATGGGCCGCGATCCGGGCTCTCGGCCGGCTAGGCGTCACCGATCTCATCACGCGCACCTGCGGCTACGCCAGGACCATGGCCGACATGCTCGGTCAGGCCGGCCTGACGATACTGAACGACGTCGTGCTCAACCAGGTGCTGGTCCGGGCGGCCACCGACGACCTCACGCTGGCGCTGGTCGACGCCGTCCAGCAGGACGGTACCTGCTGGTGCGGACCCACCACCTGGCACCAGCGGCCCGCTCTGCGTATCAGCGTCTCCGGATGGGCGACAACCGAGGAGGACATCGCCAGGAGCGCCGACGCGATCATCGCCGCCGCGGGCCGGACTGCGGGGCCAGATCAGGCCGCGATGGGCGGGCCGGGGGTCAGCCCCAGGGATTCCCCCGCAGATCGACCCGCAGGACGTCGCCCCAGAACGGACTGAACAGGATGTGCCCGTCCTGGGCCACGGTGGCCGGGACCAGCGGCAGGTTCCAGTCCTGGCCGAGACGGGCGAGCTGGCCGAGTGGCTGTCCTACCCGGTTCCAGCGCAGCCTGGTGCCCGGGCAGTAGAACTGGAAAACGCCGGGGTCGAACGCCAGCGTGCAGGTCTGATACGGCTTGACCGGGCGCTGGAACTGCCGGTGGATCACGTAGAAGGCGCGGGGCGCGTGGATCAGGTAGAACCCTGCACGGACATGGGAGGAGAGCGAGGGCCCGCCGGGCAGGGACGCGGCCGGGAAGCGCGTCGCCGTTCCGGTCGGGTAGCGCGAAGCCCGGCCGAGGACGTAGTAGGTGCCGTGCCAGATCGTGCCGGAGCGGAGGGCCGGGAAGCGCAGCGACCGCACGACGGCCCAGGCGGCGTGCCGGTCGGCCGGGCTGGCCTGCGGCCCGATCCAGACGGCGGCGGCGAAGCCGAACCCGTCACCGAAGACGCCGCGATACCAGGGACGAGGCTCGGCCCCGCCGGCATAGGGCCTGACCTGGCTGAACGATGACGCCGTGAGCGGGAACGGGCTGTCGTGCAGCGGCGGCGGGCCCGGCAGGCCCCCGATATTCGTCCAGATCTGCACGGCCACACCGCTGGGCGGGAAGCTGCGCAGCCAGCCCGTCGGAGGCGTGCCGCCGCTCGGGGCCTGCAGGTCAGGCCGGAAGCTCGTGACGCGGACGCCCTCGCTCGTGACCCGCCCATCCCCGCTCCGGAAGCGGCGGGCCCCGAGCCCGGCCGGCACCCGGATTGACCACCCGTAGGCCGGATCGGTGACCTGGCCGGCCCGGTGATTAGCGGCCCAGCCGGGGCCGCCGGGCGCCGGGCTGAGCGCCTTGACCAGGCCGAGCGTCCCGGCCACCACCACGACGGCCAGCGCGGCCGCGACCGGGGCGGCGACCCGCCAGGTTCGGCGCGTCCGGGGCGGCCAGGCCGCCGGCCCGCGCGTGGCCCGGTCCCACAGGCCGGGCGGCGGCTCAAGGCCGGAGAGTTTCCGCAGCTCGTGTTGCCAGCGTTCAGGCATCGTCGACCTCGTCATCCCCTAGCAGTTCGCGCAGCCGGCGGCGCCCGCGGAAGAGGTGCACCTTCACGGTTCCGGCCGACGTTCCCATCCGGCGGGCGATTTCCTGGACCGGCAGATCGGCCTCGTAGTGCAGCACGACCGCGGCCCGCTCCCCCGGGCTGAGCTGCCTGAGGGCGGGCACGAGCGACGCGAGCCCGGCCGCCGGGGCCAAAGCCTGGTCAGGATCCGGGCCCGGTTCCGGGTTCCGCCGCTCGCCCGGAGATCGGCTGCGGCAAGCCGGAAGGCGGTCCGGTACAGCCAGGGCACCGGATCGCGGATCTCGCCGGCGTGCTCCAGCGCGCGGGCGAACGCCTCGGCCACCGCGTCGTCGGCCACGGCCGGCGGCCGGCCGCGAAGGCGAAGATCGTCCGCCACAGGCCAGGGGCGGCGTCCCTGAACACCTGCTCGTAGTCGACTGCCCGCCCGGCCGGTGCCCGGTCGGGTCCCTTGCTGCGCACGTCCACACTCCACTAGAGGCCCGCCGGACGGAAAAGGTTAACAGCGCAGGCCGACCAGGGCCGCCGGCCGAGCCGCGTGCCCGCGCGCCGATCCGCCCGGCGCTCAGGTCGCGGCGGCAGCTGCGAGAACGCGGCGGCGAGTTCCGGGCCAGCTGGGCGCCGTCGGCTACTCCGGCTGACATCGCAATATCTCGGCCCGGATATCGGAAAGCCACGGGCTTCCCGCGACGGTCAGGCGACCGGCCGTGGTGTCCTGCTGCGCGGATACGAGACCGCAGTAAGTCAGGGAGATGATCATGGACGATCGTGACCGCTTCGGCCCGGCGCTCGCAGACGGGACCGGCCGGGCCGGCGCCGGCTCCCGGCGGGCCGGCCTAGATAGCCGCCGGCGGCCCTGGCACCGGTGGAACCTGCTGCCGCGCACCGTCCAGCTCTGCGTCCACTGCCGGGCTAATCCGGCCGGCTTCTGGGTCTCCGGCGTCAACGCCGCGGTGGTCCGCCGCCCGTGGTGCCTGCCGTGCTGTGATGGCCTGGACCTGGCCGGGTGCGAGGTGACCCCGTTCCGTCCCTAGATAGGAGCTTGCATCATGACGCACGAATATGCAGATCTCGCCCGGGAGGCTCCTGACATCTTCAGGTCGTCGGCCGCGGTCCTGACCAACCCGGCCAACCGGCACGGGCGGTCGCCCTGTCGTTCGAGCAACTCCACGGAAATCACCGAGACATTCCCGGGCGCGGACACTCGCTGACCATCGACAGCGGCTGGCCGGAGGTCGCCCAGACCTGCCTGGACTTCGTCAAGCGCTTCGTCTAGCCGCAGGGACCGCGGCAAGACGAGGCCCGCGATGCGGTGAGTTTCGCGGACCCTGCTCCCGCACCGTGGCGGTCAGCAGCGCACGGTGACGGTTCTGGTCTTGGCGCCGCCCGACAGGACGTGGCCGGACTTCGTCCTGACCTTGCCAACCGCGGCCGCGTGGTAACGGCCGGACACGCACCCGGTGTAGATGGTGCGCTTCAGGCTCCGCGTGCTGGTGTGGGTGAACGCCTGGCTCCTGACCGGGCGGGTGCGGCGGTAGATGGTCACCCTCATCGTGATCCGCCGGACTCCGCCCGAGCAGGTGAGCTTGCCCGTGGCATCGAGCGGGTGGGGGAAGCGGATCACGACGGCGATCCGGCAGCGGATGACTGCCGGCGCCGCCTGGTGGCCGGGCGCCGGCAGAAGCCTGGTCGCGGCGGGGCGCACCGGGCCGGCCGCGGCCTGGGCGGCCGGGGCCGCGGTCATCGCGGCGAAGCTCAGCGC
>JBPCKO010000131.1:0-17764 GCA_051004215.1 Streptosporangiaceae bacterium | reverse complement strand
GACGCTGGCGCAAGTGCCTCGCGGGATTGAGCTCCCCACCCTCCCCCCCCCACACCCCCCCCGCCCCTCCCCCCGGCCGCCCGGGCCGATGGGCTAGCTCTTGGCGTTGTCGGTATTGAGATCCTGCTGCCACTTCGCGCAGACCGTGGAGACGAAGGTGCTGACGCTCTGCTTATGCTCCAGGACCATCGACACCTCGTCGACGGCGAAGGTGCCGAGCGAGTAGTACTCGAAATCGGCGGTGCTCTGGGTGGGCACCGACGCCACGGTCGCGTACGGCATGCTCGTGATGAAGGCCTGCCGGTACTTCGGGGCGAACCCCGCGGTCATGTAGCCGGGCATGGCCCGGATCGAGGTGCGCGGGCTGACGCCGCGTCCCTGCGTGGTCCACGGGAAGCTGTGGTCGGACAGCCACTTGATCGCCTTCATCGTCGGAATGTAGCTGGCGGTGTCGGCCTGCCGGTAGACCTCAAGGCCGTCGTCCTCGAAGAAGGTGGCCGGACGGTTCCCGATGACCGGCAGCGGGACCGATTCCCAGTTCAGGTGGGCCTGAATGTTGCCCAGGATGGTCCAGGGACCCTCCCACATGATCGCCCCGGCCCCGGTGTCGAAGGTGTGGTAGGGGTCGGTCACGTTCGGCGTGATCACCTTGTACTTGTCGAACAGGCTGAGCAGCCAGTTCATGGCCGTCGCCGCGGCCGGCCGGTCGATGCAGGCGGTCTTCAGGTCCGGGCTGACGCGCTCGAAGCCGTACTGGGCGGCGACGATGCCGAACAGCGTGGTCGCGATCCCGGTCGTGTCGCTGACCAGGCCGCCCTGGACTATCCGGCCGTTCTTGCGCTTGGTCAGGGCGGTCAGCCATTTGATGAATTCCGCGCCGTTCACCGGCGGCTTGGCCGGGTTCAGCCCGGCTGCCTTGGCCTCGGTGACGTTGATCTCCATGGCGAACGATGACGAGTCCATCGGAAGCAGGTAGAAGTCATTGCCGCCGATGGCCGGGTACTCGGCGTCCCGCAGCGACGCCGCCGAGAAGTCGCTGAGGTTGAAGCCGACCTGCCTGGCCAGCTTGTTCAGCGGCATGATGACGCCCTGCTTGGCCCAGAGCGCTTCCGCGCCGGCCGTTCCCCAGCCGAAGTTCGGCGCGTGGCCGGTCGCCACCGCCGCCGTGAGCTTGGTGGTGTAGTTGTTCGCGATGGTCGTGAGCTTGATCTGCTCGTGCAGGCCCTTGCCATCATTCGCCTGGTTGAAGGCGGCGATCATCTTCGACCATGCCTGGGCGTCCGACGCGGTCAGCGTGCTCCACATGTTCAGCACGGTGTTGCCGTGCGAGGTCGTCGTGGCCGGGGTGGACGAGCAGGCGCTGGCCACCAGGCCGGCGACAATTGCCGCCGGTACCGCGCGCCTCATCGTGCTGCGCCGGCGCGGCCGGAACCGGGGGGTCAGCGGGGGCTGTCGCATGGTGCGGCTCCTTTCTGAATCAGGGGGTGCTGGCGCCGGCCTCCCGGCGCGGGTTATCGAGGTCATCGGCGCAGGGCCTGGCCTGGCCGCGGGGGCCGGCCGGAGGCAGGGCTCCGGTCCGGCGCAGCATGTCGAGTGCCTGGTCATGGAATCGCTGGCGGACGTCCCTGGTCGGCGGCCGGCACCGGCTGGAACCCAGGCCGAGCAACTCCATGCAGAGCTTGTCCAGATATCCGTCGCCGCTGGTCCAGGTCTCCATCTCCTGCCACAGGGCCATGAACGGCATGGCGACATCGACCATCTCGCGCTGGGCGGTGACGTACTCGCCCGCCTCCAGCAGCCGCCACAGCCGCACCCCCCAGTCCGGCCGGTAGTTGCAGATGTGGACTTCGATGCTGCTGGCCCCGAGCATGTGGCTGACCACGAACCGCATCTGGTTGTCGACGATCATGAAACGGTCGGCGTACCGGGTGATGGTTTGCTCGAACTCCATGTTTCCCATGTCGGGGGCCGACCACTTCAGCGCCACGACGTTGTCTATCCCGGCCAGGCGGTCAAGCAGCGCGTGCGAGACATGCTGGCTGGTCCAGAACGTGTTGTAGATGATCAGGCCGACGTCGGCGGCCCTCGCGGCCGCTCGCGCGTACTCGTAAAAATCGTCGGCCGTGTGCGCGAAGTAGAACGGCGGGGACACCTGAATCAGGTCCGCCCCCGCCTGTTCCGCGGCTCGGGCGAGCCTGGCCAGTTCCAGGGTGCTGGTGGTCTGGGCCCCCATCGCCACGCTGACCCGCCCGCTGGCCGCCTGCACGACCGCGCTGGCCACCTGGACCCGCTCGTCGAAGGTCATCGTGGCGAAGTCGCCCGCCGCGCCGCCGGCCAGCAGCATGCCTTCGCCGGTCACGATGCCGCCGTCGATGAGGAAATTGACGTGCGCGCGGAGCGCGTCGAAGTCGACGGAGAGGTCGTCGTCGGCGAACGGAGTGGGAACGGTGACGTAGCAGCCGCCGAACCGCCTGCGCGCCTCGGAGATCTCCACCGCGCCTCGCTATCTGGTGCGTACCCTGCGCCGGGTCGCCAGGTAAGGGCGGCCAGGACGCGGGGCGAGCACCGGTCAGGGAGTGTGATCGACGCCACTCCGATCTGGTGTGTTGTATACATCTTGACCGCGAAGGCGTCAAGATAGGCCGGTGCGGACCGGTCAGCGCGGTGAACCGCTGGTTGACGGCCGATCGGACCGCTGCCGATACTTTGCCTGTCTTGCCGCTCCAGCCGACCACGAAATGAAGGCCGGCGATGGCGAGGGGAGCCCACCATGGCCGAGGTCAGTTTCGTCGCGGCGACCTGCGAGTACCCGGGCAACCCGGCCCCCGCGGTTAACCAGCTCAGCCTGGCCATCGGCGATGGCGAGTTCATGGTCCTGGTCGGCCCCTCGGGCTCGGGCAAGACCACGGCGCTGCGGATGCTGGCTGGCCTGGAGGAGCTGTCGGCCGGCGAAATCCAGATTGGCCGTCAGGACGTCTCGCACAAGGCGGCCAAGGACCGCGACATCGCGATGGTGTTCCAGAGCTATGCGCTGTACCCGCACATGAGCGTGGCCGAGAACATGAGCTTCGCGCTCAAGCTGCGCGGCGTCCCCAGGGCCGAGCGCCGGGCCAAGGTCCGCCAGACCGCCCAGATGCTGGAGCTGGAGGAGTACCTGGACCGGCGACCGTCCGCTCTGTCCGGCGGCCAGCGGCAGCGGGTCGCGATGGGGCGCGCCATCGTCCGTGAGCCCAGCGTCTTCCTGATGGACGAACCGCTGTCCAACCTGGACGCCAAGCTCCGGTTCGAGACCCGAGCGAACATCGCCGAGCTGCAAGCCAGGCTCGGCACGACGACGACCTACGTCACCCACGACCAGGTCGAGGCCATGACGATGGGTCACCGGGTCGCCGTCCTCAGCCAGGGCGCGCTGCAGCAGGTCAATACCCCGCGCGACCTGTATGACCGGCCGGGGAACGCCTTCGTGGCCTCGTTTATCGGCTCGCCGGCGATGAACCTGCGCCCGGCCGCGCTGGTGCCGGGCGGAGCGCAACTGGGCAGCCTGACAGTTCCGCTGCAGCCTGAGGTACGGGCCGCCGCCGAACGGGCCGGACTGACCGAGATCACGCTCGGGCTGCGACCGGAGTCGCTGCGGATCGAGCCGGCCGGGAAGCCGGCCGTCCGGTTTACCGTGAGCCTGGTCGAGGAACTGGGTGCCGACGCGTTCGTCTACGGGCATCTGGACGGCGACGCTCCGGCCGACAAGCACCTGGTGGTCCGGTCGGAAGTCCGGGTGCCCCCGCGTCCTGGCACCAGCCTCCTCCTCGCGGCGGTCCCGGGCGAGGAACATGCGTTCCACCCCGAGACCGGCGCGCGCCTGGGCTAACGGGCCGGCGCGGTGTCCCTGGCGCCTCTTGCGACCCGGTCAGAAGCCATTGCATCATGTATACATCACAGCCCGAGCCCGAAGCAGCCGTGACCCTGGAGCAGCCGTGACATTCGTGAAGAACGCAAGCCAGGTCACCATCTACGCCAATCCCGACCGTTTCGAGGCGCACACCTGTGTCGCCCAGCTCGCCAACGGCGACGTGGTCGTGACGTTCAACGAGACCCGGGCCAAGGAACACGAGGACTTCGACTCCGTCTTCCTGGTCCGCTCGACCGACCGCGGCCGGACGTTCGATCCGGCGACCAAGACCGCGGTCTGGCCCCAGACCCGGCACTTCGGATCGGATATTCCGCTGATTGCCCAGCTGTCCGACGGTCGCCTGCTAGTCAACCACCTGGTTACCAGCTTCCACGGCAGCCGGGGCATCACCGAGGACATGGGCTGGCAGTCGGAGGAAGGCCTGCTCAGGGCCAAGGGCGCCGAGGGTACCTGGATCAGCCAGTCGCGCGACAACGGCCACACCTGGGAGCCCGGCTACAAGGTCAACTCCGAGCCGCTGCGCTGGACGATGCCGGCCGACAGCGTCCTGGAGCTGCCCAGCGGCACGTTGCTGATGGCCGTGCTCGGCCAGCTGAACACCCGCCGGGAACGCAAGGATGCCGAGCCGATCCGCTCGGTGCTGCTGCGCTCGGACAACGGCGGCGAGGACTGGGAGCACTGGTCAACGATCGCGTTCGACCCGGCCGGGATCATCTCCTTCGACGAGCCTGCGCTCGGCCGCACCGCCGACGGCGTGCTGGTCTGCATGATGCGCACCGAGCACCTGCCGCGCGGCCGCCATCAGCACATGTGGGTGGCCTACTCCCGCGACGACGGGGAGTCCTGGAGCAGGCCGGAGGCCACCAGCCTGTGGGGATACCCGGCCGACCTGACCCTGCTGTCGGACGGCCGGATGCTAGCCACCTACGGCTACCGCCGCGGCACCTACGGCGTCCGCGGCGTGATCTCGCCCGACGGCCTGAGCTGGGACGTCGCCGATGAGTTCATCATCAGGGAGGGTGCCATCCCGCCCCAGTCAGCCACGCCGGACTTCTACCACATCGGCTACCCGCACTCGGTGCAGCTCGACGACGGCACGATCTTCAGCGTCGATCACACCTTCACCGACCAGCCGCCGTACATGCAGTACGTCGTCGGAGTTCACTGGGAGCTGTGACTGGTTGCCGACCCTCCGGGAGCGACGGTGAAGATTACCGGCGTCGAGATCCGCCGCCTGCGCATCGATGCGAGCCCCTGGTACTTCGGGCATCCCATCCCGGCCGACGAGCCGGACACCTGGGAATACCCGCTCGTCCGGGTGAGCACGGACGAAGGCGTCGACGGCTTCGCGACCGGATACGGCGCCAACGGCGAGGGCCGGCCGAACAGCTACGCGATCAGGGACGCCTACGCCAGCGCCCTGATCGGCCTTGACCCGCTGCACCACGAACGGATCTGGCAGCTGCTCAGGCGGCGGAACCGGCACCTGTACGCCCACACCGACACCGTCCAGGGCATCCTTGACGTGGCCTTGTGGGACATCAAGGGCAAGATCGCGAACCTGCCCATAGCCGCGCTGCTCGGGATCGAGCGGACGAAGATGCCCGCCTACCGGGTCGGATCGTATTTCCTGACCACGCCGGAACTCGTCTACGCCGAGGTGCGCCGGCATCGGCAGGCGAACGTCCACGGCTGCAAGCTCAACTTCTGCGACGGGCCGGAACTGGACATCCCGCGGCTGCGGGCCGCGCGCGAAGCGGCCGGCGACGGCTTCAAGCTGATGCATGACGCGTCCAGCTTCTACTCCTTCACCGACGCGCTGATCGTCGGGCGGGCGCTCGGCGACCTGGAGTACCACTGGTTCGAGGAACCGGTCTACGACCGCCAGCTATCGGTCCTGCGGCGGCTCTCCAGGCAGTTGCGGGTACCGATCCTGGCCAGCGAGACGACCACGCTGGCCGAGAAGGCCGAGTACCTGCGGACCGGGGCGGTCGACCTGATGCGCGGCGATGTCATGAACTCCGGCGGCGTGACCGGCCTGCGCAAGGCGATGGCCGCGTGCGAGCTGTTCGGCTACAACCTGGAGATTCACACCGCCTCGTCTCCCCTGCTCGACGTGGCCAACCTGCATGTGGCCTGCTCGATGGCCAATTGCGGCCTGCTGGAAACCCATCACGACATGTTCAGGTTCGGAATGAAAGGCGACCCGCTCACCCCGGACGAGCACGGCTACGTGCACCTGCCGTCCGGCCCTGGCCTGGGCGTCGAACTCGACTGGAACTGGATCGACGATCACACGGTCGGCTACGTTGACTGACCGGCCGACCGCGGGCCCAGGCCGCCAGGCCGGCCCCGGCGGGGCGACGTGCTGATCCTGGTCCTGGCGGACCTGCCGGCGGCCCAGCGGGCCCGGCTCGCGGCCGGGGCGGCACCGGACGAGGTGCACTTCGGCGACGAGGACCTCAGCGCCACGGCCGACCGCCAGGCCCTGGACCGGGCCGAGGTCGTCTTCGGATCGTGCCCGCCCGCCCTGCTGCCGGGGGCGACGGCGCTGCGCTGGCTGCAGCTCGACTCGGTCGGCTGCGACCAGTACCTGACGCTGGACTGGGATCGCCTGGGCCGCCGGGTCACGGTGACCAACCTGCGCGGTTTCTTCTCCGCCGCGGTCGCCGAGACCGGCATCGGCGGCCTGCTCGCCGTGCTGCGCGGCGTTGACGAGCTGGCCGCCGCGAGGGCCAGCCGCACCTGGGTGTCAGCGCCGCTGCGTCCCCGGCTGCGCACGCTGAGCGGGGCGCGGGCGCTCCTCGCCGGCTTCGGGTCGATCGGCCGGGCCCTGCAGGAGCGCCTCGCTCCGTTCGGCTGCGACATCACCACCTACGGGACGAAGCGCTCAGGGGCCGGCCTGGTCACGACCGGGGCGCTCGACCGGCAGCTGCGGTCGTCCGATGTCGTCTTCCTGGCGCTGCCCGGGACCCCGGCGACGAGCGGCCTGATCGGCCCGCGGCGGCTGGCCGCGATGGGTCCTGACGCCGTGCTGGTCAACCTGGGTCGCGGCACGGTAGTCGACGAGGCGGCTTTGGTTGCCGCGCTGCACGACGGCAGGCTCGGCGGGGCCGTCCTGGACGTGACCGCCCGCGAGCCGCTGCCGCCCGGCGACCCGCTGTGGACGGCTCCGCGCACGGTGCTGACCCAGCACACCGCAGGCGGCTCGCGGGCCGAGACCGACGGCAAGGTCGGGCTGTTCCTGGCCAACCTGGACCGCTACCGTGCGGACCAGCCGCTGGACGGTGCCGTGAACTGGGCCCGAGGGTACTGAGCGGCGAACGGCCCGAGCGGCGATCGACCCGAGCGGCGAACGGACCCGCACCGCTAACTGCCCACGCTGTCCAGCTCGTCCCTGGCCGCGGCGAACGCGGTTGCCGCGAACTCCAGCTCGTCCCTGGTGTGCGCGGCGGAAACCTGCGTCCTGATCCGCGCCTGGCCGACCGGCACGACCGGATAGCTGAACCCGATCACGTACACGCCCTTGTCCAGCAACCGGTCGGCGAGCCTGCCCGCGCGCGCCGCGTCACCGATCATGACCGGCACGATCGGGTGGTCGCCGGGCAGGATGTCGAACCCCAGGCCCGTCATCCGGTCGCGGAAGAACACGGTGTTGCTGGCCAGCGTGGCCCGCAGGTCGTCGCTGGAGTCGAGCAGGTCCAGCACCTTCAGGGAGGCGCCGACCACGGCCGGCGCGACCGAGTTGGAGAACAGGTACGGCCTGGACCGCTGCCGCAGCAGGTCCACGATCTCGGCCCGGCCGCTGGTGAAGCCGCCGCTCGCGCCGCCGAGCGCCTTGCCCAGCGTGCCGGTGACGATGTCCACCCGGTCGCTGACGCCGTGCAGCGCCGGGGTGCCGCGCCCGCCAGGGCCGACGAACCCGACCGCGTGCGAGTCGTCGACCATCACCATCGCGTCGTAGCGCTCGGCCAGGTCGCAGATCTCGCTCAGCGGGGCGAGGTAGCCGTCCATTGAGAACACCCCGTCGGTGGCGATGAGCCGCCGCCGTGCGTCCGAGGCCGACCGCAGCTGCGCCTCCAGGTCGGCCATGTCCCGGTTCTTGTAGCGCAGCCGCCGGGCCCGGCACAGCCTGATCCCGTCGATGATCGAGGCGTGGTTCAGCTCGTCGCTGATGACCGCGTCCTGCTCCCCCAGGATGGTCTCGAACAGGCCGCCGTTGGCGTCGAAGCAGGACGGATACAAGATCGTGTCCGCGGTGCCGAGGAAGGCGCTGATCCGGCGCTCCAGCTGCTGGTGAATGTCCTGGGTGCCGCAGATGAATCGCACGCTGGCCATGCCGAAGCCCCACCGGCCGAGCGCCTGCCTGGCCGCCTCGACGATGCGGGGGTCATCGGCCAGCCCGAGGTAGTTGTTCGCGCACAGGTTCAGCACCTGCGCGCCGGCCACCTCGATGCTGGCCCGCTGCGGGCTGGCGATCACCCGCTCGCTCTTGAACAGCCCCTGGTCGCGGATCTGGCCGATCTCGTCGGCGAGCTGCGGGGCAACGCTGGAGAACATCGCCGGTCCCCTTCGGTATCGCTAGCGGCCTGGCTCGGCCCAGTTGAGTACTACCTTGCCGCACTGGCCCCGGCGCACCGTATCGAAGGCCGCCTCGTAGTCATCGGCGGCGAACCGGTGCGTGATCACGGGCTTGATATCGACGCCGGACTGGGTCAGTACGGACATCCAGTACCAGGTCTCGAACATCTCGCGTCCGTAGATGCCCTTGATGGTGATCATGTTGACGACGACATGCGACCAGTCGATCCCGAACTCGGCGGCGGGCAGGCCGAGCAGGGCGACCTTGCCGCCGTGGGTCATCGCCGCGAGCATCTCCCGCATCGCGGCCGGCTGGCCGGACATCTCCATGCCGACGTCGAAGCCCTCGCGCATGCCGAGGTCGGTCATGACCTGGCTGAGCGGGCGCTCGCTGGTATCGGCGGCCACCGTCACGCCGGCCGACCTGGCCAGCTCGAGCCGGTACGGCGAGACGTCGGTGATCACGATGTACCGGGCACCTGCGTGCCTGGCCACGATCGCGGCCATGATCCCGATCGGGCCGGCCCCGGTGATCAGCACGTCCTCGCCGTGCACCGGGAACGTCAGCGCGGTGTGCACCGCGTTGCCGAACGGGTCGAAGATCGAGGCGACGTCCAGGTCGATGCCGGGCAGGTGCCGCCAGATGTTGGCCGCCGGCAGGGCGATGTACTCAGCGAACGCGCCAGGATGGTTGGCTCCGACGCCCTTGGTGTGGGCGCACTGCACCCGGCGGCCCGCCATGCAGTTCCGGCACCGGCCGCAGACCAGGTGACCCTCACCGCTGACCAGGTCCCCCACGGCCAGGTCGCGCACATCGGCCCCGAGCTCGACGATCTCCCCGGCGAATTCGTGCCCGATGATCAGCGGCACCGGCACGTTAGCCTGCGCCCAGCCGTCCCAGGCCTCGATGTGCAGGTCAGTCCCGCACAGGCCGGTGCGCAGCACCCGGATCAGCACGTCGTCCCGGCCGATGGCCGGGACCGGGACGTCCTGCACCCACAGCCCCGGCTCGGCCTTGGACTTGACCAGCGCCTTCATCGGCTGCTCGCTCCCTGCTGCCACCGCGTTCCGGCCGGTCCCGGTACCGGCCAGACCGGGCTCGACTGTATCGCAGGGCCGGGCGAGCCTGGCCGGCCCGCGGACGCGGGCCCGGCGGCTACCGGCTGGCGGACGACGCCAGCCGCAGTCCGACGGCGACCAGGGTCCAGCCGGCCTGGGCGCGGATCGCGCGGGAGTCGCTCCGGCTCCGGCCCGGGCGGCGGGACCGCAGTTCCTGCCCGTGCTGGGTCGCGAGTGTCTCGAGCTGACGGGGATACATCGTGGTCGCCTCCGGGCTTGCTGGCCGCGGTCCGTTGCCGCCGCTTTCACCCTCTCCGCAACGTTCACGTTACCATGAACGCTTCTGCATATGCGAATGATGACACGAACGTGAACGTGTGGCAAGATGTTTTTGTGACCGAACCGAGCGAGCCCGCGGCGGCTCCGGCAGCGCGCCGCCCGGTGTCCAACGTGGAGCTGCTCAAGGCGCTGGCCGACCCGCTGCGGATGAACATGATGTTCGTGCTGACCAGGAACACGAGCCAGGGACCGCCGGCGATGACGGTCAAGGAGCTGGCGGCCGAGCTGGGCGAGCCCCAGACCAAGCTTTACCGCCATATCAAGCACCTGGAGGCGGCCGGCCTGATCGGCTCGGTGTCCAGCCGCGTGGTCTCGGGCATCCTCGAGCAGCGCTATCAGGCCGTCCGCTCCGGGTTCACCGGCGACGAGATCAGCGACGAGGAGCGGGTGAGCCCGGAGGCCGAGGCCATGGTGGCGGCGGCCCTGGAGATGTACCGGCGGGAGTACTTCGGCACCCTGCGGTCCGGCCAGGCCGGCCAGCCGGCGGCCGGATCCGGCTACCGGCGCCCGCTCCTGGCGATCACCGACGGGCAGGTGCCGGCCGCTCGCGCCGCCGCCATCCGCGAGCAGCTCAGGGCGCTGGTCGACGAGGTGAGCGCCGAGCCGGACCCCGACGCCGCCGATCTCGTGCCGGTCGATCTGCTAGCCGGCTACTTCAGCCCGGACCCGCCGCCGGCCAGCTAGCCCTGGCTCAGTCCGCGCAGCCCGGCAAAACTGAAACGTGTTCTACTATGGTGCCCGGGAGGCGCCTTGGCACCGGAGCCGGAGTTCGACGTGGTCGTGGCGGGCAGCGGGGCGGCCGGCCTGACCGCCGCGCTCACCGCGGCGAGCCGCGGGCTGAGCGTCGTCGTGATCGAGAAGGAAGACTGCTTCGGCGGCTCGACGGCTCGGTCAGGCGGCGGGCTCTGGGTCCCGGGGAACACGGTCCTGACGCGGGCCGGGGTCGCCGACTCGGCCAGCGAGGCCCGCCGCTATCTGGCGTTCGTCGCCGGTAATGAGGTGGATCCGGGCCGGCAGCGAGCCGTGCTCGAACAGGGGCCGCCGATGCTGGACCTGGTCAGGAGCTCTACTCCGCTCGAGTTCGCCTGGGTACCCGGCTACGCCGACTACTACCCGGAGGCCCCGGGCGGCCTGGCCTGCGGCCGGACCATCGAGCCGGTGCCGCTGGACGGCCGGGTACTCGGCGCCGAGCTGGATCGCCTGAATCCGCCCTACCTGCCGGCCCCGGACGCCATGGCCATCACCGCGGCCGAGTACCGCTGGCTCAGCCTGGGCACCAGCCACCCGCGGGCGATCTGGACCACGGCCAGGGTCGCGGCCAGGATGGCGGTCAGCAAGGCCCGGCGGCGACGCACCCTTAGCCTCGGCCAGGCGCTGGCGGCCGGCTTGCGGGCCGGGCTGGCCGACGCCGGCGTACCCGTCTGGCTCGGCACGCCGCTGACCGGCCTGCTGACCGAGGGCGGCGCCGTCGCCGGGATCCAGGTCATCCGCGACGGGCAGCCCGCCACGATCAGGGCCAGGCGCGGCGTGCTGCTCGCGACCGGCGGATTCGAGCGCAACGGGCCGATGCGCGAGCAGTACCAGCGCCCGCCGGTCGGCGCGGACTGGACCGTCGGCTCGCTGGGTAACACGGGCGACGGCATCGTGGCCGGCCAGGCCGCCGGGGCCGCGGTCGACCTGATGGACGACGCCTGGTGGGGCCCGTCCATCCCGCTGACCTCGGGGCCGTTCTTCTGCCTGTCCGAGCGCTCGCTGCCCGGCTGCGTCCTGGTCAACCAGGCCGGCCAGCGGTTCGTGAACGAGGCCGCGCCCTATGTCGACGCCGTGCACGCGATGTATGAGCGGCATAGCGATGCGACCCCGCACATCCCGGCCTGGCTGATCCTGGACCAGCGTTACCGCAACCGCTACGTCTTCGCCGGCCGGCCGCCCCGCAAGCCGCTGCCGCGGCGCTGGTACGCGGCCGGCGCGATGCACAAGGCCGGCACGATCGCGGACCTGGCCGCCCAGATCGGCGTCAGCGCCGGCGGCCTGGAGCAGACCGTACAGCGGTTCAACGGCTTCGCCAGGGCCGGTCAGGACGAGGATTTCGGCCGCGGCCGCTCGGCCTACGACCGGTACTACGGCGACCCGCGCTGCCGGCCGAACCCGAACCTGGCCCCGCTGGCCCAGCCGCCCTTCTACGCCGCCAAGATAGTCCCCGGCGACCTGGGGACCAAGGGCGGGCTGCGCACCGACGAGCGGGCCAGGGTGCTCCGCGCCGACGGCAGCGTGATCGCCGGTCTGTACGCGGCCGGGAACGCCAGCGCGGCGGTGATGGGACGCAGCTACGCCGGCGCGGGCGCCACGATCGGGCCCGCCATGACGTTCGGCTACATCGCGGCGCTGGACATGGGCACCTGATTTCCGGCCCGGGCGCCGGCCGCGGACGGCACCCGGCCGGGCGCTCAGTCGCCGGCCAGCACCATGCCGCTGGTCGGCACGCCGGTGCCCGCGGTGACCAGCACGGCGCCATCGCCTGGAACCTGATTCACCGACGTGCCGCGGACCTGCCTGACCGCCTCCGCGATCCCGTTCATGCCATGGACGTAAGCCTCGCCGAGCTGTCCGCCGTGGGTGTTCAGCGGCAGCGCGCCGCCGACCTCGATCGCGCCGCCGGCGATGAAGTGCCGGGCCTCGCCGCGGGGGCAGAACCCCAGTTCCTCGAGCTGCATTAGCACGTAGGGAGTGAAGTGGTCATACAAGATGGCCGTCCGGATGGCCGCCGGGCCCAGCCCCGACTGGGCCCAGAGCTGCCGGGCGACCACGCCCATGGCGGGCAGGCCGGTCAGGTCGCCCGAGTAGTAGCTGGTCATCGTGAACTGGTCAGGGCCGGCCCCCTGGGCCGCGGCCCGGATCACGGCCGGGGCGCTCCGCAGATCCCTGGCCCGCTCCAGGCTGGTGACGACGAGGGCGACCGCGCCGTCACTCTCCTGGCAGCAGTCGAGCAGCCGCAGCGGCTCGGCGATCCAGCGTGACGCCTGATGGTCGGCCAGCGTGATCGGCTGGCCGTAGAACCAGGCGGCCGGGTTCACCGCCGCGTGTCGCCGGTCGGCGACCGCCACGGCGCCGAAGTCCCCGCTGGTCGCGCCGTAGACATGCATGTACCGGCGGGCCTGCATCGCGACCGTTGCGGCCGGGGTCGACAACCCCATCGGATAGTGCCAGCCGTTGTCGATCCCCGATGTAGTCGGCGCGGTAACTGCGCTGACCGCCACCTGACCGAACCGACGGCCCGAGCGCTCGTTCAGGGCCCGGTAGCAGACCACGACCTGCGCCGCCCCGGTGGCTACCGCCATCGCGGCCTGGTGCACGGTCGCGCACGCGGCACCGCCGCCGTAGCCGATCTGGCTGAAGAAGGTCAGCTCGCCGGCCCCGACCTCGCGCGCCACGGCGACCTCGGCATTGGCGTCCATCGTGAACGTGACCAGGCCGTCGACATCGGCCGGGCTCAGCCCGGCGTCGTCCAGCGCCGCGCGCACGGCCTCGGCGGCCAGCCGCAGCTCGCTGCGTCCCGAGTTCTTGGAGAACTCGGTCGCCCCGATCCCGGCGATGGCCGCGGCCGGCCCTCGCTGCGGCCCGGTCACGACCCGCTCCCCGGCACGTCGACCACGGCCGTGGCGATGATGTGGTCGCCGAGGCCGCAGCGCCCGGTGACCGCGACCCGGCAGCGTTCGTAACCCGCGCCCGCATCCGGGCCGCCGGGCTCCCGCCCGGTCACCTCGCCGGCGAACCGCAGCGTGTCGCCCGCGTAGCAGGGCACGCCGAGCCGGATCGAGATCGCCCTGATCAGCGCGTTCGGCCCGGCCCACTGGGTGAGGAACCGCTGGACCAGCCCGGTGTCGGTGAGGATGTTCAGGAAGATGTCCTTGCTGCCGTTCCCGATCGCCAGGTCCCGGTCGTGGTGCACGGGGGTGAAGTCGCGCGTCGCCAGCGCTGCCGCGACGACGAACGTGGGCGTGACGTCCACGGTCATCGTGGGCAGCTGGCCCGCGCCGGGGTCCGGCCCGGCCGGCGACGCGGCCGGATACCAGGCCGGGAGCGTGAGCGTGTCATCGACGCGCAGGAACCCGATCCGCACCGGCAAGCCGACGCGGACCTGGTCAGGGCGCAGCCCGGGCATCTCGGCCAGGACCCTGACGCCCTCGTCAAGCTCGGCCAGCGCGATCACCAGCGGCAGGGTCTTGCCGGGCACCGGCGGGTGGTGATGGACGACGTAGCTGAATACGGTGCCGGTGCCCGCCGCGACCTGGTAACCGGGATCGGCGGCACCGCACCGCGGGCACATCGGCCCCGGCGGGTGCCGCAGCGCGCCGCAGGCCGGGCAGCGCTGGATCCGCAGTTCCCCGGCGGCCAGGCCGTCCCAGAAGAACTGGGTGTCCGGGGAGATCACCGGCCGCAGCACGAACTCGTCCTGAGCCGGCTCGCTCGCGGCCGGGGCGGGAGCCGGGGCGGGAGCCGGGACCGGGACCGGGGCCTGGGCCGGGGCCTGGCCGTTGCGGCCCGGGACAGCCGGCGGCCGGAACTTCAGGATCCTGAAGTCCATTGTCGCGACGACCTCGTCACCGCTGTACCAGGTGTGGCGGGTGGTGAAGAACCAGCCCTCGCCCAGCGCCGTCCGCTTCGGGCCGGTGAGGCCGGCCAGCGCGACCTGCAACGTCAGCCGCTCGCCGTGCCGCACGTACCGGCGGAACACGTGCTCGGAGTTGGTCGCGACCACCGAGGTGTAACCCGCGTCCTCCAGCACCGCGACGATCTGGCTCATGGGATCGCCGGCCTCACGCGGCCGGCCCAGCCCGGGCATGGTCCCGACCTGCGCCATGGCCGGCGGCGCGACCAGGCCGCCGTGGACGGACGCGGCGGCCGCGGCCTGGTCGGTGTACACCGGGTTCGAGTCCCCGATCGCCTCGGTCCAGTTCTCGATGATCGGCAGGTTTACCGGGTCCCTGGCCTGGCGCGGGCCGCTCTCCCCGAGGGCCATGATCCGTTCGGCCTCGGCCCGGATCCTGGCCGCCGGGTCGCCGGCTGCCTCGCTCGCCCGCATCTGCCCTCTCTTCACGCCGCGCCTCAGCGCGGAACCCGGGGCAGCCCGAGCCCGGCCGTGGCGATCAGCTCGCGCTGTACCTCGTTCACGCCGCCTCCGAACGTGAGCACCAGGTTGCGCTTGTGCTGCACGTCCAGCCAGCCCGCCAGCTCCGCGGTCGCCGGGCAGGCCGGATCGCCGTGCCGGCCGACCAGGTCAATCAGCAGCTGGCCGAGCCGCTGGATCTGCTCGGAAGCGAACACCTTGGTCGCCGAAGCGTCCGCGATCCCGACTGTGTCGGCCACCGCGACCTGCCAGTTCAGCAACTCGTTGACGCGCAGGCTGGCGCTGGCCATAGCCAGGGCCCGGCGCACATCGGGCTGCTCGATCACCGGGCCGCCGTCCGGGCCGCGAGCGCGCCGGGCCCAGTCCCGCACCCGGTCGTGCAGGGCCGCGATGCGCCCGGCCGGGCCGAGCATCACCCGCTCGTGATTGAGCTGGGTGGTGACCAGCCGCCAGCCCTGGTTCTCGGCCCCGACTCGCATGCTGGCCGGGACCCGGACGTCGGAGTAGTAGGTCGCGTTCACGTGGTGAGCGCCGTCGCAGGTGATGATCGGCGTCCAGGAGAACCCGGGGTCGGCGGTATCGACGATCAGGATCGAGATTCCCTTGTGCCTGGGCGCCTGCGGATCGGTGCGGCAGGCCAGCCAGATGTAGTCGGCGTCATGGGCTCCGGTGGTGAAGATCTTCTGCCCGTTGACGACGTAGGTATCGCCGTCACGGACCGCCCTGGTGGTCAGCGAGGCCAGGTCGGTGCCGGCCCCCGGTTCTGTGTAGCCGATCGCGAAATGAACCCGGCCCGCCAGGATGTCCGGCAGGAACCGCGCCTTCTGCTCCTCGGTGCCGAACGCCTGCAGCACGGGACCGACCGTCTGCAGCGTCACCGCGGGCAGCGGGACGTCGGCCCGGGCGGCCTCGGAGACGAAGATCTGCTGTTCGACGGGGCCGAACCCCCGGCCGCCGTACTCCCGCGGCCACCCCACTCCGAGCCAGCCGTCCTGTCCCATCCGCCGGATCAGCCGCTGGTAGGCGTCACCGTGCCGGTCGGTTCGCATGGCGTCGCGCTCGGCGGCCGAGATCAGCCCGGCGAAGTACGCCCGCACCTCGTCCCGGAGCGCGCGTTGTCTCGTTGTCAGTTCGAGGAACATCCCGCCGGCGTGCTCCGGCTCCTCCGGCTCCTGCGGAGTCACCGCCGGGGCGGCCACCTGGCCGGCCGCCCGATCCGCCGGCGCGATCTCGGCGGCCAGCGCGTCGAGCCCGTACTCGGCGCCGCCGGTGAACCTGGCCAGGTCGCTGATCAGCGCCGAGTACCGGTGCAGCGGGTAGCCGACGTCGAGCCCGATCCCGCCGTGCAGCTGGTGGCACGTCCGCAGCGCGGCGGGCGACACCCGGGCGAGCCAGTAGGCGGCAACGGTCGCGTCGTGGCCGGCGTCCAGCCCGGCCGACAGCCGCCAGCAGACCGAGAGCGCGGCCAGGTGCAATGTCCGGCTCGCGATGTAGACATCGGCGGCCTGGCCGGCCACGGCCTGGAACGTCGCCAGCGGTCGCCCGAACTGCTCCCGGGCGGCGACGTAGGACGCGGTCAGCGCGAGCGCCCCGGCCAGCGCGCCGTCGGCCACCGCCGCCGCGCCCGCCGCGGCCAGCCGGTACAGGTCCTCGACCGCAGCGCCCCGGCCGTCCGCCGCCGGCCCGCCACGGACCTGCCCGGCGCCCAGATCCCCGGGCCCGGTCGTCCCGATGCCGGGAATCCCGGTGCCGAGAATGCCGGCGACGGGAGCGGCATCCAGCCGGACCGTGTACTCCGGGCCGGTCCCGGACGCTGATGTTGCCGTGAGCGTGACGCCCGGCCCGGCCGCATCTACGACGACCACCGCCCGGCCGCCGCCCGCGCCGGCCACGCCAGCAGCCCCGCCGCCCGCCGCTGCGTCTCCGCCACCCGGCCGGCCGCCGCCACCGCCTCCCGGCAAGCCGCCGCCATCGCCCCCACCGCCGGCCAGGGCCGCGGGGACCAGGATCCAGCGCGCCTGGGCGGCGAACGGCACGCCGACCTTGGTCCCGGTCACGGTGCCGGCGAGTCCCGTGGTGTCCAGCACCGCCGTGGTGGCCGGCGTCGCGGGCATCACCGTGGTCGGTTCGCGCACCGCCGCGGTCAGGATCGTCTCCCCGCCGCCCACCCCGGCCAGCAGCTTCTCCTGCAGCTCACAGGCGCCCCACCGGGTGACCGGGAGCACCCCGAGCATGATCGTGGCCAGCGCGGGGACGTCGGCCGCGCGCCGGCCCACCTCGGTCAGCAGCACCCCCGCCTCGAGCACGCCCAGATCGTCGCCGCCCATCCAGCCGGGCAGCGTGAGCGCGAGCAGGCCCGCCTTGGCCAGCGCCTGCCAGGCCGCCGCCCAGCCGCCGTCGGCTGCTCCCGCCCGGGCGGCACCCGGCAGCTCGGCGGCGCCCAGCACCTCGGCCGCGGACTGCGCGATCACCCGCTGGGTCTCGTCCAGGTCGAAGTTCATTTCAGCGCGCCTCGTCCCTGGGCAGGCGCAGCACGCGCTCGGCCACCAGCGACAGCAGGATCTGGGTGGTCCCGCCGGCGATGCTCAGGCACCTGGTCAGCAGGAAGCTGTCCACCGCGTCGGCCGCACGGCCGTCGGCCGCGGCCCCCTGCTGGCCGGCCCGCGCAAAACCGGTCTCGGACATGGACTGCCGGTGGGCCACGCCAATCAGCTCGTGTACCGCCGCGGTATGGTTGGTGTTGCCACGGG
>JBPCKO010000130.1:0-2914 GCA_051004215.1 Streptosporangiaceae bacterium | reverse complement strand
GGGGCCCGGTCCGTGGTGGAGGTCCTGCCGGGCCAGGTCAACGGCTACGACGCGGCGCAGTCGATGTCCCGGGGCGGGTTCCGCGGCTGCTGGGTGATCGCGCTCGGCACCAACGACACCGCCGACGTCGCGGCCGGCTCCAACGTCGGGCTGGCGACCAGGATCGCCCGGATGATGAAGGCGGCCGGCGGCCAGCCGGTGATGTGGGTGAACGTGCGGTCCGTGCTCAACAGCGGGCCGTATGCCGAGGTGAATATGGTGCGCTGGGATCGCGCCCTGCTCCAGGCCTGCGCGAAGTACCCGAACATGCGGGTCTACAACTGGGCCGCCGAGGTACACAGGAGCTGGTACATCAGCGACGGCATCCATTTCACCTCGACCGGCTACAAGCACCGCGCGCAGATGATCGCCGACGCCCTGGCCCGCGCCTTCCCGCAGAGCGGGATCAGCACCGGCTGCCTGGTCAGCAGCTAGGCCGGAGCCCGGACCAGCGGACGGGGCCCGGGGCGGTGCGGCAAGAACCCCGGGCCTCAGTCCTCGGCCCGGCCGCCGAGATGGCGGCCCAGGAACTTCTCGGCCGCGGCGTAGAAGACCATCCGGTTCCCCGGCTTGGCGAAGCCGTGCCCCTCGTCGGGGAACAGCATGTACTCGTGATCGACGCCGGCCTCGTTCAGCGCCGCGACGATCTGCTCGGACTCGGCCTGCTTGACCCGGGGATCGTTGGCGCCCTGGGCGATCAGCAGCGGGATCGAGATCTGGTCGGCCTTGGACAGCGGCGAGCGGGACCACAGGAAGTCCGCGTCCTTCTCCGGGTCGCCAACCCGCCGGTGGAACTGGGCGATCATCGGCGCCCAGTAGGGCGGCACGGTCTCGATCAGCGTCTTCAGGTTGGACGGGCCGACGATGTCCACCGAGCAGCAGTACACCTCGGGCGTGAACGTCGCCCCGGCCAGGGCCGCGTAGCCGCCGTAGGAACCGCCGTAGATCGCCACCCGCTTGGGGTCGGCCCAGCCCTGGTCGACCGCGTAGCCGACCGCGTCGGTCAGGTCGTCCTGCATCTTGGCGCCCCACTCGCGGTCTCCGGCGTTGACAAACGCCTTGCCGTACCCGGTCGAGCCGCGGAAGTTGACCTGGATGCACAGGTAGCCGCGGTTAGCCAGCCACTGGGCCTCCGGGTCGTAGCCCCACGCGTCCCTGGCCCACGGCCCGCCGTGCACGTTCAGCACGGCCGGCCGCCCGGTGCGCGGGCCGTCCGGCGGGAAGGTCACGTACCCGTGGATGGTCAGGCCGTCCCGGGCCGGGAAGGAGATCGGCTCCATCGGGGCGAGCGTGTACTGGCTGAGGGCCGGCTGGTGCTCGAACAGGAAGCTGCCCCGCTTGCTCGCCCGGTCGTAGGCGAAGAACGGGACGGGCCCCGAGTCGTTGGTGAACGCGACCAGCCAGGTCGCGTCGGCGTCGTCGTGGCTGACGAAGTTCGGGTCGCCGTGGTGCAGGGCCTGGACAGCGGCCACGTCTTCGGCGATCGCCGGGTCGAGCACGACGTACTCGGAGCGGTCCTTCAGCACGACGACCAGCTGCGGTTCGCGGGTCTCCGGGTTGATCCGCACCCCGCTGATGTCAGCCTCCTGGTCCTCGGCCAGCACCTCCTGGCCCCCGGTCGCCAGGTCGATCCTGGTCAGCCGGGCGGTCTGCGCGCCAACCGAGCTGATCAGCAGCAGCGACCGGCCGTCGGCGCTGAAGGCCACCGGGTCGGTCGTCAGCGCGTCCTCGGCGGGCACGGTCAGCAGCGGCCGCCACGGGTCGCCTGCGCTGTCCCTGACCATCAACACGATGGAGCCGTCCGGCTCGGGTGCGAACGCGCCGCGCACGACCATCTGCGCGTCGGCGAGCCAGGCGAGGAACCCGGGGTTCTCCACCTCCCTGGTCAGCTCGCCGCTGGTCAGGTCCAGCCGGTACACGTCGTGCAGCTGCGGGTTGTCCTTGTTCAACCCGACCAGGACCTCGTTGGGGAAGTCCTTCTCGATCGCGATGAGCTGGGTCTGCACGTCGGCGAACGGCGTCAGGTCGCGCCGGTCCATCGTGGTCAGGTCGACGTCATGCAGCCGCCAGTTCTCGTCCCCGCCGAGGTCCTGCAGGTACAGCAGGTGCCGGTTGTCGTGTGCCCAGGCGAACGTCCTGATGCCGCGGTCAGAGTCGCCGGTGACGACCTCGGCCTGGTCCCAGTCGACGCCGGACTGCGGACTGACTGGCGCGACCCACACGTTGAGCACGCCGCCTGAGGGCGCGATCCAGGCGAGCCTGGCGCCGTCAGGGGACAGCCGCGGGCTGACCCGCTCTGGATTACCGAAGAGAACCTTGCGCGGAATGAGTTCGGCCATGTGTGTACCTAACCATGCCGCCGCCAGCCCCGATAAGCCGCTGGTGAGGTGAGCGCGCCGAAGCGGTGACTGGCTGCTGGCACACTATGGGCCCATGGACGGGCAGTCGGAAGCGATCATCGACCTCGGCGCGATCGAGGCCAACGTCACCGCGATGGACCGGCACGTCGGATCCGCTCAGGTCATGGCCGTGGTGAAGTCGGACGGCTACGGGCACGGGATGGTGCCGACGGCGCGGGCCGCCATCGCGGGCGGCGCGACGTGGCTCGGCGTCGGGCACATCGAGGAGGCGCTCAGGCTCCGCCGGGCCGAAATCAGCGCGCCGGTGCTGTGCCTGCTCGCTGCCCCGGACGCGCCGCACCGGGCCGCGGTGGCCGCCGGGGTCGACCTGAGCGCGGGCACGCCGAGCCTGGTACGGCAGATCGGCAAGGCCGCGGTGGCGGACGGCCGGCCCGCCCCGCCGCCCCCCACGGCCGATACAAGGATGAGGCCCCGGGGAGGAGCAGCGGCCACAACGCACAACCGCGTCGCAATTA